>CALBTT010000161.1 GCA_937967645.1 uncultured Zoogloea sp.
GTGGGTGCGACGGGTACGGCGGGGCTGGGTAATGGTCATGGAAGTGTCCACTTCTAATGCGTAGTGGACACTATGGTTAGCGAGCTAAGCGGCTGGGGGAAGATGAGTTTGCCGGGGGCTTACCGCGCAGGTGCGGAGAAGGCTATCGATGAGGTTTGTTGCGTTGCGCTAAGCGCTCTCAAGGTTGTGCCGTCATGCTCAAATGCCAGTGGCTCAGATGCGCGGGGTCGATCTGGACGCGGACAGGTTTGGTCCAGGCGGGTACATTCGGGATGGGCAGGTCTGGCGAAGTCGAAAATCTGCCGTCCACCAGCGCCAGTTTGATGAACGATGGGCCGATGTAGATCACGCGCGTACTCGCCGCAGCCGCTTCGCTATCCAGCAGTGCCCGGTTGGCCGCGATCCAGGCTTGCAAGCGTGCCAGTTGCGGCCTGTTGGGGGCATTGCTCGCAACCTCCTGGCGCGCCGAGTTGAACAATTGCTGAATTGCCGCACCATCACCCTGGCCACCCAGCGCGTCACTGAAGCCGCCCTGGCCATCGGCATAACGCATGTCGATCTGCTGACCATCGCTGTGGCCGCTGTGGCCCAGGATTGAGCGGCCGTTCGAGGTCTGCGTAACGTGCATGGCGCTGATGTCGTCAAATCGGTAGGCGCGTGATTGCAGCCACGTGATGGTTTGCAGGGTAGCCCATGAATCACCACCGGCGTCGCGTGCGCCATAACGGCGTGCGCCCAGGCCCGCTTCATTGTGTGCCATATAGAGCGGTGTGAAAGCGGTTTCGCTGTTGAATGAAACCTGACCACCCTCCTGTGGGTCGGACGTTACCTCGGTATCGTCAACCTTGCCCGTAATGCGCACCGTGACGGCGAGCCGACCAGGCGCTCTCGCACCGGGAAACGCCGGTAGTGACACGCCGGCAAATTTGATTTTGCCCGCGCTCATCGTGTGCGCTTGGTTGAGTAGGTTCTCGGTAGCGAATTGCGGGTTGGCACCATCGGGCGACACACTAATGTTGACTTCAGTGATCTTGGCATCGGCAGGTGAGAACTCGATTTCCAAGGGTACGGTATGGGTGTTGTCAGTCCCGCCGAGTTGGGTCGACAGGTAAGGGCCGGACAGGTTGCCCCGCAGTGTGGTGGGCTGCAGTACGGGGTGTGCGTCCTTGTTTGGCGAGAGGAGCTTGGCGGTCGTCACCTTCAATCCGCCGCAGCCGAGTGAGAGTTCGACCGTGGTGACGGTTGCCAGGCGATCGTCGCCGATATTGGTGGCGCTCACGGCACCACCCACCGAGATGGACCCTTGCTTACTCTGTGTGCTTACGTCGATGCACTCTGTCCTGGTGATCGTGCCTTCCGTGAAGTGCGACTGGTTGACCGAGCCGCTGCCCGACACCACGACGCCTGGCAGGCCCGTCACCGAATATGACCACGTGTCGTTGTATTGGCTTTGCTGCGTCGTGTAGTCTGGGTATTCCGCAGTGACGATCGTTATCTTCACGCCCACGTTGTGAGTGTCCTTCGGCACCTCATACAAGATAGGGGTGGTGATGGTGGCGTTCTGGGCGTTCGCGGTTGCTTGGAAAGTCCGTGCCCCGCTGGTGGGTGGAGGGCCATCTGCCGCGATGTTGCTCGACTGGGCGCGTTTTGTTGGTAAGCCGCGAGCGGCCAGCGCCTTGCCATTCTGCGTCAGCGTGCTGGCGACGAAGCTCGTCGGGTGGCTGCCGGTTGCGCTGCTTTTCAGGCCCGCAGTGTTGATCGGATACGTGATCGACACGTTAGCCGTCGTCGTTCCGGCCAGGATGATCGCACTGGCCGAGACGACGTTGGGATTCTCCAAGTCGTTCAGGGTCAACTGGTACGTGTCCGGAATCACGTCGTCAAAGCTGAACTGGCCGTTGGTATCGATCGGAGCAACCAGACGAAGGTGACTGTTATAGCCCCGCAGGAGGATCTTCCTGCCAGTCTGTGTCGTCACGGGAGCGCCACCCGGGGTCAGCAGCTTGCCTGCCAGTCTGGCTCCCTGGCGGATGGCGAGGAATTCGTAGGTTGAGGCGAATTCCCCGTCCTTGGACACGAAGTTCAGCGACGCTGTCAGGGATCCCGCCGGCAGGACGCCCATCAGTTGTTCCAAATTGGTCCCCGCAATCGTGAAGGTCGTGGTGCGGGGGTCGTAAGTCCAATAGGTCTTCAGGCTGACTGCGGTGTTATTGGTTCCGATGAGCAGGCCGTCGCTGTCGTCATTGAGGTCGGTCGATGGAGCTCCTTCCAGTCTGAAGGTCAGCGTTCGGCCGGCGATGCTATTGTTAGGCCCCAATCCGCCAATTACCAGACTCGACGAGGTGCTCGGTAGGCTTCCGTCGTCCAGGGGTTCGATGCGCTGCAGTGGTTCGTTCGGACGTTCGGTAAGGATGGGCTGCGACAGGACGATGGACCCGCTCGGGCCGCTCAGGCTGAACTCCGCCTGCTGCGGCGCTCCGCTATCGCCTGGTGTGGAGAAGCGCAGGGTGCCGTCTTTCAGCAGCACGTCAGTGACCGCTCCGGCCACGCTGACCTTGTTCATGTCCGCCGGTACGCCGATTTCCGTCAGTGACAGCACGACGACTTCCGCAGGTTTCACTGGCGCAAGCTGTTGCATGCTGTCAGAAGTGATCTTCCATGAAAGACCAGATGGGTCAAAGGCTTGAGTGCGATCGATGCGCAGCACGATTACGTCTGACGGTGTCTCGATCGCTCCAACGCCGATGCTGGCGACAGCCACGTGACCATCGACGATGGTGACGCCGGCCGGCACTGCCTGCAGTTGGGCGATGACATTGCTCGCCGGCGATACGCCGTTATTACGGATCGACACCCGGTACGTGTAGTCATAGACGCTGCGGCTGATCCGCGTCTCAGCGACTTTGCTCAGCTCGAGCACTTGAAACTGCGCAGCGGCGATGCTTGTTTGCGGGCCTGCCGAGGCTATCTGCAAAGCGGGCTTGCGGCCATTGCCGTCCATGCTCTGGTCACCGCCGCAGCCGGTCAGCAGTAGAGTCATCGCTGTAAGACTGCAGAGTCTTTTGGTCCACGATCTCATTGGGTACCTCCGTCGCGGCGTTGCCGCCAGTAGGCCAGGGCACCAAGACCCGTCAGCATCAACGGCAAGGTGTCAGGGAGGGGCAGTACCCCAGGAGGGGGGGAAAGCCGTGTCATGCCGCGGTCAAGTTCGTTGAACGAAGTCGGGTCGACGATGGAAAACTGCTGTGAGCCGGGCGCACCGGAGCCCAGATAGTCGAAAGTCAGGGAAAAGCTCCCCAGGATTTGAGCGATCGCGATACCACCACCGGTCATCAAGCCATCGACAAAGCCTGCAGAAGGGATCGCGGTATCCGGTTGGATCAGCAACAGGTCCCAGCCGGATGGACCGGTGGCATTGCCTAGGTTGGCAAACAGATTTTCATCGAAAAAGATGGTGAATTCATCCAGCGCTTTTCCAAGCGTATCGTTGTGGATCACGTAATCGAAACGCCACTGCGTGCCGCCTAAAGCCGTTGTCGTGTAGTTGATGATAGTTGCATTGGCAGCCGAAAGTGGCAGGAGTAGCGCGGTCAGTGTTGCCACGGCTCCCCGGAGCAGGGTTTTCATGAGGTGTCTCCACTTTGAAATGCAATGAGGTCAGTTTATGACAAAGCAATTTAAGGCGTGGAGATGAGTGATGAATTTTGCATCAATCCCGTCCGGTATTCCGCAGTGCTGCGGTGTACTGGCGGAGTTACCTCCGATAAACCGGACTGTTCGTGGCCCCTTGTCACAGGGACGGAGCCGCAGGCTGCCTGGCGATACCCGTGCAAGGGTGTCCAGCGCCGATTTTGCGTAGAGTGCGGCCGGGCCGACGTCGCATGACGTGTGGGTGGGGTGGTTCGGGATGGTGAAAGGCTGGTCGCCCTGGCGTGAATTGAAGTACCGCATGGGGCCGATTGGCGGTGAGGGAACCAACTGAACGGCATCCGCCTTACCGGAACGACGCTGTCACGCCACGGGATGCCGCGCCGCAAGGCGCGGCATCTTCATTTCTTCTGCCAATCGAAAACCTTCATGCCCGTTACCATGGCGGCGGTGAAGACGATCCCCGGCAGCGCGAATGCTCCCGCGCTGGTGATCGCCGGGCCGGGGCAGAAGCCGGACAAGCCCCAGCCGACCCCGAACAGGGCGCTGCCGAGGATCAGGCTGCGATCGATCGTCCCGGCCGGGGCCGAGGGCATGAGCTGGCCAAGCCAGGATCGGGGCTGCCTGAGGGCCCAGGCAAAGGGCAGGCGCGCCGCGCCTATCGCACCTGCCATCACGAAGGCGAGCGATGGGTCCCAGCGACCGCCCAGGTCGAGGAAGCTCAGCACCTTGGCCGGGTCGCTCATGCCGGAGGTGATCAGGCCGAGGCCAAAGATCAGGCCGCTGAGCAGGGCAATCAGAAAGGTCATGGGCGTGGAGTGGGGTTGATTCAATCAGTTGCCCAGGACATGCCTGGCAAGGAAGACCGTCGCGAAGCCTGCGGCCATGAACACCAGCACGGCAATCAGGGAGCGCGGCGACAGACGGGCGAGGCCACAGACGCCATGGCCGCTGGTACAGCCGTTGGCCAGCCGGGTGCCGAAGCCTACGAGCAGTCCGCCAATGATCAGTACGCTCCAGTCGGCCGGCCCGGTCGGGACAAGGTCGGAGGCCGGCAAGCCGTTCGGCGCAAGGCCTGCCCACAGGGTTGGGGCGAGGATCAGGCCGGCGAGGAAGCTCGCCTGCCAGCGCCGGTTGCCGTCCGCCGGCCCCAGCAGTTCGCCGATGATGCTGCTGACGCCTGCTACACGGCCGTTTGCCAGGAGCAGCAGTGAGGCGGCCAGCCCGATCAGGGCACCACCGGCGAGGGCGCTCCACGGCGAAAAATGTGTCCAGTCGATCGTCACCCGCTCTCCCCTGCCGGTGTTACCCGGGCGTCAGTATTTCCAGCCATAGGCAATGGCGAATATGTCTTCAAACATGTGCAGATTGGCTTCACCGCCCCCAAAGCCTCCGGCAAGCGGTGAGCCCGGCGGAATCGAGCCCTTGCCGTTGACCGTCGTCTTGAAGGCATGGGTGTAGGCAAAGCTCAGTTCGCCGTTCTTGCCCTGCTTCCAGCTGGCGCCCAGGCTCAGGTGGTCCTGCACGATACCGGGTGCGAGGATGTTGAAAAAGGTCTGGCTGGACGGGATGGGCTGGGTCACGTGGCTGTAGCCGCCGCGGATCGTCCAGTCGTGGGTCAGGTCGTAGGTCGCGCCGATCTTGACCACGGTCACGTCGCGCCAGCCGAAGCCGCCGCCGTTCGAGGTGCCGAGTGCGTTGCCTGCGAGCAGGTTGGCGATGGGGTTGCCGACGGAGCGGATGTCGCTCAGTTCGATGCGCTGCACATCGGCGGCCAGCGTCAGGGCCTTGCTTGCCTGCCAGGCGATGCCTATCCCGTAATTGGCGGGGATGTCGAAGCCTCCCTCTTCGGCAAACAAGCCCTTGTACTTGTCGAAGTTGCCCATCCTGGTCTTGGTGGCATAGGTCGCGCCGATGGTCAGCGCCGGGGTCAGCTTGCCGGTGTAGCCGATGCGCGCTCCCCAGCCATTGGCGCTGTCGGTGCCGCGATTGGTGACATTGCCCGGGGAGGCCGAGGCCTGGGTGAAGGGCTGGAGCCCCTTCGCTTCAAATCGTTGGTGGGCGAGGTTGAGGGCCAGGCCGATGGCGTGGCTTTCGTTCAGCTTGTAGGCCACCGATGGCGAAATGAACAGCTGCTCGAGGTTGATGCCGGCGGGGCCCGTTCCGCCGAGTCGGGCAAATGGATTGCGGCCGTAGTCGGTATTCATGCCGCCATTGCCGTAGACGGCCACGCCTGCCGTCCACTCCGGACCCAGCTGCCTCACATAGCCAAGCTCGGGGATGAGGAAGTTCCGGGTTCCATTTCCGTCGTATTTCCCGTCCAGGCTCCCGTAGGGGCCCAGATCGTTGCCTCGGATCTCCGCACCGCGGTTGGGGCGGAACCAGGTGACGCCGAGGTCGGCGCGGTTCCCGACCCAGGCCGTGCCAGCGGGATTGGTGGCCGCGGCCAGGCCATCCTGGGGGAGGGCGATGCCGATGCCGGCAATGCCCTGTGATTTGACCCCGTAGCCATGGGTGAAGTAGCCATTCGTCGCCATGGCGAGACCTGGGGAGCCGAGGGCAAGAAACAGGATGACAGTGGGGATGGGATGGCGCTTCATCGTGCGGATTGCCTCTCTGGGCGGGTGGAAACTGAAGCGGAGAGGCTAATCGCCAGGGAAGGCGAAGCGAACCAATATATTTGGATTTGCTTATGAACGCCGCGCAGCGTGCAAAGACGCTGCGCGGTCTTGGAGGTGCCGGCCCCGGCGCTCGCCAGGGCTCGGTGCGCCCCGCAACGGAGGCGGGGCAGGGCGGGGTCAGATCACGCCCTGCGCCAGCATGGCCTCGGCGACCTTCACAAAGCCGGCGATGTTGGCGCCGTCGGCATAGCTGACCCGTCCGTCTGCCAGCTTGCCGTGCTTGAGGCAGGCTGCGTGGATGCCGGTCATGATCTCCTTCAGCCGCGCGTCCACTTCCTCTCGGGTCCACGACAGGCGCATGGCGTTCTGGCTCATCTCGAGGCCGGAGGTGGATACCCCGCCGGCGTTGCTGGCCTTGCCCGGTGCGTAGAGCACTCCGGCGTGCTCGAAGCGCTTGATCGCTTCCACGGTGGTCGGCATGTTGGCCCCTTCGGCCACGGCCACCACGCCGTTGCGGATGAGGGTGGCCGCATCGTCGGCATCGAGTTCGTTCTGGGTGGCGCAGGGGAGGGCCACATCCACCGGCACATGCCACGGGCGCACGCCGGCTTCGAAGCGGGCCCCGACCCGGGCGGCGTAGTCGGAGACGCGGCCATAGAGATGGTTCTTCACCTCCATCAGGACGGCCAGCTTCTCCGGGGTGAAGCCTTCCTCGTCGATCACGGTGCCGCTGGAGTCCGAACAGGTGATCGGGCGGGCGCCCAGCTGCAGCAGCTTCTCGATGGCGTACTGGGCGACGTTGCCGGAGCCGGACACCGACACGCGCAGGCCCTCGATGCTGCGGCCCGCGTGCTTGAGCATGGCGTCGGCGAAATAGACGGTGCCGTAGCCGGTGGACTCGGGGCGGATCAGCGAGCCGCCGAAGGTCAGCCCCTTGCCCGTGAACACGCAGTTCGCCTGATTGGAGAGCTTCTTCATCATGCCAGCCATGTAGCCCACCTCGCGTCCGCCCACGCCGATGTCGCCGGCAGGCACGTCGGTGTCGGGCCCCACGTGGCGGAACAGCTCGGTCATGAAGGCCTGGCAGAAGCGCATGACCTCACCCGGGCTGCGGCCCTTCGGGTCGAAATCCGAACCGCCTTTGCCGCCGCCCATGGGCAGGGTGGTCAGGGCGTTCTTGAAGGTCTGCTCGAAGGCCAGGAACTTCAGGATGGACAGATTCACCGACGGATGGAAGCGCAGGCCGCCCTTGTAGGGGCCGATCGCCGAGTTGTGCTGGATGCGGTAGCCGCGGTTCACATGCACCTCGCCTTTGTCGTCGACCCACGACACCCGGAACATGATGACCCGCTCGGGTTCCACCAGCCGGTCGAGCAGGGCATGTTCCGCGTAGCGCGGATGGGCCGCGATGAAGGGCCACAGGCTGGACATCACTTCGCCCACGGCCTGCAGGAATTCGGGCTGCCCCGGGTTGCGCTGGGCTACGTGGGAGAGGAATTCGTCGAGGGATGTGTATTTCATGGCGCTCATTCTCGCAGGGGATAAACGCGCACAATTATGGTGCATTTTGCGGTGAAAGATAAGAAAAGTCTTGCATTAAGCTTGCAGAAATATCTTCTTTGATGCGTTTTTGCACTTTATTGGTGCAGAAAATGCTGTCTGATCGATGAAATCCGGGCAGGGCTTGGAGTTCGTTGCACGCGCCTTCCGATCTTCACAATTCCGTACATTTGAAAAACAGTTGAGCAAACATGGTTTGCGAGACTCATTCCCAGCAAAAAAGACAATCCGTCGCCACCTGCAGCGCTCCGCAAGGAGGCCGGTCGAAGCGGCGGGAATGAGACCGAGACACAACCGGAGGAGGATGGGTATGTCCAATACCCGAGCGACAGCCGCGGACAGTGCGAGCCTGGACACCTTTCCGCGCCTGCTGATGCACCATGCCCAGCAGCGGCCTACCCGGCCGGCGATGCGCGAGAAGGAATACGGGATCTGGCAGACCTACACCTGGGCCGAAGTGGCCGACAAGGTGCGGGCCATTGCCAGTGGCTTGGCCGAGCTGGGCTTCAAGCGTGGCGACCGCCTGGCGGTGGTCGGAGACAACCGGCCGCGCCTGTACTGGTCGGTGGCTGCCTGCCAGTGCCTGGGCGGTATCCCGGTGATGATGTACCAGGATGCAGTGGCCCAGGAGATGTCCTACGTGATGCAGGACGCGGAGATCCGCTTTGCCTGCGTCGAGGACCAGGAGCAGGTGGACAAGATGCTCGAGATCAAGGAGACCCTGCCGCTCCTCGAGCATGTGATCTACGACGATCCGCGCGGTCTGCGTCATTACAACCAGACCTTCCTGCACGGGCTGGATGAAGTCCTGGAGATGGGGCGCATCCACGACCGCAACCATCCTGACTTCCTGAACAACGAGATCGACAAGGGCAGCCCCGAGGACATCTCGGTGATGCTCTACACCTCCGGCACCACCGGCAAGCCGAAGGGCGTGTGCCAGAGCCATTCCGCCTTCATCGCCGCCGCCAAGGGCGGGTGCAGCTTCGACAAGCTCACCGACCAGGACGACATCCTGTCCTACCTGCCGATGGCCTGGGTGGGCGACCACCTGTTCTCCTATGCCCAGGCCCTGGTGGCCGGCTTCACCATCAACTGCCCGGAATCCGGCGAGACGGTGATGGGCGACCTGCGGGAGATCGGCCCCACCTACTACTTTGCGCCGCCGCGGGTGTTCGAGAACCTGCTCACCCAGGTGATGATCCGCATGGAGGACGCGAGCAGCTTCAAGCGCAAGCTGTTCGGTCACTTCATGGACGTGGCCAAGCGTTGTGGCGCCGACATCCTGGACGGCAAGCCGGTCTCCGCTGGTGATCGCCTGCAGTACGCCCTCGGCAACCTGCTGGTGTATGGCCCGCTGAAGAACGTGCTGGGCATGAGCCGTATCCGCGTGGCCTACACCGCCGGCGCGGCGATCGGCCCGGACCTGTTCCGCTTCTACCGCTCGATCGGCATCAACCTGAAGCAGCTCTACGGCCAGACCGAGACCTGCGCCTATGTCTGCCTGCAGCCGGACGGCCAGATCAAGCTGGATTCGGTGGGCACCCCGGCACCCAACGTGGAGGTCAAGCTGGCGGACAACGGCGAGATCCTGGTCAAGGGGCCGATGCTGCTGAAGGCCTACTACAAGCGGCCTGACGCCACCGCCGAGTCGATCAATGCCGAAGGCTACTTCATGACCGGCGATGCCGGCTTCTTCGACGAGGATGGTCACCTCAAGATCATCGACCGGGCGAAGGACGTGGGCAAACTCACCGGTGGAGGCATGTTCGCCCCCAACTACATCGAGAACAAGCTCAAGTTCTTCCAGCACATCAAGGAAGTGGTGTGCTTCGGCAACGGCCGTGACTTCGTCACCGCCTTCGTGAACATCGACCTCGAGGCCGTCGGCAACTGGGCCGAGCGCAAGGGCATGGCCTACTCGGGTTACACCGACCTGGCCAGCCAGCCGCAGGTGTATGAGCTCATCCGGGAGTGTGTCGAGAAGGTGAATGCCGACCTCGCCTCCGACGCGAACATGAGCGAATCCCAGATCAAGCGCTTCCTGGTGCTGCACAAGGAGCTCGACGCCGACGACGGTGAGCTGACCCGCACCCGCAAGGTCCGCCGCAACTTCGTGGCCGAGAAGTACGCCGTGCTGATCGACGCCCTGTACGCCGGCAAGAAGAACCAGTTCATCGAAACCCAGGTGACCTACGAGGACGGCCGCACCAACAAGGTGTCTGCCGACCTGCGCATCGAGGACGCCAAAACCTTCCCGCCCACGCGGAAGGCCGCCTGAGGAGAGCGACCCCATGGCCCGACAGATTGGCGACGTGATCGTCGACCTCCAGAACATCTCCCTGCGCTTCGGCGGCGTGAAGGCGCTGACCGACATCAGCTTCAACGTCCGTGAGCATGAGATCCGCTCCATCATCGGCCCCAACGGCGCCGGCAAGAGCTCCATGCTCAACGTGATCAACGGGGTCTACCACCCCCAGGAAGGGCAGATCTTCTTCAAGGGGGCGCTGCGCAAGAAGATGGAGCCCCACGAGGCCGCCGAGCAAGGCATCGCCCGTACCTTCCAGAACATCGCCCTGTTCAAGGGCATGACCGTGCTCGACAACATCATGACCGGGCGCAACCTCAAGATGAAGTGCAACTTCCTGCAGCACGCCCTCTACTGGGGGGCGGCGCAGAAGGAAGAGATCGCGCACCGCATCAAGGTCGAGGAGGTCATCGAGTTCCTGGAGATCCAGGACATCCGCAAGACGCCGGTGGGGCGCCTGCCCTATGGCCTGCAGAAGCGGGTGGAGCTGGCCCGTGCGCTGGCCGCCGAGCCGCACATCCTGCTGCTGGACGAGCCGATGGCCGGCATGAACGTCGAGGAAAAGCAGGACATGTGCCGCTTCATCCTCGATGTGAACGACCAGTTCGGCACCACCATCGTGCTGATCGAGCACGACATGGGCGTGGTGATGGACATCTCCGACCGGGTCGTGGTGCTGGACTACGGCAAGAAGATCGGTGACGGCGAGCCGGATGAAGTCAAGAACAACCCGGAGGTCATCAAGGCCTACCTGGGGACTGCTCACTGAGCGCGGGAGGGGAACATGCAATTCTTCATTGAGGTACTCGTCGGCGGCCTGCTGTCGGGTGTCATGTACGCCCTGGTGGCCCTCGGCTTCGTGCTGATCTACAAGGCTTCCGGCGTCTTCAACTTCGCCCAGGGGGCGATGGTGTTCTTCGCCGCGCTGACCTTCGTGGGCTTCCAGGAAGTCCTGCCTGGCTGGCTGGGCCTGGAAGCGGACAGTGGCGTGGTGTTCTGGCTGGCCTTCCTGCTCGCCTTCGCTGCGATGGTCGTGCTGGGCATCGCCACCGAGCGGATCGTGCTGCGGCCGCTGGTCAATCAGCCTCACATCACCCTGTTCATGGCCACCATCGGCCTGACCTACGTGGTGGAAGGCCTCGCCCAGATGACCTGGGGTGCCAACGTGCGCGGCCTCGACCTCGGCATCGTCGATGAGCCCATCGCCTGGCTGATGGACAACTACGAGATCGGCGTTTCCAAGTTCGACCTCTTCGCGGCCGGTGTCGCGGCATCCCTGGTCGCCCTGCTGGCCCTGCTGTTCCAGTACACCAAGGTGGGTCGGGCCCTGCGTGCGGTGGCCGACGACCACCAGGCGGCGCTGTCCATCGGCATTCCGCTGCAGACCATCTGGCGTGTGGTGTGGGCGGTGGCGGGCTTCGTGGCCCTGGTGGCCGGGATGATCTGGGGTGCCCGCAACGGCGTCCAGTTCGCCCTCACCTTCACGGCCCTGAAGGCCCTGCCGGTGTTGATCCTCGGCGGCTTCACCTCGGTGCCCGGCGCCATCGTCGGCGGCCTGATCATCGGTGCCTCCGAAAAGCTGGCCGAAGTCTATGTGGGGCCCTTCGTCGGCGGCGGTATCGAAGGCTGGTTCCCGTACATGCTGGCCCTGGCCTTCCTGCTGGTGCGGCCGGAAGGGCTGTTCGGCGAGAAGCACATCGACCGGGTGTAAGAGCGTGTAGGGGCGGCTTCAGCCGCCCACGGATGTCGATCGACGATAGATCGTTGATTCAGCGCGTGGAGGGCGAATGAGTTCGCCCCTACAGGAAGAGACAAGGAGCAACAACAATGCTTTATCGTGAAGCCGGCCAGTTCAAGGCCAGTTACGCCGAAGATTCGCAGATCTTCCCGATCCGCCAGGACAAGATCGGGTTCTGGGTGCTGATGCTGGTGTTCGGCGTGGCCGTGCCCCTGCTGGCCAACCAGTACTGGCTCAAGGCCATCCTGATCCCGGTGCTGATCTTCTCCCTGGCCGCCATCGGTCTCAACATCCTCACCGGCTACGCCGGCCAGCTGTCGCTGGGGTCGGCGGCCTTCATGGCGGTGGGGGCGTTTGCTGCCTACAACTTCATCCTGCGCATCGAGGGCATGCCCTTCCTGGTGGCTCTGGTGCTGGCCGGGGGCACGGCGGCGCTGGTGGGGATCCTGTTCGGGTTGCCGAGCCTGCGCATCAAGGGCTTCTACCTGGCGGTGGCGACCCTGGCGGCCCAGTTCTTCATCGTCTGGGCGCTGGTGAAGTTCCCGTGGTTCTCCAACAACTCCTCGTCCGGCGTGGTGACCGCCCAGGACGTGACCATCCTCGGCTACACCTTCGCCACGCCGGAGGCCAAGTACATCCTGACCTTCCTGATCGTCGCCTTCATGGCCCTGCTGGCCAAGAACATGGTGCGCTCCTCCACCGGGCGGGCCTGGATGGCGGTGCGTGACATGGACGTGGCGGCCCAGGTGATCGGCTTCCGCCTGATGCGCACCAAGCTGCTGGCCTTTGCGGTGAGCTCCTTCTACTGCGGCGTGGCCGGTGCCCTGTATGCCTACACCTACATCGGTACGGTGGAGCCGGAAGGCTTCAACCTCGATCTCTCCTTCAAGATCCTGTTCATGATCATCATTGGCGGGGTGGGCTCGATCATGGGCTCCTTCCTCGGTGCGGCCTTCATCGTGCTGCTGCCGATCTTCCTGGACAACGTCATCCCGATGATCTTCGGTGACGCGCTGGGGGCGGGCTTCGTGTCCAACTTCCAGCTCATCGTGTTCGGCGGCCTGATCATCTTCTTCCTGATCGTCGAGCCCCACGGCCTGGCCCGGCTGTGGCAGATCGCCAAGGAGAAGCTGCGTCTCTGGCCCTTCCCCCATTAACGAAAGCGAACGGGCGACCTCCGCCTTCCGCCAGCTGCACCCACACCATAAAAGAGGAGACAAACACATGAAACTGAAGAAAACCGTCCTGCTCGGCGCCGTCATCGCCGGCCTCCTGGGTTCCTCCCTGGCCAGCGCCAACGAGGAGCAGTTCATCGGCCTGCCCAGCTACCGTGTCGGCCCCTATGCGGCGGGCGGCTCCGGCCTGTTCGGCGGCTGGATCGACTACATGCAGCTCATCAACGAGCGCGACGGCGGCGTCAATGGCGTCAAGCTGACCTGGGAAGAGTGCGAGACCGAATACAACAATGCCCGCGGTGTGGAGTGCTACGAGCGTCTCAAGAAGAAGGGCAGCACCGGTAACTCCGTGTTCCAGCCGGTGTCCACCGGCATCACCTACTCGGTGCTCGAGAAGGTGCCCCAGGACAAGATCCCGATGGTCACCATCGGCTACGGCCGCACCGATGCCGCCGATGGCCGGGTCTTCCCGTGGGTCTTCCCGATGATCACCACCTACTGGTCCCAGGCTTCGGCCATCGTGAACTACATGGGCCAGAAGGAAGGGGGCATGGACAAGCTCAAGGGCAAGAAGATCGGCCTGCTCTATCACGATTCCGCCTATGGCAAGGAATCCCACGCGATCATGGACAAGCTGGCCGCCAAGCATGGCTTTGAAGTGATCAAGATCGCCGTGGCCCACCCGGGCAACGAGCAGCAGTCCCAATGGCTGCAGATCCGCCAGGCCAAGCCCGACTACGTCGTGCTGTGGGGCTGGGGCGTGATGAACCCGACCGCCATCAAGGCCGCCGCCAAGACCGGCTTCCCGCGTGAGAAGCTGATCGGTGTGTGGTGGTCCGGCGCGGAAGAGGACACCATCCCCGCCGGCCCGGCCGCCAAGGGCTTCGTTGCCGCCGGCTTCAACGTGGCGGGCGCCAACTACCCGGTGATCGCCGACATCAAGAAGCATGTGTACGGCAAGAACAAGGGCAACATGGAAGACAAGACCCGCGTCGGCTCGGTGTATTACAACCGCGGCGTGGTGCACGGGATCATCACCGTCGAGGCGATCCGCAAGGCCCAGGAAAAGTACGGCAAGGGCAAGGCCCTGACCGGCGAGCAGGTCCGCTGGGGCTTCGAGAACCTCAACCTGGATGACGCCCGCCTGAAGGCTCTGGGCGCCACCGGCTTCCTGCCGCCGCTGAAGATCACCTGCGCCGACCACGAAGGTCCGGGCAAGGTGAAGTTCCAGCAGTGGGACGGCAACCAGTGGAAGGTCATCACCGACTGGGTGGACTCCGACCGCCCGCTGGTGCGCGGCATGATCGAGGAATCGGCCGCCGCCTACGCCAAGGAAAAGGGCATCAAGCCCCGCGACTGCAGCAAGGAAGGCTGAGCGAAGCTTGAGGGGGTAGGGGGCATGTAGGGGCCTGTAGGGGCGACTTCAGTCGCCCGCCCTTGCGTAGAGTGGGGATGGGCGACTGAAGTCGCCCCTACAGGACACCCATATCGCTCCTGTCCCCCACGCCCTCTCGCCCTTCCTGCATCGCGCCAGCTGCATGCCTCAATACGTCATCCACAAGGGAATGACTTGATATGTCTTACCTCAGCATCAACAACATCGAGGTCATCTACGACCACGTGATCCTCGTCCTCAAGGGGGTCTCCCTGCAGGTGCCCCAGGGCAAGATCGTGGCCTTGCTGGGGGCCAACGGCGCCGGCAAGAGCACCACGCTCAAGTCCATCTCCAGCCTGCTGCGCGCCGAGCGCGGTGACGTGACCAAGGGCAGCGTCGAGTTCAAGGGCGAGCGTATCGACCAGATGACGCCGGCCGACCTGGTTCGGAAGGGCGTCATCCAGGTGATGGAGGGGCGCCACTGCTTCGGCCACCTGTCCATCGAGGAGAACCTGCTGACCGGCGCCTACACCCGCAGCCAGTCCCGTGCCGAGCTCAAGGAGAGCCTCGACAAGGTGTATGCCTACTTCCCCCGCCTCAAGACGCGGCGGACCTCCCAGGCCGGCTACACCTCGGGTGGCGAGCAGCAGATGTGCGCCATCGGCCGGGCCTTGATGGCCAAGCCCGAGATGATCCTGCTCGACGAGCCGTCGATGGGCCTGGCCCCGCAGATCGTCGAGGAGATCTTCGAGATCGTGAAGGATCTCAACAGCAAGGAAAACGTGAGCTTCCTGCTGGCCGAACAGAACACCATGGTGGCCCTGCGCTACGCCGACTTCGGCTACATCCTGGAGAACGGCCGGGTCGTGATGGAGGGCGAAGCCGAGGATCTGCGCACCAACGAGGACGTCAAGGAGTTCTATCTGGGCCTGTCCTCCGAAGGGCGCAAGAGCTTCCGCGAAGTGAAGCACTACCGTCGGCGCAAGCGCTGGCTGTCCTGAGTGGGTCCGACACCACACGCGGAGAAACCATGAATTACTACGATGCCCGTGAAACCCGCGATCCGGCCGAGCGCGAGCGCGACCTGCTCGCCCGCCTGCCGGTCCAGGTGGCCCATGCCAAGGCGCATGCGCCTGCTTTCTCCGCCCTGCTCAAGGACGTGGACCCGGCGGCCATCACCAGCCGGGAAGCGCTGGCCACTCTGCCGGTGATCCGCAAGTCGGAGCTCTCCGAGCTGCAGAAGGCGGCTCGCCCCTTCGGTGGCCTGGCCACCGTGAGCTGGGGCGGCGCCTGCGCCCGGGTGTTCGCCTCGCCAGGGCCCATCTACGAGCCGGAGGGCGCGCGCAAGGACTACTGGCGCATGGCCAGGGCCTTCCACGCGGCCGGCTTCCGGGCCGGGGACCTGGTCCATAACACCTTCTCTTACCACTTCACGCCGGCCGGCTCGATGATGGAAACCGCGGCCCATGCCCTGGGGTGTACGGTCTTTCCGGCAGGTGTGGGCCAGACCGAGCAGCAGGTGGCGGCCATGCTCGACCTGCGCCCGGATGCCTATGCCGGTACGCCGTCCTTCCTGCGCATCATCCTCGACAAGGCCGATGAGCTCGGCCTGAAGATCGACAGCCTGCGCAAGGCCTTCGTCTCGGGCGAAGCCTTCCCGCCGAGTCAGCGGGACGCCCTGGCTGCCCGGGGCATCCAGGCCTATCAGGCCTATGCCACCGCCGACCTGGGGCTGATCGCCTTCGAGACCCCGGCCCGCGAGGGCATGGTGGTGGATGAGGACGTCCTCCTCGAGATCGTCCGTCCCGGCACCGGCGACCCGGTGGCGCCGGGCGAGGTGGGCGAGGTGGTGGTGACCACCTTCAACCCGGACTACCCGTTGATCCGCTTCGGCACCGGCGATCTGTCGGCCGTGCTGCCCGGCATCTCGCCCTGCGGACGCACCAACCTGCGCATCAAGGGCTGGATGGGCCGGGCCGACCAGACCACCAAGGTGAAGGGCATGTTCGTGCATCCCGGGCAGGTCGCCGCGGTGCTCAAGCGCCATCCCGAAGTGGGCCGGGGCCGCCTGGTGGTGGACAACCCGGATCACTCCGACCGGATGACCCTGCACTGCGAGCTGGCGGCGCCGGTGGAGGGGCTGGCGGATGCCATCGCGGCCTCCATCCGCGAGCTGACCAAGCTGCGCGGCGAGGTGAGCTTCTGTGCGCCGGGCAGCCTGGCCAATGACGGCAAGGTGATCGACGACATCCGCAAATACGAATAACCCGTTTCAGTCAGTCCATGTGTCCTCATCGCGCCGGCCCTCCGGCGCTTTTTTTGTCTTTCGCTCTGGAGGGCTGATCCGTTCTGTTGCGGAGACCCCGCATGGGCGGGGGGTGAGGCTTCTGGCACACTCGACGGCCAGATCCTACCGTCGCGCGTCGCCATGCAGAGCTTCCTGCTCCTTCTCCCCGATTTCGCCCTGATTGCCCTGGGCGTCCTGCTGCGTCGTCATGGCGGCTTGGGGGCGCCCTTCTGGCAGGGTACCGAGAAGCTCGTGTACTTCGTGCTGTTTCCGGCCCTGCTGTTCAATGCCCTGGCGCGGGCCAGCATTGACCTGACGAGCTTCGCGCCCCTGTTTCTGGTAGGGCTGCTGACCATGGCGGGGGGATTGCTGCTGGCCTTGCTCGGACGCCCCCTGATGGGGCTCGACGCGATGGGCTTTGCCTCACGGGTGCAGTGTGCCTATCGCTTCAACACCTATATCGGGATCGCCGTGGCCGGCAAGTTCGGTGGCGCGGCAGGTGTGGCCGCGATGGGCGCCCTGTGCGGCGCGATGGTGCCCTTTGCCAACATGGCGGCGGTGGGCTTGCTGGCCCACCACGGGCAGGGGCGGCTGGGGCGCGAACTGGCCCGCAACCCGTTGATCATCGCCACCCTGGCCGGCATGGCCTTCAATGTCTCGGGGCTGAGCCTGCCGGCGCCGGTTCTGCCTTTTCTGCAGCGCCTGGCGGAGGCCGCGGTGACCCTGGGGCTCCTGGCAGTGGGGGCTGCGCTGCAGGTAGGCAACAGTGGCGGCCGGCGGATCGGCGCCTTTTACCTGTGTGCGGTGAAGCTGCTGGCCTTGCCTGCACTGGCCTGGGGGCTGGCCAGCGTGGCAGGCCTGGGAGGGGCTGCCTTTGCGACTGCGGTGATCTTTGCGGCCCTGCCCACCGCGTCGTCGGCCTACATCCTGGCGATGCGCATGGGGGGCGACGGTCCGGGGGTGGCCTGGCTGATCTCGGCCACCACGGTGGCGGCAGCGGCCACCCTGACCTTCTGGTTGAGCTTGCTGGCGGGGCGGGGGGCCTGAACCGGCCCCGCGCGGATGGGCCTTACTTGGGGTCCTTGGCCTTGCCGGGCTTGGCCGGTGCAGCGGCGGGCGCCTGGGCGGCCTGGGTGCCGGCCTGTTCGGCGGCGTTCTGCATGATGTTCCAGGGCCACATGCCGGCAGCGAAGGGATTGGGCTGGGCGCTGTCTCCTTCGGGGCGGCCGCCTTCTGCGGCAACCTTGCTCATGGCCTGCATGGCGGCGATGGTGGCGCGCTGCATTTCGAGCCCCTGGATCGCCATCTGCAGCGAACTGAGGTTCATCTTGAGCCAGCTCTCCACGGCCTTCATGTCGGTGATGCGCTTCTCGAGCTCATCCACGTCGAGGGTCGGCGTGACCATGCCCGGCAGGCTGAAGCCCATCTTGCTCCACATGCTGCGCATGAACTCCATCGGGTCCTGCGCCTTGTTCTCAGTGCTCATCAGTCTCCCCTTTTACGTGAATATGCCATTAGCCCGTCGATAGTAACCCAACGGGGGAAGGGCTGCATCAGCCTTGGGTCTTGCGCTGCAGCAGGGCGCGCAGGCGGCCCGGGCGCACCGGCTTGTGGAGCAGGGGCAGGCCTTCCTGCTGGACTTCGGCGAGGGCCTCGGTGGAGGTGTCGCTGCTCAGGATGATGGCCGGGATGACCTTGACGAAGTGGTTGCGGAGATCGCGTACGAGGTGGAGGCCGCTGCGCTTGCCCACCTTGTACTCGCACAGGGCGATGTCCGGTGGTGGGCTTCCTGCCAGGCTGTGCAGAAGCAGGGCCGGTTCGCTGACGGTGGTCACCGCGCACCCCCAGGACTCGAGGAGGCTGGCCGTGCTGCCCAGCGCCAGGGGGTCATCGTCCACCAGCAGGACATGCAGGCCGTGGAGGGCATGCGCGGGCGGAGGCGGCGCGCCGTCGATGACGGTCCGCGGGGAGGCCCGTGGCACCTCGATGGCGAACAGCGCGCCGTGGCCTGGCCGGGAGCGCAGGATCAGGCGGTGGTCGAGCAGGTCGGTCAGGCGGCGCACGATGGCCAGGCCCAGGCCCAGGCCCTTGGCGCGGTTGCGCTCCGGGTTATCGAGCTGGATGAACTCCTGGAAGATGGCCTCCTGGGCTTCCGGCGCAATGCCCGGGCCGTTGTCGCGCACCTCGATGCGCACCAGCCGGTCGCGGCGCCGGCAAGCCAGCAGCACGGTGCCGCCCGGCGCGTAGCGCAGGGCATTGCTGATCAGGTTGTGCAGGATGCGCTCGAGCAGCAAGGGGTCGCTTTCCACCCAGGCGTCGGTGGGGCGCAGGCGCAGGCGTTGTCCGTTGGAGTCGGCTTCGCGGCGGTAGTCGACGTCGATCCGTTCGAGCAGGGGTTGTAGCGGGAAAGGCTTGATCTGACGGTCCAGCACGCCGGCGTCGAGGCGGGAGATGTCGAGCAGGCTGTCCAGCAGGTTTTCCATGGTCTCGGCCGACACGGCGATCTGCTCGACGAGGCGGCGCGTGTCGGGGGCGTGGGGCTTCTGGCCCAGCTCGGCGACGAACAGGCCGAGGGCATGCATGGGTTGCCGGAGGTCATGGCTGGCGGCGGCGAGGAAGCGGGTCTTGGCCTGGTTGCCCTGCTCGGCCTCTTCCTTCTTCTTCTTCAGCTCCCGGGTGGCGGCTTCGATCTGGCGCTCCAGGTCTTCCCGGGAGGCGCTCAGCCGGTCGGCCATCTCGTTGACCCCGAGCGCCAGCATGCGCAGGCTCTTGCCGCCTTCGGCGGGGACCCGGGCGGTCAGCGAGCCCTGGCCGAAGCTGGCTACCGCCGAGGCGATCCGCTGGATCGGTCCGGAGATGCCGCGGCTCATGCGCAGAGCCAGAAAGATGCTGGCGAACAGGATGGCCGCCACCATGACGATGGCCGTGCGCAGCAGGCGGGCTTCCTCGTCGCGCAAGGAGTCGCGGCTCATCTCCACCAGAACTTCCCCATGGTGAGGTTCGCCGGGGGCGTTCGCGTTGCTGCCAGTTTCGAGGAAGGCGTCATCGAGGATGACGCCGGGGCCGGTGACCTTCTCGCGGAAGCGCAGGGTGGATTTGCGCTCGCGGGAGCCGAGGGGGAGGCTTTCCTGGGCGGGCAGGCGCGCGCTGTCCGCGAGGATCTCCTGCAGGGGGCTGAACACCGTGACGCGGACGACGTCCTGTTCCTGCAGGATGGTGTTGGCCTGCTTGCGGAGGCTCTCCAGGTTGCCGGAGAAGACGCCGTACTCGCTGGCCGCGGCGAGCTGGCGGGCCAGGGCCTTGCCCCGCTGGACGTGGGCGGCCTCCAGGTCGGAGAGGCGCGTGGACGTGAAGTAGGCGATCAGCACCAGGGCCATCACCATGGTGGGCAGCACCGCCACGAGGATGGCCCGGGCGCGGATGTCCAGATCGCTCGGTCGGATCACTGGCCGGCCTCCTGGCGTTCGAGGCGTTCCTTGAGGAGCCCTGGCTCGTCCAGCATGATGCCCAGGGAGCGGGCCACATAGGGGTTGGTGCTGACCCGGAACTGGCGAGGCGAGGCAGGCGGCGGCAGGATGCCGGTGGCCAGCCCCTGGCGGGCCGCTTCGCCGGCTTGCTGGCCGACCTGTGCAGGGGTGCTGAACAGGGCCAGCAGGGCACCCGCCTTCACGTAGGCCGGCGAGAAGCCGACGACCGGCGAGCGCTGGTGATAGGCGGTCAGCAGGATGTTGGAGATGGTGCGGTTGTTGTAGAGGCTGCTGTCGGGCAGGGCGAGCAGGATGGTGGGCTCGGCCAGCACCCGCTGCAGGGTGGGGTAGAGTTCGCTCTCTTCACTCACCTGGGCCAGCACCGGACGCAGCTTGCGTTCCCGGGCGACCCCCTGCAACCGGCTGCCGAGTTCAGCGCTGTCACGGCCGGTCAGCAGGGCGAGGCGCGACCAGTCGGGCAGGGCGAGGCGCAGCAGTTCGATCTGGCGGCTAGCCGGTTGGTCGATGAAGACCGCCGAGTAGCGTCGTCCATCATCCGTCCGGTGGGGCAGGCGCTCATAGGTGCTGCGCGGGAGCAGGGCATACAGGACGGGCGCCCGCGGGCCCAGGGCGGCAACGCCCTGGGCGGCGCGGGTGCCGAGGGTGACGATCAGGGCGCTGCTGTTGAGGGTCGGGGTGTCTTCCGCACGCAGGGGGTAGGGCAGAGTCTGGACCCGGTGGCCGCCATTGCGCAGCTCCGCGCTGACCGCGTCGGCCGCCTCGCCGAAGGCGCTTCCATCCTCCGACATGACGAGCGCGACCTGGGCTGCCCGCGCCATGGGCAGCGCCAGGGCGAGCAGCAGGGTGACGAGAAGGCGCTGGAGAAGCCCCATCAGGGATCAGAATTCGAGTTGCAGGGTGCCGAAAACCTGGCTACCCCACCAGGCGGCCCCGGGGGCGAAGGTCTGTTCGCCGCCGTCGATGTTGCGGGCGGTGAGTGACACGTTACCCCGTGCCAGCGTCGCCGGCAGGCGGTGGGTCAGTTGCAGGTCGAGCTGGCGGTAGGCCGGAATACGGTGGGCATCGTCGGCGTACCAGGCCATGCTGCCGGTCCAGCGGCGGGCCAGGCTGATCTGCCAGTCGGGAGCAAAGGCCCATGCGCCGAACAGGCCGGTGGATTGGCGCGGGGCGGAGTTGGCGACCCAGGGGGAGGGGTTGGCAGCAGTGCCGGCGGACGGCTCGGCAGGGCCGTCGACGCGCAGCTCGGTGTGCTGCAGGGACAGCCAGCTGTTGCTGGCCGGGCGCCAGGTGGCGATCAGTTCGAGGCCGCGGATATCGGCTTTTCCGTTGTTGGCCAGGTAGCGGGTGTTGTCGCGGGGGATCAGGCCGATGCTGGAGTGTTCGCGTTGCATCTCGATCAGGTCGCGGGCGCGCTCCAGGAAGATGCGGGCGTCCAGGCTTGCCCCGAGATCGGGGGCCTCGGCGAGGTAGCCGATCTCGTAGATGGTGATCCGCTCGGCCGTCAGCCCGGGGGAGGGGCGGAATGTCTGGGAGATCGGCATGCCAGCCGGCAGCGTGAAGCCGGGTGTGACGACAGGCGCGGAACTGGAGAAGATCATGCTGGACTTCTGTTCGAAGGCAGTCGGGCTGCGGTTGGACCGATTGACGCCCATGCGCAGCGTCTGATTTTCCGTCATATGATAATTGGCTGAGGCGCGCGGGGCCAGCGATGTTCCTGTCAGTGAATTGTCTTCGACCATGGCGCCGGCATTGAACAGCCAGCGTCGGGAGGCCCGCCACTCCAGGGTGGCGAAGGCGCGATTGACGCCGCTGCCGATGCTGCCGGTGGTGCCGAAGTAGAGGGGGGCGGTGAGCTGATCCTGGCGCAGGCCCGCGCCGATCACCGTGCGCAGGTCCGGGTGGGGCGAGTCCACGCGCTGGATCTCCAGGTCGTCACGGACCGCACGAAAGCCGTAGTCGAAGTCGAAGGGGATCAGGATGCCGCCCGGCACGCCCGACTGGCTGGCCGGGATGGGGATGGTGCGGGCAAAGCGGTCGCGCCCGTTCTCCTCCTGGTGATACCAGGTGAGGGTCAACTCCTCGCCGGCGGACGGCGTGTGGTGCCAGCGCAGCAGCCCGAAATTGCTCGAGATGCGCATGGTCCGCTCCGGATCCGTGAGGTTGGCGTCCTTGCCGGTCCCCTGGTCGTTGCTGGTCCAGCCGGCCTGGATCTCCACCCGGTCGGTGTGAGTGGCGGCCCAGTCGGCGCGCAGGCTGGCCATCTCGTTCCTGCGCCAGTCGTTGATCTCCCGGAGGCCCCGGTCGTACTGGCGCGCCACCGTCAGGCGCAGGTCCACATCGCCCAGCTGACGGCCGAGGCGCAGGCTCAGGTCATTGATTCCGCCGCTGCCGGCCCGGTAGCGCACGCTGTTGCCGAGGGTTTCCGATGGGGCACGGGTTATGATGTTGGCCACGCCGAGGAAGGCATTGCTGCCGTAGGCCGCCGAGTTCGAGCCGCGGAAGACCTCGATGCGCTCGATGTCGTCGATGTCCACCCCAAGCTGGTTCCATTCCACCCCGGCGATCAGGTAAGGGGAATAGCCCGAGCGGCCATCCACCTGCACCAGCATCCGTCGGGGCGCCTCGTCGGCCAGCCCGTGGTAGGTGACCAGCGGGTGGTTGCCGGTGTGCAGGCCGACCTGGAAGCCGGGCAGCAGCATGAACAGTTCGTGGATGTTGCGCGCCCCCGATGCCCGGATCATCTGGCGGTCGATGACGCTGACCGAACCCGGTGCGTCAGCCCGTGACTGGGAGAGCCGGGTGGCCGAGAGGACGACCGGCAGTTCCGTGAGGTACTCCGCTTCGCTGACCTGGCTGTCGGTCTGGGGCGCTTCCATGCCAGAGGCGAGGGAGGTCAGCATCGCTGACAGGAGGATCGCGGCGTAGCAGGCTGGGCGGAGCGGGAGGGAAACGTGGTGAAAAAGCAGCATGGCCTGGGCCCCGTGTGGCCTGGACTTCAATTTTCACCATTTTGGGCCCAGGCTGCCCGGGCTAAACTGATGGATTGCCCATTTTGGGTTTTTGCGAATGACTGGTGATGATGCAGACCCGTATCCTTATTATTGAAGACCACGTGCTGGTCCGCGAAGCCATGGCCCTGACCCTCGCCCAGGTCGGCGAGGGGGTGGTGTGCGAGCAGGCCAGCAATGCCACCGATGCACTGGCCCTGCTGGAGGCGAATCCAGACTGCGACCTGCTGGTGGTGGACCTCATGCTGCCCGAGATCAATGGCTTTTCGCTGCTCGGTGCCATTGCCAAGCGCTTTCCCGATGTGCCGGCCCTGGTGGTCTCGGCACTGGACGACCGGGAGTCCGTGCAGCGTGCCATGAAGGCCGGAGCCTCGGGCTTCGTTTCCAAGGCAAGTCCCAGCAATACCCTCATCGAGGCAGTACGCACCATCCTGGCCGGGGGCGTGTTCACCCCCGAGACGGCGAGCGGAGGGGATGGCTCCGGGCGGAACCGGCGCGCCAGCCAGGCCTTCGCCGAGCGCTTCCAGCTGACGGCTGCCCAGGGGCGGGTGCTCGAGCTGGTCGCCCAGGGCAAGTCGAACCGCGACATCGCCGAGTTTCTCGGTTTGTCGGAAGGCACGGTCAAGGTCCATGTCTCGGCGATCCTCCGGGCGCTGGGCGTCACCAGCCGGGCCCAGGCCCTGCTGCTGATGACCCGCGCCGGCCTGCGGGTGTGAGGGGAGGGCGGAGAGGAGGCGTCATCCGGGCGTAATGGCCGTTTAACCCGGGGAGCCTAGTCTTGCGGGCTTTTGATCCTCCAGGCGTTTGCCATGACCCTCCCGCTCCTTTCCCGTCCCCCCGTCAGGCAGGTCCTGCCGGTCCTGCTGTCCCTGTTTGGTGCCCTGAGCCTGTCCGCCTGCGGCGGCGGCGGCGGAGGCGGCAGCAAGCCCCTGGATCTGACGATCCTGCACATCAATGACCACCACTCCCACCTGGACGCGGAAAGCACCACCCTGAGCCTGCAGGATGCGGGCGGCACCCGCCGCTCGGTGACGGTCGAGCTGGGCGGCTTCGCCCGCGTCACCTCGGCCATCGAGGCGCTGTCGGCGGGCAAGAACAATGTGCTCAAGCTGCATGCCGGTGATGCCATCACCGGTGACCTGTACTTCACCCAGAGCGAAGGCAAGGCCGACGCCGACATGATGAACACGGTCTGCTTCGACGCCATGTCGATCGGCAACCATGAGTTCGACAGCGCCAACGCGGGCCTCGTCAAGTTCATCGACTTCCTGCACGCCGGTGCCTGCAAGACGCCGGTGCTCTCCGCCAACGTCCGGCCCGCGGCCGGCTCGCCGCTGGCTGGCCGGATGAGCGCCTACCGTGTCGTCGAGAAGGACGGTGAGCAGATCGGCATCGTCGGCCTGACCGTCAAGGGCAAGACCCAGTTCGCCTCCCGTCCGGACGCGTCCACGGAGTTCATCGATGAGGCCACCGCGGCCCAGGCCACCATCGACGAGCTAAAGCTGCGCGGCATCAACAAGATCATCCTGCTGTCCCACCTGGGCTACGAGGCCGACAAGGCCATCGCCCCGAAGCTGACCGGCGTGGACGTGATCGTCGGTGGCGACTCCCATACTCTGCTCGGCCCGTCGGGCATGACGGCCTATGGGCTGACCCCCTCCGGTGCCTACCCCACCCAGGCCACCGACAAGGCCGGCAAGAAGGTGTGCATCACCCAGGCCTGGCAGTACAGCTATGCGGTGGGCGCCCTCGATGTGAAGTTCGACGTGAACGGCGATGTGCTCAGCTGCAGCGGTGCGCCGCAAGTCCTGCTGGGCGACACTTTCAAGGTCGGTTCGGCGAACGCCTCGGACGCTGATGCTGCCGCTTATCGCAGCCAGCTGAACGCCGCCGGTGTGTTCCGCATCACCCCGCCCTCCACCGCGGCGGTTGCCGTGCTGGCGCCCTACAAGGCGGCCAAGGAAGCCCTCGGCACCCAGGTGGCGGGCCGTAGCACCGACAACCTGTGCCTGCGCCGGGTGCCCGGCAGCAAGCGGGACACCAGCCGCTCCAGCCTGGGCGATGTCTGCAACCAGGACGCCACCGTGGTCGCCCAGGGCGGCGACATCCAGCAACTGGTGGCCGAAGCCTTCCTGGAGCAGGGCCAGCGTTTCGGCGGTGCCGACATCAGCCTGCAGAATGCCGGCGGCGTGCGCATCGACATCGCCTCCGGTGACATCACCGTGGGCAAGGTGTACACCCTGCTGCCCTTCAAGAACACCCTGTACCGTCTGGTGCTGACCGGCACCCAGGTCAAGTCGGCCATCGAGGACGGGGTGGATTCGGTGATCAACGGCACTGGAACGGGGGCCTACCCTTACACCGGCGGCCTGCGCTTCAAGGTGGACATGAATCAGGCCAAGGGAAGCCGCGTCAGCGCCCTGGAAGTGCGTGACAGCGCCGGCAACTGGAAGGCCCTGGATACCGCGGCCAGCTACAAGCTGATCACCAACAACTTCACCGCCGAGGGCGGCGACAAGTACGACACCCTCAAGGCCATCCCGGCCAGCCTGCGTGAGGACACCTTCCTGGACTACGCGGACTCCTTCCTGCAGTACGTGCGGACCAAGGGCACCCTGGCCAAGCCGTCCAGCGCCAACCGCAGCACCCAGCAGTACATCGAGACCCCCTGAGTCTTTGGAGGTATGTAGGGGCGGTGTAGGGGCGGCGTCAGCCGCCCTCAGGGGCTTGATCGAAGTCCGCTGCTGCGGAATTCACATCCGGCGCCGCAGATTTGAGATATCGGCCTCCGGATTTGAGATCCGGTGCTATGGAATTCAAATCTCGCACCGCAGAATTCGAATCTCGCAGCGCGGATTTGAGATCTCGCCCTCCGGATTTGAGATTCGGCCCCACGGATTTGAATTCACGCCCCCCGGATCTGAGATCCGGCGGCACTTTATTCAATTCAGCGGGCCTGGATGTGACTGCCCGCATCCGTTATCAGGTTTCAGGCCTCCCGGCTCGCGGCTTCGACGACGGTGAGGGCTGTCATGTTGACGATGCGGCGGACTGTAGCGGTCGGGGTCAGGATGTTGGCGGGCCTGGCGGTGCCGAGCAGGATGGGGCCGACGGTCAGGTTGTCGCCGGCGGCCACCTTGAGGAGGTTGAAGGCGATGTTGGCCGCATCGAGGTTGGGCATGATCAGCAGGTTGGCCTGGCCGCTGAGTCGGGAGCTGGGAAAGGCCTTGCTGCGGATCGCTTCGTCGAGGGCTGCATCGCCGTGCATCTCGCCTTCCACTTCCAGTCCGGGGGCGCGCTGCTGCAGTTCGGCCAGGACGGCCCTCATCTTCAGGGCGGTTGGCGTATCGGCGGTGCCGAAGGTGGAGTGGGACAGCAGGGCCACCTTCGGGGTGATGCCGAAGCGGCGGATCTCCTCGGCGGCCAGCAGGGTCATCTCGGCGAGTTGCTCGGCGCTCGGGTCGTAGTTGATATAGGTGTCGCCAATGAAGACGGTGCGCCCCGGCAGCATCAGCAGGTTGATGGCGTAGTAGCGTTCCCGGCCCGGCTGCAGGCCGATCACCGCCTGCACGTACTCCCGGTGTGACTCGTGGCGGCCGAAGGTGCCGCAGATCAGGCCGTCGGCATGGCCGAGATGGACCATCAGGGCGGCGAACAGGGTGCCCCGCCGCCGGACCTCCCGCCGCGCGTAGTCGGGCGATACACCTTTGCGCTCGGTCAGGCGGTGATAGGTCTGCCAGAACGCATCGAAATGCGCGGTGGAAAAGGCACAGCGCCCCGGCTGGACCACTTCGTAGTCGATGCCCTCGCGGATGCGCAGGCCATGGCTGGCGATCCGCTCGGCGATGAGCACCGGCGAGCCGATCAGGATCGGCCGGGCGATGCCTTCGTCGCTCACCACCTGGACGGCGCGCAACACCCGTTCGTCCTCCCCTTCGGCAAAGACGATGCGCCTGGGCGCCAGCCTGGCCTGGGAGAACACCGGCCGCATGATCATGCCGGAGTGGTAAACGAACTCGTTGAGGCCCTGGAGGTAGGCCTCCCAGTCGCGGATCGGCCGGGTGGCGACGCCCGAGTCCATGCCGGCGCGGGCCACCGCCGGGGCGATCCTGACGATCAGGCGTGGGTCGAAGGGCTTGGGGATCAGGTATTCCGGACCGAAGCCGGCGGGCTTTTCGCCGTAGGCCGAGGCCACCACGTCCGACTGCTCGGCCCGGGCCAGCTCGGCAATCGCCCGCACGGCGGCCATCTTCATCTCTTCGGTGATCGTCGTCGCCCCCACGTCGAGGGCGCCGCGGAAGATGAAGGGGAAGCACAGCACGTTGTTGACCTGGTTCGGGTAGTCGGAGCGGCCAGTGCAGATGATCGCGTCATCGCGCACCCCCTTGACCTGCTCCGGCAGGATCTCCGGCGTTGGGTTGGCCAGGGCCATGATCACCGGCCGCGGGGCCATCTTCGCCACCATCTCCGGCTTGAGTACGCCGCCGGCCGAGAGGCCGAGGAAGACGTCCGCCCCCTCGATGATCTCGTCCAGGCTACGGGCGTCGGTGGGCTTGGCGTAGATCGCCTTGATCGGGTCCATCTCCTCGACGCGGCCTTCATGGACCACGCCGTGGATGTCGGTCACCCAGATGTTGGCCACCGGTACGCCGAGCATCACCAGCAGGTCCAGGCAGGCCAGTGCGGCGGCACCGGCACCGGAGGTGACGATCCTGACCTGCGCCAGATCCTTGCCGATGAGGTGGAGGGCGTTGAGCAGGGCGGCGCCGACCACGATGGCGGTGCCGTGCTGGTCGTCGTGGAAGACCGGGATCTTCATCCGCTCGCGCAGCTTCTTCTCGATGTAGAAGCACTCCGGCGCCTTGATGTCCTCGAGGTTGATCCCGCCAAAGGTGGGCTCCAGCGAGGCGATGGTGTCGATCAGCCTGTCCGGGTCGCGTTCTTCGATCTCCAGGTCGAAGACGTCGATATTGGCGAACTTCTTGAACAGCACGCCTTTGCCTTCCATGACCGGCTTGGCCGCCAGCGGGCCGATGTTGCCGAGGCCGAGCACCGCCGTGCCGTTGGTGATGACGCCGACCAGGTTGGCGCGGGCGGTCAGGGTGCTGGCCTCGGCCGGATCGGCAACGATCTCATCGCAGGCGTAGGCCACCCCCGGCGAATAGGCCAGGGACAGGTCGTACTGGTTGGTGAGCTGCTTGATCGGGGTGACCGCGATCTTGCCTGGCCTGGGGTGGCGGTGATAGTAGAGGGCGGCTTCGCGTAACTGGCGGGAATCCATGGGTGTCTCCAAGGTGCTGGCGGCGGCCGTGTTCGGGCGAAGCCCCGCTTGCAGCGGGGCTTCGTCACGGCTCTGTTGTGTGGGGTGGGGGGCTTACTTGATGAAGCTGAGCTGCTTGCTGATGCGTTCGAGCACCGGCTTCTTCTTGGCGTTGAAGTCGACCTTGTTCTGCTGGATCAGGTTGTTGCCCTTGGTATCGATGGAGATGATCAGCGGGCCGAACTCCTTGACCCGGTTGATCCACAGGGTTTCGGGCATGCCCAGGTCCTGCCATTCGGCACCTTCGATCTCTTCCACCTGGGTGGCTGCCAGCACTGCGCAGCCGCCCGGGAAGATGGCGTGCACCGCCTTGTTCTCCTGACAGCCGGCGGCCGTCTCGGGCCCCATGCCGCCCTTGCCGACGATCAGCTTGACGCCGGTCTGCTTGATGAACTCGCGCTCGAACTTCTCCATCCGCATGCTGGTGGTGGGGCCGATGGAGACCATCTCGAAGTTGCCGTCGTCCTTCTTGCGGACGATCGGGCCGGCGTGGAAGATCGCCCCGCCTTCGAGATTCACCGGCAGCGCGCGGCCCTGTTCGATCAGGCGGCGGTGAGCCACGTCACGGCAGGTCACCAGGCGCCCGGTGAGATAGACGACGTCGCCGACCTGCAGGTCTGCAAGATCTTCGTCCTTGATGGGGGTCGTCAGGATCTTTTTCACAGCACCACTCCTTCGTGGGAAATGATTTCGTAGGACATGTCGGCGTTGATCCGGATCTTGCCGCGGCGGTGAGCCCAGCATCCGGTATTGACGGCCACCCCGATGGTCGAAGGGTGGCGGGCGGACGATTCGATGTTCACGCCCATCACGCTGCTGTTGCCGGTGAGGCCTTGCGGGCCGATGCCGATCTCGTTGAGGCCTTGCTCGAGCAGCTCCTCCATCAGGGCGGCGCGGGGGTTGGCACTCTTCGAATCCACCGGGCGCATGATGGCCAGCTTGGACAGCCGAGCCGCCGTCTCGACCGAGGTCGACACACCCACCCCGACCAGCAGGGGCGGGCAGGCATTGACGCCGCGCTCGGTGATCACGTCCATCACGAACTCGGCGACGCCCTCGTAGCCCTGGCCCGGCATCAGCACCTTGGCGGCGCCCGGCAGGGTGCAGCCGCCGCCCGCCATGTAGACGTCGATGGTGCAGCTGTCGAGCTCGGGGACAATGCGCCAGTCCAGCCAGGGGATGTTGGTGCCGGTGTTGGTGCCGGTGTTCTTCTCGTCGAAGGTCTCGACCGCGTTGTGCCGCAGCGGGCCCATGCGGGTGGCGCCGACGGTGGCTCCCTGGAGAATCTCTTCCAGCTCGCCGAGCAGGGGGAAGCGGGCGCCGGCCTCGACGAAATACTGGATCACGCCGGTGTCCTGGCAGCTCGGGCGATCAAGCTTGTCGGCTGCCTCCTGGTTACCGGCCATGGAATCGTAGATCGACTTGGCCAGCGGATTGGTTTCAAGGGTGCGGAGTTCGGCCAGTTTGTTCTTCACGTCCTTGGGCAGACGCTTGCCGATGTAGGCCGTGAACTTGGCCATGGTGTCCGTCAGGGACTGGACTGCAGCTTCCTTGTCCATTTGATGCTCCTCTGTCTTGATGGGGGTGGGGGTTCAGTGAGCGGCGGCCCGGGCCGGGATCACCTTTGTTTTTTGCGAACGGGCCAGCAGGAGGGTCAGCACCGCGGAGAGCACCAGCAGGCCGGCGACGAAATACAGCCCGCCTTCGAAGCTGCCGGTCCTGTCCTTGATCCAGCCGATCATCACCGGGCCGGCAAAGCCGCCGAGGTTGCCGATCGAGTTGATGGTGGCGATCCCCGTGGCTGCCGCTGCGCCGGACAGGAACATCGTCGGCATGCTCCACAGCGGCGGCTTGGCGCAGCTGATGCCGACGTTGACCAGGGTCAGGGCCGCAATGAGGCCGACGACGTTGTTGGCGCCCGCCGCCACCACCAGCCCGATGGCCGCGGCGACACAGGCCAGCACGACGTGCCAGGTGCGTTCGCCGGTACGGTCGGAATGGCGGGACCACAGCACCATGGCGACGACCGAGACGATCGGCGGAATCGCATTCAGGAAGCCGACGGTCATCGACGAGACACCCAGCTGCTTGATGATCTGCGGGGCCCAGATGCCCAGGGTGTACAAGCCTGCAGAGGTGCCGAAGTAGATCAGGGCCAGGGCGATCACGCGGGGATTGGCCAGGCCGCTGAGGATGCCGTGCTTGGCGCCGTCGGCCTTGCTGGCGGCTTCGGCGTTCATGGCATTGACCAGCCAGGTACGTTCGTCGTCCTTCAGCCAGGTGGCCAGTTCGGGGCGGTCCGTCATGTAGAAGAAGACCACCACGCCGAGGATCAGGGCCGGGATCGCCTCGAGGATGAACATCCACTGCCAGCCCGACATCCCCATCACGCCGTTCATCTCGAGCAGGGCGGCGGAGATCGGCGAGCCCAGCGCGGTGGACAGCGGCGCCGCGGCCATGAAGAAGGCGGTCACGCCCGCCCGGTGACGGGCCGGAAACCAGTAGCTCAGATACAGGATGATGCCGGGGAAGAAGCCCGCTTCGGCGGCCCCGAGCAGGAAGCGCATGACGTAGAAGCTGGTGGGCCCCTCGACGAAGGCCATGCCACCCGAAATGATTCCCCAGGTGACCATCACACGGGCGATCCACAGGCGGGCGCCAACCTTGTGCAGGATGATGTTGGAGGGCACCTCGCACAGGAAATAGCCCCAGAAGAAGATGCCGGCACCAAAACCGAGGATCGAGGCGGTGAAGCCCAGGTCTTCCTTCATGGTCAGCGCCGCAAAGCCGATATTGACCCGGTCGATATAGGCCACGAAATACAGCAGCATGATGAAGGGCACGATGCGCCAGGTGATCCGGCGCAATGTCCTTTTCTCGATATCCATTTCCATTTGGTGTCTCCTGTCTTGTGTTGATGGCCAGGCTTTGCCGGGATGGCCGATGCCTTGCCCGACATGTGCGCCCGGTCAGGTAGTCCTGGGCCATGTCCTCCGTCTTGTGCGGTTGTCTGGCCAGGTCGTCCCTTCTCTTTGAAGGGGCTGCTCTTCGTGGGGCTGCAACGTGGAGCGCAGGTTAGAACCTTTGGAAATAATATGAATCGATGTAGAGTTAATTCATCGTTGCAAAAAACTTACTAATGAACACGGATTCCGAACTCGGATTCTTCTGCCTTCTGGTGAAGCAGGGCAGCCTCGCCGCGACAGCACGGGAGCTCAACCTGACGCCGCCGGCCGTCTCCCGACGCCTGTCGCAGCTGGAAGAGCGCCTCGGCGTGCGGCTGCTCAACCGCACGACGCGGCGCATCAGCCTGACCAATGAAGGGGAGGTCTATTTCGCGAACGCGCAGCGCATCCTCAGCGACATCGATGAGATGGAGCGCCTGGTCTCCAGCAGCCGGGCGGCGCCGAAGGGGCTGTTGCGGGTCAATGCGCCATTGGGATTCGGGCGCTCTTATATTGGCCCGGCCATTTCGGCCTTCACCCGGGCCTATCCCGATGTGGAGGTGCAATTGCACCTCACGGATCGCCCGGTGAGCCTGCCGGATGAGGCCATCGACGTCTCCATCCGCTTCGGCGACCTGCCCGACTCACGCCTGATCGCCAAGAAGGTCGCCGCCAACCGGCGCCTGCTGTGCGCCTCGCCGGCCTATCTGCGTGGGGCGGGCCTGCCCGCCTATCCGCACGAACTCACCCAGCACCAGTGCATCGTGCTACGCCAGAACGAATCCGCCTATGGCAACTGGCGTCTGAGCCGTGGCAAGCAGACCGAGACCATCAAGGTGCACGGCAAGCTGAGCACCAACGACGGCGAGGTCGCCCTCAACTGGGCGTTGGAAGGGCACGGCATCCTGATGCGCGCCGAATGGGATGTGGCCAAGTACTTGCGCAGTGGCCGCCTGGTGCAGGTGCTGGCGGACTACGAGACACCCTCGGCCGATGTTTATGCGGTGTACCTCGAGCGCCTCAACCTGTCTGCCAAGGTCGCCTATTTTGTCGAGCACCTGCGCGACTACCTGAGCCAGCACGCCGACAGCCCGAGCCAGGACCGCTCGAACTGGTGAGTTCAGCTCGCATCGTTCATCCCGGTCTGCTCGAACCACTGCTCCAGGAACTCGACGCACACCTTCACCTTGGCGGACACCGACAGGCGTGAGGGATACACGGCCCACACGTCCGCCTGCTGAAAATAGCCGGGCAGCACGGGCACCAGGGCGCCGGTCTCGAACTCGTGGCGGACGTCCCAGGTGGAGCGCAGGATGATGCCGTGGCCGTCGATGGCCCACTGGCGGACGATCTCCCCGTTGTTGGCGGACAGCGGGCCGCTCACCTTGACGGCCACGTGGCCTTCGGGCCCCTCCAGCTCCCAGCGCCCGAAGTCCTGATCCCGCTCGCGGATCGGGATGCAGCGATGGCTTTTCAGGTCGTCCAGCAAGCAGGGCGTGCCGAACTGCGCCAGATAGGCCGGCGCGGCGCACAGCACGCGCCGGTTGCGGGCGATCCGGCGTTTGATGACGTTGCCCTCGCGGACCTGGCCGATGCGGATGTCCAGCTGGAAGCCTTCATCGATCAGATCGACCGGCCGGTCGAGCAGCTCCACCTGGATCTCCAGCCGCGGGAAGCGCCGGGCCAGCTCCGACAGCGCCGGGGCCAGGCGGCTGCGGCCGAAGCCGGTGCTGCTGCAGATCCGCAGCAAGCCGCCAGGGGCGGCCTTCTCCTGGGAGATGGCCTCGCCCATCAGGTCCACGTCCTCGAGGATGCGTTGCGCCCAGTGGTGGACGATCTCCCCCTGGGCGGTCAGCAGCACATTGCGCGTCGTGCGGTGGAAGAGCGTCTCCTGGACGGCGGATTCCAGCAGGGCAATGCGCTTGCTCACCACCGCCTTCGAGATGCCCAGTTCGCGGGCGGTCTCGGCAAAGCTGCGGTTGCGCACGACTACGCAGAACAGGCGCAGGTCTTCGAGCTGGGGTCTGGTGTTCACGATCCGTGTCCGCAGGATTCACATTTTGGTGGATTGTAATTGGCTTCGTGATCGATAAGCTCAGCACCTCTGACATTCGTCCATTGCAGGAGAGATCGACATGAAGCACAGAATCGCGGTGATTGCCGGTGACGGCATCGGCCAGGAGGTCATGCCGGAGGGCCTGCGCGTCCTCGAGGCGGCCATGGGCCGGTTCGGCCTCGAGCTTGAGTTCACCACCTTCGACTGGGCCCATTGCGATTACTACCTCCAGCACGGGGAGATGATGCCGGCCGACTGGTTCGAGCAGCTGAAGGACTTCGACGCGATCTACTTCGGCGCGGTGGGCTGGCCGGCCACGGTGCCTGACCACGTCTCGTTGTGGGGCTCGCTGCTCAAGTTCCGGCGTGACTTCGACCAGTACGCCAACGTCCGCCCGGTGCGGCTGATGCCGGGCATCCCCTGTCCGCTGGCCAACCGCAAGGTGGGCGACATCGACTTCCTGGTGATCCGCGAGAACACCGAGGGCGAGTATTCCTCCATCGGCGGCCGGATCTTCGAAGGGACCGATCGCGAAACCGTGATCCAGGAGTCGATCTTCACCCGCAAGGGCACCGACCGGATCCTGAAATTCGCCTTCGAGCTGGCCCGGAACCGGCCGAAGAAGCACCTGACCTCGGCCACCAAATCCAACGGCATCGCCATCAGCATGCCCTACTGGGACGAGCGCCTCGAGGCCATGGCCAGCCACTATCCGGATGTGCGCTGGGACAAGCACCACATCGACATCTTGACCGCCCGTTTCGTGCTCAGCCCGGAGCGTTTCGATGTGGTGGTGGCCTCCAACCTGTTCGGCGACATCCTGTCCGACCTGGGGCCGGCGTGCACCGGCACCATCGGCATCGCCCCCTCGGCCAACCTCAACCCGGAGCGGACCTTCCCGTCGCTGTTCGAGCCGGTGCATGGCTCGGCGCCCGACATCGCCGGGCGGGGCATCGCCAACCCCGTCGCGATGATCTGGTCCGGCGCCATGATGCTGGACTTCCTGGGCCAGGGCGACGCCCGCTACCAGGCGGCCCACGACGCGATCATGCAGGCCATCGAGGCGGTGCTGGTGAACGGCCCGCGCACCCCGGACATGGGGGGGACGGCGACCACGGTCGATCTCGGCCGGGCGATCGCCGACCTGCTGGAGAAGGGGGCGTGAAGCCCTGCCGGCGATGAGCGGCTTCCTGCACCAGCTCGCCCTCGGTGCGCCGCTGTTCGCCCTGATCCTCACCGGCTATCTGCTGATGCGGGTGGCCGGCTGGCCGGCCGCCATGTCGCAGCACCTGACCCGCTTCGTGTTCAGCGTCGGCCTGCCGGCCATGCTGTTCCGCATGATGAGCGACCTGTCCCACCTCCCGCCGGTGGATGGCCGCCTGCTGATCGCCTTCTTCGGCGCCTGCCTGGGCGTCTTCGTCCTGGGCCGGCTGCTGGCCGCGCGGCTGTTCGGGCTGGATGGCACGGGGCAGACGGTGTTCGGGATCGGCTGCATCTTCTCCAACAACGTGATGCTCGGGCTGCCGCTGGTCAAGGCCTATCTCGGCGATGAGGCCATCCCGTCGGTGGCCCTGGTGCTGGTCTTCAATGCCCTGACCCTGTGGACCCTGATCAGCGTTTCCGCCGAGTGGTACCGGCACGGCCAGTTCTCGGCGCGCGGGCTGTGGAACACCCTGAAGGGGGTGCTGTGCAACCCGATCATCCTGTCCATCCTCGCCGGTACGGCCTTCGGCCTGAGCGGTGCGGTGCTCCCTGAGGCGCTCGACAGCCCCCTGCGCATGCTGGGCCAGACCGGCATGCCGCTGGCCCTCGTCACCCTGGGCATGAGCCTGACGGAGTACGACCTGAGGGACCAGTGGCGGGCCAGCGCGACGATTGCGGTGCTCAAGCTGGTCGTGCTGCCGCTCTCGATATGGGGCCTGGCCTGGCTGATCGGCCTGCCGCGGATGGAGACCCTGGTCGTCGTGCTGCTGGGTTCCATCGGCCTGGGCGCCAACGTCTTCCTGATGGCCCGGCAGTTCAAGGCGGTCGAGGGTGGCATCGCCGGGGCGCTGATCCTGTCCACCGTCTGCTCTGCGGTCACGACGCCGCTCCTGCTCGCCCTGGTCAGCCACGGATTTTCCACCGCCGGGCGGTGACGGCCCGGGCGGCTACTTTTCTCCCCTGCCGTGCATCACCATGATGGTCTGCTGCATCAGCGCACAGAGGGACTCCTTGCCCGCCTTGACGGCGAAGACCTGGGCCTGGGTCACGATCAGGGTCCGGCCGGAGCGGACCACCTCACCCCGCGCGATGAGCTTCTCGCCGTCCGCCGGGGCCATCAGGTTCATCTTGAACTCCACGGTCAGCACGGATGCATCCGCCGGCACCACCGTCATGGCCGCATAGCCCGCGGCCGAGTCGGCGATCATGCCGACCACGCCGCCATGCACGAAGCCATGTTGTTGCTCCACGCCCTGCCAGTGGGGCAGATGGATCTCGGTGCGTCCCTGTTCCACGACGGGCAGGGTGGCCTGGATCAGATGCATCGCGTTCTGCCGCTCGAAACTGGCGCGAACGCGTTCGGCGAAATGGGGGTCGGCGCTGTGGCTCATGGGTTCAGGTCCTTGGGGAGCGTGCCCGTTTGGAGGGCTGGGTGGGGGGACGGGGCCGTGCGGGGCGATGCGGCGTTCCGCTGATCTCAGCGCAGGCGGGCCACGTCGCGCACCGGCGGGGCGCCGAACAGGCGGCGGTACTCGCGGCTGAACTGGGAGGCGCTCTCGTAGCCGACCCGTCGGGCCACCGTCGCCGCGTCGATCGGCTCGGTGAGCAGCATGCGGCGGGCCTCCTGCAGGCGCAGCTGCTTCTGGTACTGCAGCGGGCTCATCGCGGTGAGTGCCTTGAAGTGGTGGTGCAGGGTGGACTTGCTCATGTTGGCAGCCTCGGCCAGCGCGTCGATGGACAGGGGCTGGTCGAAGTTGCCCTTGATCCACTCGATGGCCCGGGCGGTGCGGCGGGCCTGCCCGTCGATGGCGGCGATGCTGCGCAGGCGGGCGCCCTGTTCGCCCTTGAGCAGGTGGTACAGCAGCTCCTGCTCGTACAGGGGGGCCAGCACCGGGATGTCCTCGGGGCGCTCCAGCAGGCCGGTCAGGCGCAGCACCGCGTCGAGCACGTCGCGGGTCAGCGGGCTGACCCCCAGGCCGAGCAGTCCGGCCCCGTGGGGCTGGGGAGGCAGCTGCATGGCGCCGGAGAGCTCGGCGATGCGCCGCGCATCCATGTCGATCACCACGCACAGGTAGGGGTGCTCCGGCGAGGCCTCGGTGATCTGGCCCATCACCGGGAGATCCACCGAGGTGATCAGGTAATGGCGGCTGTCATAGCGGAAGGTCTCGTCGGCCAGGCTGAGCAGCTTGCTGCCCTGGGCGGCCACCGCCAGCACGGAGCGGTACACCGAGCAGATCGGCGTGCTGGTGGTCGACGCCCGGAACAGGCTGAGGCCGGCGATCGGCGTCGGATTGGGGCCGTCCTGCACGCAATATCGTTCAATGAGCGTGGCCAGCGCCCGGCGCCCCGATTCAATCCCCTGATTACCGGGTTGAGCGGAAAGGCCTGATTCCGTCATGGTCTTGTGCGGTGTGTCGTTGGCGGTCGGCATATCGGAGGCCTCGGGTGAGACAGGTGGGTGAGACAACATTCCGGATGATCGGGCAAGAATCTCACAGTATCCTGCAATGCACCAGAGAGGGCCATCGGCTACATTTCCAGGCATGGTCGCGGGGTGTTCGTCGCCCGCGGAGTGCATCCATTCTTCCCCCCGGAGAACCCCATGATCCAGCTCAACGTCAATGGCAAGCCCCAGCGGGCCGATGTCGAGGCCGATACGCCGCTGCTGTGGACCCTGCGTGATTCCCTGCTCCTCACCGGCACCAAGTTCGGCTGCGGCGCAGGCCTGTGCGGTGCCTGTACCGTGCATGTGAATGGCCAGCCGACCCGCTCCTGCGTCACCCCCGTGTCCAGCGTGGCGGGCAAGAAGATCACCACCATCGAGGCCATCGGCGACAGCCGGGTCGGCAAGGCCGTGCAGGAGGCCTGGCGCAAGCTCGACGTGGTGCAGTGCGGTTACTGTCAGTCCGGCCAGATCATGAGCGCGGTCAATCTCCTCAGCACCAAGAAGAAGCCCACCGACGCCGACATCGACGCGGCCATGGCGGGCAACCTGTGCCGCTGCGGCACGTATGTGCGGATCCGCGCCGCCATCCACGAAGCCGCCCGTGCGCTGGCCTGAGGAGACGACGATGACCCACGCCATCCAGAACCTGTCCCGCCGCAACTTCCTGCAGGGGGCTGCCGGCCTGACCCTCGGTTTCGCGCTGCCCGCCGGCGCCGCCAAGGGCAGGGGCGCCGCCGCGCCGGCCGCCGTTGCCACCTTTGAACCCACGCCCTTCCTGCGCATCGGCGCCGACGACTCGGTGATCGTGATTTCCAAGCATCTGGAGATGGGGCAGGGCACCTATACCGGCCTGGCCACCGTGGTGGCCGAGGAGCTGGACGCCGCCTGGTCCCAGGTCCGCATCGAGGGTGCGCCGGCCGACGCCAAACGCTACAACAACCTGGCCTTCGGCCCCACCCAGGGTACCGGCGGCAGCACCGCCATGGCCAACTCGTGGGAGCAGCTGCGCCAGACCGGCGCCGTCGCCCGCGCCATGCTGGTGTCTGCCGCGTCCCGCCGCTGGAACGTGCCGGCCGCCGAGATCAGCGTGCGCGACGGGCTCGTCGCCCATGCCGCCAGCGTCCGCAATGCCCGCTTCGGCGAGCTGGCCGAGGCCGCCGCGGCCGAGACGGTGCCCACCAGCGTTGCCTTGAAGGACCCCAAGGATTTCCGCCTGATCGGCAAGCACGCGCCGCGCAAGGACAGCTTCGCCAAGACCAATGGCAGCGCCGTGTTCACCCAGGACATCCACCTGCCCGGCATGCTGGTGGCGGTGGTGGCCCACCCGCCGCGCTTCGGCGGCAAGGTCAAGGCCTTCGATGCCAGCAAGGCCAAGGCCGTCAAGGGCGTCGTCGATGTGGTCGCCATTCCCACGGGGGTGGCGGTGCTGGCCAAGGACACCTGGAGCGCCAAGAAGGGCCGTGACGCCCTGAATGTGGAATGGGACGACAGCGAGGCCTTCAAGCTCGGTAGTGCGGAGATCTTCGCCCGCTACCGCGAGCTGGCGACCACCCCGGGCCTGGTGGCCCGCAAGGAAGGTGACGCGCCGGCCGTGCTCGGCGGGGCGAAGGTGATCAAGGCCAGCTACGACTTCCCCTACCTCGCCCATGCAGCGATGGAGCCGATGAACTGTGTCGTGCAGCGCACCGCCGACGGGGTGGAAGTGTGGAACGGCGAGCAGTTCCAGACCGTGGACCAGAATGTCCTGGCGGCCGTGTTCGGTGTGCCGCCCGAGAAGGTCTCCATCCACATGCTCTACGCGGGGGGCAGCTTCGGCCGCCGTGCCTGCACCCAGGCCGACTACCTGCGGGAGACCGCTCACATCGTCAAGGCCAGCGGCACTTCGGCGCCGGTCAAGATGGTGTGGCTGCGCGAGGACGACATGAAGGCCGGTTACTACCGGCCCCTGTTCCACCACAGCCTGGAGGCCTCTCTCGATGCGGAAGGCAACATCCAGGCCTGGCGCCATCGCCTGGTGGGGCAGTCGATCATGAAAGGTTCGCCCTTCGAGGCCTTCCTGATCAAGGACGGCATCGACGGGGTTTCGGTGGAGGGTGCCGCGTCGCTGCCCTATGCCATCCCCAACCTGCAGGTGGAGCTGCACACGCCTGCCGATATCACGGTGCCGGTGCTGTGGTGGCGTTCGGTGGGCTCGACCCACACCGCGTATTCCACCGAGACCTTCCTCGACCGGCTGGCCGCCGAGTCGAAGCAGGATCCGGTGGCCCTGCGCCTCAAGCTGCTCAGCAAGCACCCGCGTCATGCCGGCGTGCTGCGCCTGGCCGCCGAGAAGGCCGGCTGGGGCACCCCCCTGGCGCCGGGCAAGGCTGGCGAGCGCCGGGGCCGCGGGGTGGCCGTGCATGAGTCCTTCCACTCCTTCGTGGCCCAGGTGGCGGAAGTCACCGTGGCGGCGGACGGCAGCGTGAAGGTGGATCGCGTGGTGGCGGCGGTGGATTGCGGCGTGGCGATCAACCCGGACAACATCCGTTCCCAGGTGGAAGGTTCAGTGGGCTTCGCCCTGTCGGCGGCGCTGCACGGAGAAATCACCCTCAAGGACGGGGTGGTGGAGCAGGGCAATTTCGGCGACTACGCACCGATCCGCATCAACGAGATGCCCCGGGTCGAGGTGCACCTGGTGCCATCGGCCGAAAAGCCGACCGGCATCGGCGAGCCGGCCGTGCCGCCGGTGGCACCGGCGGTGGCCAACGCCATCGCGGCGGCCACCGGCAAGTGGGCCACCCGGCTGCCCTTCCAGCCCGACCTGCTGAAGGCCTGAGCATGGACAGCCAGGACCTCCAAGTCCTTGCCGCCCTGCGTCGCTGGCAGGCCGAAGGGCACAAGGCGGCGCTGGTCACCGTGGCCCGCACCTGGGGCTCGGCGCCGCGTCCGGCGGGGGCCTGGATGGCCCTGCGGGACGACGGGCGGGTGCAGGGCTCGGTATCCGGCGGCTGCATCGAGGATGACCTGATCGCGCGGATGCGCGACGGGCGCATCGCCGGTGCCCGGCCGTTCGCCCAGACCTACGGGGTGACCCGCGAGGAGGCCGGCCGCTTCGGCCTGCCCTGCGGCGGCACCCTGGAACTGGTGATCGAACCGGCTCCCGACCTGGCCCTGCTGGCCGAACTCGCTGCGCGCATCGAGGCCGGCCAGCTGGTCCGCCGGGAGGTGGAGCTGGGGTCTGGCGAGGTGCGTCTCGGGGCGGCCTGCCGGGGCGATAGCCTGACCTGGGATGGCCGCTGCCTGAACTCGGTGCACGGCCCCCTGTGGCGTCTGCTGATCATCGGCGCCGGCCAGATCTCACGCTATCTGGCACCCATGGCCCAGGCCCTGGACTACGCCGTGAGCGTCTGCGACCCCCGCGAGGAATATGCCGTCGAGTGGGACGTGCCCGGAGCCACGCTGGTACCCGGCATGCCCGACGATGTGGTGCTGGCCATGAATCCCGATCCGCACACCGCCATCGTGGCCCTGACCCACGACCCCAAGCTCGACGACATGGCGCTGCTGGAGGCGCTCAAGGCGCCGGCCTTCTATGTGGGCGCGCTGGGGTCACGGGTCAACAATGCGGCCCGCAAGGATCGCCTGCGCACCTATTTCGACCTGTCCGAGGAGGAGGTCGACCGCCTCCACGGGCCCATCGGCCTGTACATCGGCAGCCGCACGCCGCCGGAGATCGCGGTGTCCATCCTGGCCGAGATGACCGCCGTGAAGAACGGCGTGGCCGTGCCCCGGCCGGTGCGTGCCGAGGCGGCCAGCGCCGGCTGCGGGGTGGGCTGAGGATGGACGAGGCGGGCCGCCGGCCGATCGTCGGCGTGCTGCTGGCCGCCGGTTACGGCCGGCGTTTCGGTGCCGACAAGCTGCTGCATCCCCTGCCCGACGCCACGCCGCTGGCCGTGGCGGCGGGGCGGGCCCTGCGTGCGGCATGCCCTCGCGCGGTGGCCGTGGTACGCCCCGAGCAGGCGGTGCTGGCTGGCCTGCTCGAGGCCGAAGGCCTGCAGGTGGTGTGCTGCGAGGCGGCGCGAAGTGGCATGGGCCACAGCCTGTCCGCCGGCGTGGCGGCCAGCCCGGACGCCGCCGGCTGGCTGGTGGCGCTGGCCGACATGCCGTTCATCCGCCGCGATACCCTCGGGCAGCTTGCCACCGCACTGACCCTCGGTGCGCCGCTGGTCGCGCCGCGGCACGCCGGCCAGCGTGGCCACCCGGTCGGTTTCGCCGCCCGCTGGTACGGCGAATTGTTGGCGCTGTCGGGGGATGAAGGGGCGCGGGGGCTGCTTCGGGACCAGGGGCACCTGTTGCAGCTGATCGAGACGGACGACCCGGGCGTGCTGCGGGACGTAGACCGCCCGGCGGACCTCGACCTGCCAGGGGGCTGACCGGCGAGGCCGGGCTGCACCACCACTTCAATCGCAGTCGTAGAGGATGCCCCGGCTCTTCAGCCGATAGACCATCTGTGGCCGGGTGATGCCGAGCAGGCGGGCCGCGGCGGCCACGTTGCCCTGGGCCCGCTCCACGGCGCGGCGCAGCAGCACGGTTTCGATCTCGTCCAGCGAGACGTTGTCGCAGTCCTCCGAGTCGTTCAGCAGCAGGTTGTTGACCCGCCGCGTGACCCGCTCGAGCTCCCGTTCCTTGGACGCATCGGCCACCAGGCTGGCGGCATCCACCGGGACCAGCTTGCCGTCCTGGTTGATCGTGAAGCGCTGCTCGGTGAAGCGCTCACCGCTGGTGAACAGATGGGGCGAGTCGATGGCGCCGTCGTCGGGAGCCAGGATCACGCCCCTTTCAATGACGTTCTCCATCTCGCGGATGTTGCCCGGCCAGTCGTAGGACAGCATGGCGTCCACCGCCCGCTGGGTAAAGCCGGTGAGGCGTCGGCCATGGCGGAGGTTGAACTTCGACAGGAAGTGGGTCATCAGCAGGGGAATGTCCTCCCGCCGCTCGCGCAGGGGGGTGATGCGCACCGGAAAGACGTTGAGGCGGAAGAACAGGTCTTCCCGGAAGCGGCCCGCCGCCACTTCGTCACGCAGGTCCACGTTGGTGGCGGCGATCACGCGCACGTCCACCTTGCGGGTCTGGGAGTCGCCCAGGCGTTCGATCTCGCCTTCCTGCAGGGCGCGCAGCAGCTTGCCCTGGGCGCTGGCAGTAAGGGTGCCGATCTCGTCGAGGAAGAGGGTGCCGCCGTGGGCCCGCTCGAAGCGGCCTTGCCGGCTCTGCAGGGCGCCCGTGAAGGCGCCGCGCTCGACACCGAAGAGTTCCGACTCGATCAGTTGCTCCGGGATCGCCGCACAGTTGACCGCCACGAAGGGCTTGTCGGCGCGGGAACTGAGACGGTGCAGGGTGCGTGAGAAGACTTCCTTGCCGACCCCGCTCTCGCCGAGGAAGAGCACCGTGGCCTGGGTCGGCGCCACCCGCCGGACCATGTGCATCACCGAATTGAAGCTGGGCGAGATCCCCACCGGGTGATTGGGACCCTCCGGGCTGTCGGGGGCCGACAGGAGCGTGCAGTGCGGGCGGGCGAGGTTCTGGGCCGTGCCCTCCTCAAAGGCGCCCGGCATCATGAAGCGCAGGTCGTCGTCGGCTTCCGGCCCCCATTCCTCAACCAGCTTGCCGACGATGCGGCAGACCTGGTGCCCCATCGACTGGCACTCCACCTCCCGGTAGAGCACCTGGCGGCCCATGAACTCGGACGAGAAGCCCGAGGCGTAGCCGATCTGCATCCAGCAGGCCGGCTCGGTGCCGATCGAGAAGTGCCGGATGTGTTCCTCGTCCTCCACCGGGCTGGTCCAGATGAACTCGCCGTAGTGGGTGCCTTTTTCCACATTGCAGTCGATGCGCACCGCCTCCGAGATGCCGATGCCCTCCAGGCAGTGCATCTGCGGGCCGACCACGAACATGTCCTGGATGGACGTCCGGGCGCGGACCTTGCGAGCCAGCTGGGCATCGGTCACGCCGGCGTGGTAGCCCATCCGGGTCATGAAGCCACGGGCCATGTCGACGCCGAGCAGTTCGATCATCTCCCGCCGCAGCATGCCCAGCGCCTTGGCATGGACCAGCAGCATGCGCTGGTCGTCGAGCCAGATGCGGCCGTCGGTGGTCGAGAAATGCAGACGTCCCATCAGGTCGGCCAGATCCGGGAAGGCAAGCTTCTCCTGCTCCAGTGTTCCGGGCTGGACAACCGGGAGGTGGCCACGGGGCAGGGGGGGCGTACGGCCGGCGTTCCTCATGGGTGTCCCTCCGGGGCGGCGGGCGTCCTGGCGATCATCGGGTCTCTCTCCATCCTGTTGTTTTGTTTGCAGAGTGCGTCGGGCAAGGCAAGCATGTGGCATGCCTGAGGCTGCGCAGGGCACCGCATGTCTTGAAGATACGCTGGCTGGCCGGGGAGGGCCAGCCTGTGCGGCGAGGCCTCGCAGGGGGCGGATGAATCGATTGATGCATTGTGCACTGCGTTGCTTATGTTTCGATTAAAGCATTTGATTCATTGCCGCCGCTGTTGAGAGGCAGGGCGGTTATCCGCTGTGGCACTACGGCCTGCCGTTGTTCCGTGGCAAGGCCCGTGGCTGCTCGCGCTTGCTGTGTTCAAGCGTGGTTTGTGGACATGCTGGCATGGTTTCTGCTGTATCGCTCCCGACCCCGTCGGTCCGCGTGCCATGCAAAGGGTGCGGGCAGGCGAGGGGGCATCACACAAAAAAATGGATCCCATCCGGGGCCGCAACGGAGATGAACACCATGCCTGCATTCCCCTGCCTGCAGCCGCCTTCCTGAGGCGCGGGCCCATCCCCTGCCGCCGCTGGCGGCCCCCAATACGCTGTCGAGCCTCTGTTCGCCGAACGACTGTATTCCGTCGTGGGCGTGGGCTGGCTCGTCCCTGCGAAATCCTGTCGCCCCTCCGTGGGGTGGCTTTTCGAGTTCGACCGTGACCAGGAGATCAACCGTGACCCAGACCAACCAGGACATCCAAGCCAAGCTCGAGCGGCTCGACGCCATGCTCGAGGAGGACCGCGACAAACACATTTACCGCCTTGATCGTTCCGCCTTCACGGACGAAGAGCTGTTCGAACTGGAGATGAAATACATCTTCGAGGGCAACTGGGTCTTCCTGGCTCACGAAAGTCAGCTCCCCAACGCCAACGACTTCCTCACCGTGCAGGTCGGCCGCCAGCCGGTGGTGATCACCCGCGACCGGGCCGGCCAACTGCATGGCCTGATCAACACCTGTACCCACCGCGGGGCCATCCTGGCCCGCCACAAGAAGGGCAACCGCTCCAGCTTCACCTGCCCCTTCCACGGCTGGACCTTCAGCAATGCCGGCAAGCTGCTCAAGGTGAAGGACCAGAGCCCCGAGGCGGGTTACCCCGAGAGCTTCAACTGCAATGGCAGCCACGACCTGGTCAAGCTCGGTGCCTTCGAGAACTACCGGGGCTTCCTGTTTGGCAGCATCAACCCGGACGTGCTTCCGCTGGCCGAGCACCTGGGCGAGGCCGCGCGCATCATCGACATGATCGTGGATCAGGCCCCGGAAGGCATCGAGGTGCTGCGCGGTGCCTCCACCTACACCTTCGACGGCAACTGGAAGCTGCAGGCGGAGAACGGCGCCGACGGCTATCACGTCTCGGCGGTGCACTGGAACTATGCGGCCACCACCGGCCGCCGTAGCGCCGACGGCAAGGTGGACACCGTCAAGGCCATGAACGCCGGCAAATGGGCCCAGCAGGGCGGCGGCTCGTATTCCTTCAAGCACGGCCACCTGGTGCTGTGGACCAACTGGTCCAACCCGGAGGACCGTCCGCTGTACTCCAAGCGCGCCGAGTGGATCGAGAAATTCGGCGAGGCCCGCGCCGACTGGATGCTGCGCAAGTCGCGCAACCTGTGTCTCTACCCCAACGTGTACCTGATGGACCAGTTCAGTTCGCAGATCCGGGTGGTGCGTCCGATCTCCCCGAACAAGAGCGAAGCCACCATCTACTGCATCGCCCCCAAGGGCGAAGCGCCCGAAGCACGCCAGCGCCGCCTGCGCCAGTACGAGGACTTCTTCAACGCCACCGGCATGGCCACCCCCGACGACCTGGAGGAGTTCCGCTCCTGCCAGCGTGGCTTCGAAGCCCGCGCGGTGAAGTGGAACGACATGTGCCGTGGCTCCACCCACTGGGTGGAAGGGCCCGACGAGAACGCCGACCTGATCGGCCTGAAGCCCGAGCTGTCCGGCATCAAGACCGAGGATGAAGGGCTCTACACCGTACAGCACAAGTACTGGCTCGAGGTCATGAAGAAGGCCTATCTCGCCGAACACAACGCCCAACAGAACGGAGACCGGTAATGCTGTCCTACGAAGCCATCCAAACTTTCCTGTACCAGGAGGCGCGCGCCCTCGACGAGGGGCGCTGGGCCGACTGGTTGTCCTTTTACGCGGATGACGTGACCTTCTGGATGCCCTCCTGGGATGACGACAACACGCTCACCGTCGATCCCCACAACGAGGTCTCCCTGATCTACTACCCCAGCAAGCAGGGGCTGGAGGACCGCGTCTTCCGCATCGAGACCGACCGCTCCAGCGCGTCCACGCCGGATACCCGCACCGGCCACGCGATCAGCAATGTCGAGGTGCTGTCGCAGACCGACACGACGGTGGAGCTCCGCTTCAACTGGACTACCCACAGCTTCCGCTACGACATCGTCGATGTGTACTTCGGCACCTCCGAATACACCCTCGACACCAGCGGGCCGCGGCCGCTCATCAAACGGAAGTACGTCGTCCTGAAGAACGATTACATCCACCACGTGCTGGATATCTACCACATCTGATCGGCAGGGCCCGTCGCTCCGGCAGGCGGGCCCTGCCGTCCGGGTGCCGCGAAAGAGAACCCCATGACCTACAACATCGCCCTGCAATTCGAAGACGGGGTCAGCAGAGTCATTCCCTGCGAGAGCGGAGAGCTGCTGGCCGACGCGGCCTACCGTTTCAAGATCAACATCCCGCTGGACTGCCGCGACGGTGCCTGTGGCACCTGCAAGTGCCACTGCGAGAGCGGCAGCTACACGATGAGCAACTACATCGAGGATGCGCTGGCCGAGGATGAGGCGGCCGCCGGTTACGTGCTCAGCTGCCAGATGCGCCCGACCTCCGACTGCGTCGTGCGCGTTCCCGCCTCGTCGACGGCCTGCAAGACCGAAGTGGCCAGTCACGGCGGCCGGATCGGCAGCATCGACCGGGACTCAGCCACCACCGTGTCGTTCACGGTGCAGGCCGAACGCCCCCTGTCCTTCCTGCCCGGCCAGTACGTGAATCTGCAGGTGCCCGGCAGCAAGGAAACCCGTGCTTATTCGTTCAGCTCCGCGCCCAACCAGACCGAGCTGTCCTTCCTGATCCGCGACGTGCCGGACGGGCTGATGAGCGGCTACATGCGCCACATGGCCGGTATTGGTGACTTCCTGATGTTCACCGGCCCGTATGGCTGCTTCTACCTGCGTCCGGTGGTGCGTCCGGTGCTGATGCTGGCTGGCGGTACGGGCCTGGCGCCCTTCCTGTCCATGCTCCGCTGGTTGAAGGCCAACCCCACCACCCAGCCCATCCTGCTGGCCAATGGCGTCAACACCAACGACGACCTGGTGGAGCTGGAGGCCCTGGCCGAGCTCAAGGCGGCGATGCCCAACTTCGACTTCTTCACCTGCGTGGTGGATCCGTCCAGCGGCCATCCCCGCCTGGGCTATGTGACCAGCCATCTGAGCGCGGCCCAGCTGCACGACGGGGAGGTGGACATCTACGTCTGCGGACCGCCGCCGATGGTCGAGGGCGTACGCAGCTGGATGTCCGGAGTCGGCGTGACCCCGCGCAACTTCCTGTTCGAGAAGTTCTCCTCCACCCACGAGAAGGTGACGTCATGAGCCGCGCAGATCGTTTCACCGGCAAGTCCGTCATCGTCACCGGCGCCGCCCAGGGCATCGGGCGCGGCGTGGCCATGGCCGTGGCCGCAGAGGGGGGGCGGGTGCTCGCCGTGGATCGCTCCGAGGTGGTCGACGAGGTGGTCGCCGAGATTATCGCGGCGGGCGGCTCGGCACTGCCGTTCCGGGCCGATCTGGAGACCTTCGCCGGCGCCAGCGCCATGGTGGCCGAGGCGGTGAGCAGCTTCGGCCGGGTCGATGTGCTGATCAACAACGTGGGCGGCACGATCCGGGCCAAGCCCTTCGAGCACTACGAGGAGGCGCAGATCGAGGCGGAGATCCGCCGTTCCCTGTTCCCCACCCTCTGGAGCTGCCGGGCCGTGCTGCCGGTGATGATCGATCAGCGGGGCGGCACCATCGTCAATGTGTCGTCGATCGCCACCCGCGGTGTGCACCGGGTGCCCTATTCGGCGGCCAAGGGCGGCGTCAATGCGCTGACCGCCTCCATCGCCATGGAAGCCACCCGGCACGGCATCCGCATCAATGCCACCGCCCCCGGCGGTACCGAGGCGCCGCCCCGGCGCATCCCCCGCAACCAGGCCCAGCCCACCCCCGATGAAGTGGCCTGGTACCAGGGCGTGATCGACCAGACGGTCGATTCGAGCCTCATGCACCGCTACGGCACGGTGGCGGAGCAGGTCGCACCGATCCTGTTCTTCGCCTCCGACGAGTCGTCCTACATCACCGGCAGCGTGCTGCCGGTGGGAGGCGGGGATCTCGGCTGAGACCTGCCACCCCGACGCCCACATGGACATAACAACTACAATCAAGGAGCAAACCGTGCCCCAGATCGACGTACACAGGCTTTCCGACCACGCACGTTTCAACGGCTTTCACGGCATCGTGCTGTTCTGGTGCGCCCTCATCATCATCTTCGACGGCTACGACCTCGCCGTGGCCGGCATCGCCCTGCCGTCGATCATGAAGGAGATGGGGGTCAGCCCCACCAACGCCGGCTTCATGGTCAGCTCGGCCCTGTTCGGCATGATGTTCGGTGCCATCTTCATGGGCACCATCGCCGACCGTATCGGCCGCAAATGGGCCATCGCCCTGTGCATCCTGCTGTTCAGCGTGTTCACCGCGGCTGCCGGCCTCACCACCGACCCGCTGAGTTTCAGCGTGACCCGCTTCCTGGCGGGCCTGGGGATCGGCGGGGTAATGCCCAATGTGGTGGCGCAGATGACCGAGTACTCGCCGCGCAAGATCCGCAGCACCCTGGTCACGCTGATGTTCAGCGGCTATTCGGTGGGCGGCATGCTGGCCGCCCTGCTGGGCAAGGGCCTGATCGAGAGCTATGGCTGGCAATCCGTGTTCTTCGCCGCCGGGCTGCCGGTGCTGCTGATCCCCTTCATCCTGAAGTCCATGCCCGAATCCATGGCCTTCCTGGTCAAGCATGGCCGACTCTATGAGCTCAAGGGTATCGTGCAGCGCCTCGAGCCGAGCTATGTGCCGTCGGCCACCGACCAGTTCGCCCTGCCGCACGCCCATGCGGCCCACGGCGCGCCGATCGGCAAGCTGTTCCAGGAAGGACGTGGCTTCAGCACGGTGATGTTCTGGGTGGCCTTCTTCATGTGTCTGTTCATGGTCTATGCCCTCAGCTCCTGGCTGGCCAAGCTGATGGCCGGCGCCGGCTACAGCCTGGGCTCCGCGCTCACCTTCGTACTGGTGCTCAACTTCGGTGCCATGATCGGTGCCATCGGCGGCGGCTGGCTGGCGGACCGCTTTCATATCAAGTATGTACTGGTGGCCTTCTACGCCCTGGCGGCGGTGTCCATCACCCTGCTCGGCTACAAGGTGCCGGTCGAGCTCCTGTACATCCTGGTCGGCCTGGCAGGGGCATCCACCATCGGAACCCAGATCCTGACCTACGCCTACGTCGGGCAGTACTACCCGATGGCTGTGCGCTCCACCGGTATCGGCTGGGCCTCGGGGGTGGGGCGCAGCGGGGCGATCCTGGCGCCGATCCTGATCGGCACCCTGGTGGGCATGGCCCTGCCCCTGGAGCAGAACTTCATGGCCATCGCGATTCCGGCCGTGATCGCCGTCATCGCGGTGTCCCTGATCAATCACCGCCACTCTGCTTCGGCCCATCACTGAAGGGCACCGCAGGGCCAAAAAACACGAATTTAAAATATCGATATTTAAAGAAAAAATCGTTATTTTGGTATGCTCTTGCATACGGCCCCGCGCCAAGCCCCCTCCGGATGTCCCAACGGTCCGAAGCCGGGTGAGGCTTGGGGAAGATCAACCACACTAGGAGACAAAAAATGGCATTGACTGGTGTTCTGCGCCCCGGACACGTGTCCGTCAGGGTGCTTGAACTGGAGCCCGCGCTAAAGCACTACAAGCAAGTGCTCGGGCTCACCGAGGTTGCCCGGGATGAAGCGGGCCGCGTGTTCCTGAAGGCCTGGGATGAGCACGATCATCACAGTATCGTCCTGCGCGAGGCCGACGAGGCCGGCATGGACTACATGGGCTGGAAGGTGGACTCCCCGGCCACCCTCAAGAAGCTGGCGGCCGACCTCGAAGCGTCCGGTCTGGCCACCGACATGAGCTGGATCCCCGCTGGCGAGCACCCCGCCACCGGCGAGCGCTTCCGCTTCACCGTGCCCACCGGGCATGTCATGGAGCTGTACGCCGAAAAGGAAAAGCTGGGCAACAACTGCGGCACCGAAGGGCCGGATATTAACCCCGATCCCTGGCCGGACGGCCTGGTGGGCATCGCCCCCTCGCGTTTCGACCACTGCCTGCTCTACGGCGACGATCTGGACGGCACGGTCAAGCTGTTCCGCGAGGTGCTGGGTTTCACCCTCACCGAGCAGGTGGTCCTGAAGGACAAGCCGGACTTCATGATCGGTGCCTTCCTGACCTGCTCCAACAAGGCCCACGACGTGGCCTTCATCCGCCAGCCGGTGAAGGGCAAGCTGCACCACGTGTCCTTCGAGCTGGGGAGCTGGGAGAAGGTGCTGCATGCCGGTGACGTGCTGTCCCGCAACCGCACCTCCATCGACCTGGGGCCGACCCGTCACGGCATCACCCGCGGCGAGACGATCTACTTCTTCGATCCCTCCGGCAACCGCAACGAAGTCTTCTCCGGCGGCTACATCAGCTACCCGGACAAGCCGACCATCACCTGGTACGACGACAGCATCGGGCCCGCGATCTTCTACCACGACCGCAAGCTCAACGAGGCTTTCCTGAGCGTGTTTACCTGATCGTTCAGCCTTGTTCCGCGACGCCCTTCGGGGCGTCGCAAGGCGCTATCCGCAGGCACTAAAAAAATATCGAGATTTTTTAAAAATCTCGCTAAACTAGAGCCTGTGAGTTGGCCGGGAGTGCGTGGCGACTCCCATGTATCCGATCCATCCGGAAAAGTGTCTCTGCTCCATCGGGCCGTGTGCCCGCCCAGGTGCCGTGACCGACCGGGCCCACGAGACCTCAGACTGCGAGAAAGACATGAAAGAATTCAAGAACTTCATCAACGGTGAATACGTCACCAACGTCAGCGGCAAGACCTACGAGAACCGCAATCCGGTGGACAACTCCCTGATCGGCATGGTCTATGAAGCCGGTCAGCCCGAGGTGGACGCCGCGGTCGCCGCCGCCAAGGCCGCCCTGCACGGCCCCTGGGGCAAGCTGTCGGTGGTCGAGCGCTGTGCCATGCTCGATGCCATCGTGGCCGAGATCAATCACCGCTTCGATGACTTCCTGCAGGCCGAGATCGCCGACACCGGCAAGCCGGCCCACCTGGCCTCCCACATCGACATCCCCCGCGGCGCGGCCAACTTCAAGATCTTCACCGATACCATCAAGAACGTCTCCACCGAGTCCTTCGAGATGCGTACCCCCGACGGCAAGACCGCCCGCAGCTACGGCGTGCGCACCCCGCGCGGCGTGATCGCCGTGATCAGCCCGTGGAACCTGCCCCTGCTGCTGATGACCTGGAAGGTCGGTCCGGCCCTGGCCTGCGGCAACACCGTGGTGGTCAAGCCCTCCGAAGTCACCCCGGCCACCGCCACCCTGCTGGGTGAAGTGATGAACAAGGTCGGCGTGCCCGCCGGCGTGTACAACGTGATCAACGGCTACGGTGTGAACTCCGCCGGCGCCATGCTGACCGCCCACCCTGACGTCAATGGCGTCACCTTCACCGGCGAGACCAAGACCGGCACGGCCATCATGAAGGCCGCCGCCGACGGCATCCGTCCGGTGTCCCTGGAACTGGGTGGCAAGAACGCCGCCGTGGTGTTCGCCGATTGCGACTTCGAGGTGGCGGTGAGCACCGTGACCCGCTCCGTGTTCGAAAACTGCGGCCAGGTCTGTCTGGGCACCGAGCGCGTGTATGTGCAGCGCCCGATCTTCGACAAGTTCGTCGCCGCCCTGAAGGAAAAAGCCGAAGGCATGAAGCCGGGCCGTCCCTTCGACCATGACACCAAGATCGGTCCCCTGGTCAGCAAGGTGCACCAGAAGAAGGTGCTCTCCTACTACGAGCGCGCCAAGGCCGAAGGCGCCACCATCGTCACCGGCGGTGGCGTGCCCAACATGCCGGACGACCTGAAGGACGGCTGCTGGGTCGAACCCACCATCTGGACCGGTCTGCCGGAAACCGCCTCCGTGGTGCGTGAGGAGATCTTCGGACCGTGCTGCCACATCCAGCCCTTCGACACCGAAGAAGAGGCCGTGCGCATGGCCAACGACACCAAGTACGGCCTGGCCACCTCCATCTACACCCAGGACATCAGCCGCGCCAGCCGTGTCGCCAGCCAGATCGAAGTGGGCCTGTGCTGGGTCAACAGCTGGTTCCTGCGCGACCTGCGCACCCCCTTCGGTGGTTCCAAGCAGTCCGGTATCGGTCGTGAGGGGGGGCTGCACTCCCTCGAGTTCTACACCGAACTGCGCAACGTGATGATCAAGTACTAAACTGCCTCCCGCCAGGCTGAGCCTGGCCCCTGTCCTTCACCCATGACGACGGTGTGTCCGCATGTCATGGGGTGGCAGTGACACTGTTCCTCCCGGCGCCCTCCCCAGGGCGCCCGCCGGCCCCGATCCCTCCCCCGGGGCCGGCACCCCACTTTGCCAAGATACGGAAGAACCATGGACCAGACCAAGATCGAACACTACGGCGACGAGCTGTACAACGCCCTCATCACCCGCAAGGCGGTGGCCCCGCTGACCGACCGCGAGCCCGAGATCACCATCGAGGACGCCTACCGCATCCAGCTGCGCATGATCCAGCGCCGCGTCGACGCCGGCGAGACCATCATCGGCAAGAAGATCGGCGTGACCAGCAAGGTGGTCATGGACATGCTCAAGGTCAACCAGCCCGACTTCGGCCAGATGACCTCCGGCATGGTCTTCAGCGAAGGCGAGGCGATCCGTGCCGACAGCATGATCGCTCCCCGCGCCGAAGCCGAAGTGGCCTTCATCCTCAAGCGTGACCTGGAAGGCCCTGGCGTCACCCCGGCCGACGTGCTGCGCGCGACCGAGTGCGTGGTGCCCTGCTTCGAGATCGTCGACTCCCGCATCCAGGACTGGAAGATCAAGATCCAGGACACCGT
>CALBTT010000162.1 GCA_937967645.1 uncultured Zoogloea sp.
ATCGCCACCACCAAGGCCCAGCGCAAGCTGTTCTTCAACCTGCGCAGCATGAAGAACAGCAGCAACGCCCTGCAGGGCGAGGAAGTGCTCGCCGTGGCCCAGCAGCTCGGCGTGAAGCCCGAGGAGGTCCGCGAGATGGAGACCCGCCTGGCGGGACAGGAAGTGGCCCTCGAAGCCGGACCGGAGGACGAGGAGGAGCGTTTTGCCCCCATCGCCTACCTGGCCGACCCCGATGCGGAGCCCTCCGAAGTGCTGGCCCAGCGGCAGGCGGCCCGCCTCAAGGACGTCGGCCTGCACGAAGCCCTCGCCACACTGGATGACCGCAGCCGCGCCATCGTGCAGCGGCGCTGGCTGACCGAGGGTGACGCCGCCACCCTGCACGAGCTGGCCGCCGAATACGGTGTATCTGCCGAACGGATCCGTCAGATCGAAGCCAAGGCCATGCAGAAGATGCGCACCCAGCTGGCCGCCCTGGCCTGACCGGCCCCGGGGTACCTGGCCACGCAACAAGGGCGACCCGCGGGTCGCCCTTTTTCATTGCCCCGGCGTGGAGCCCGCGCTTACTGGCCGGCCAGCAGCTTGCCGAGATCGGCAGCGATCACCTCGGGCTTCTCCCCGTGCCGGATGTACAGCCTCAGCCGCCCCTGCGGATCGAAGGCGTAGGTCCCGGTGGAATGGTCGACCGTGTAGGCCTGGCCCTTGGTGTCGCCCTGCTTCTGGTAGAACACCCGGAACTCCTTCGCCACCGCCTCGGTGGCGGGCAGATCACCCCTCAAACCGATGAAGCGGGCATCGAAGGCCGGCACGTACTGGGCCAGCAGGGCCTGGGTGTCGCGCTCCGGATCGACCGTCACGAACAGGACCTGGACGCGCTGCGCATCCGGCCCCAGCTGGCGCATCACCTCCGCCATGGTCAGCAGATTGGTCGGGCAGATATCCGGACACTGGGTATATCCGAAGAACAGGGTCACCACCTTGCCGCGGAAATCAGCCAGGCTGCGCGGGGTACCGGTATGGTCGACCAGCCGGAAGTCCTTGGCATAGTTCGCGCCCGTGATGTCAGTCGCGACAAAGCCCTTCGCCCCCTGGCCTTCGCCCCCCGGTGAGCAGGCGCTCAGGCCGAGCATCAGCACCAACCCAGAAATGATGCATCGCAACATTAAAAGCATTTGTATTTTCCTTTAAAATCAGAAGCCTGCATCACTTTCAAGTGCACTGCAAAATCGACGAGCGATGCTACACTCCTCCCAGAATTTGATCTGCGTCAAAAAGTCGCAGACAGGGCCTGGAGGAGACGCCATGGCTATAACAACGATAGAAGCAGAGGGCGTGCATGAATGGCGTGCACGCCCTAACTGCTCTTTGAATCCCTTCGCCCGCCGACTCCTGATCGGCGGCGTCCTGTTTGCCAGCCTGCTCGTCAGTGGCGGCTTCCTGATTGCCGGCGCCTGGCTGGTCCTTCCCTTTGCCGGCGTGGAGCTGGCCGTTCTCTACATCGCCCTCCGCATCCTCGATCGCCGTGATCAGAGCAGCGAGACCGTTCGCCTCGAGGGCAGCCGGCTCAGCATCGTCAGCCATCTTCCCGGCCGCGACATCCACCACGACTTCAACACCGGCTGGGCCCGCCTCAGCCTGGAGGCCGACACGGCCACGGGCCCCGACCCGCTGATCTGCATCCGCTCCCACGGGCGCTGCTGCCAGGTCGGCCACCTGATGACACCCGAGCAACGCTACCAGTTCTACGCAGATCTCTCACGCCGGCTACGCAGCTGAACGTCGAGGGCCGCGCCGATCATCCCACGAAAAGAAGAGGTAGAGACTTGACGACACTCAACCGCACCCCAGCCAAGCTTTTCGCAGGAACCGGCCTGACCCTCGCAGCAGGCAGCGCGCTCGCCGACTACACCTGGAACTTCCCCAAGCCCGTCACTCCCATCGGGCGCGATACCCTTTCGATGCACAACCAGTTCATGGTGATCATCACCGTGCTGTTCGTGGTCGTGTTCGCGATCATGGTGTATTCCATGATCAAGCACCGCAAGAGCACCGGCGCGGAGCCCGCCCGGTTCAGCGGCCCGGCCGGCGCCCTGCAGTGGTTCTGGGTGCTGGTGCCCTTCGGCATCCTGCTCTTCATCGACTTCGTGTTGATGGGCATCCCGGCCTTCCACGCCGTGATCGAGATGGAAGACACCCGCACCAAGGCCGACATGGTGCTCAAGGTCACCGGCCTGCAATGGAAGTGGAAGTACGAATACCCGGATTCGGGCATCCAGTTCGTCAGCACCCTCACCACCCCCCGCGAACAGATCGAGGGCAAGGAGGCCAAGGGCGAGCACTACCTGCTCGAGGTGGACAACGAGGTCGTACTGCCAGTCGGCAAGAAGGTCCGCATCCTGCTCACCTCCACCGACGTGATCCACACCTGGTGGGTACCCCAGTTCGGCGTCAAGCGCGACGCCATCCCGGGCTTCCTGCGCGAAACCTGGGTGCGCATCGAAGAGCCCGGGGTCTATCGCGGCCAGTGCGCCGAGCTGTGCGGCAAGGATCACGGCTTCATGCCGGTGGTGGTCCGTGCCGTCCCCGAGGCCGAATACGCCGCCTGGGTGGACAAGAAGAAGGCCGAGATGGCCGCCGCCGCGGCCGGCGGCGACAGGACCTGGACCAAGGACGAGCTGATGGCCGCCGGCAAGGCCGCCTACGAGAAAAACTGCGCCGCCTGCCACCAACCCGAAGGCCAGGGCCTGCCCCCGGCCTTCCCGGCCCTCGCGGGCAGCAAGATCGTCAACGGCCCCCTGCTCTCGCCCGACGGCAAGCTGCTCCCCGACAGCCACGTGGATCGCGTGCTGAACGGCAAGACCGGCACCGCCATGCAGGCTTTCAAGGCCACCCTGTCCGATGCCGACCTGGCCGCCATCATCACCTATGAGCGCAACAGCTTCGGCAACACCAAGGGCGACATGATCCAGCCCGCCCAGATCAAGGCCCTTCGCTGAGGAGTCACGGATGAACACCGCCACCCACACCCTCGACCACCACGACGGCCACGGCCACCACCCCACCGGGCTGATGCGCTGGCTGACCACCACCAACCACAAGGACATCGGCACGATGTACCTGACTTTCTCCCTGCTGATGTTCTTCCTCGGCGGGGCGATGATCCTGGGGGTTCGCGCCGAACTGTTCCAGCCCGGCCTGCAGTTGATGAAGCCAGAGTTCTTCAACCAGCTGATCGGCGTGCACGCCCTGGTGATGATCTTCGCGGCGCTGATGCCGGCCGCCACCGGCTTTGCCAACTGGATGATCCCGCTGATGATCGGCGCCCCCGACATGGCCCTGCCGCGCCTCAACAACTGGGGCTTCTGGCTGCTGCCGCCGGCCGCCATGCTGCTCACCATGCCCTTCATCCTGGCCCTCTTCGGCATCGGCGACGGCGCGGTGGCCACCGGCTGGACGCTCTACGCGCCCCTGTCGGTGCAGGGCGGCATCGGGGTGGATTTTGCGATCTTCTCGATCCACATCCTGGGCATCAGCTCGATCATGGGCTCGATCAACATCATCGCCACCATCCTCAACATGCGCGCCCCGGGCATGACCCTGATGAAGATGCCGCTCTTCTGCTGGGGCTGGCTGGTGACTGCTGTGCTGCTCATCATCACCCTGCCGGTGCTGGCGGGCGGCGTCACCATGTTGCTCACCGACCGTCACTTCGGCACCCACTTCTTCAATGCCGCAGGCGGCGGTGACCCGATCCTGTTCCAGCACCTGTTCTGGTTCTTCGGTCACCCGGAGGTGTACATCCTGCTGCTGCCGGTATGGGGCCTGATGCCCCACGTCCTGTCCACCTTCACCCGCAAGCCCATCTACGGGCACACCGCCCAGGTGTGGTCCTTCATCGCCATCGGCGTGCTGGGCCTGATCGTGTGGGCCCACCACTTCCTGACCGCCGGCCTGCCGGTGCCGGCCCTGCTGTATTTCATGTACAGCACCATGTCGATCTCGCTGCCGCTGGCGGTGCTGTTCTTCTGCTGGATCGCCACCATGTGGCGAGGCGCGATGAGCTTCGAGACCCCGATGCTGTTCGCGGTGGGTTTCATCGTGCTGTTCGGCATCGCCGGCCTCACCGGCCTGGTGCTGGCCGACGTGGCCGCCGACGCCCAGTACCACCACAGCTACTTCGTGGTGGCCCACTTCCACTACGCCCTGTTCGCCGGCGGCATCATGGGGGTGATGACCGGCGTGTATTACTGGCTGCCCAAATGGACCGGCCACATGTACAGCGAGAAGCTCGGCAAGCTGCACTTCTGGCTCACCGTGATCAGCTTCAACTTCACCTTCATGCCCCAGTTCTTCCTGGGCCTGGCCGGCATGCCGCGGCGCATCCCCGACTACGCGCTGCAGTTCGCCGAGTTCAACGCCATCTCCACCGTCGGCGCCTTCGTGCTGGGCCTGTCCCAGCTGATCTTCGCCTACAACGTGTGGCGCTGCGTGAAGGGCGGCGAGAAGGCCAGCGACAGGGTCTGGGAAGGCACCAGCGGCCTCGAGTGGGAGCTCAGCTCGCCGCCGCCGCACCACTCCTGGGACATCCAGCCCGTCATCAAGACCTCCTGAGGAGGACATCATGCACCTGACCGATTCTGATCTCGCCAACCGCCGCCGGGCTTCGGCGCGCTTCGCCTGGCTGCTCGGCGCCGTGGCCGTGGGGCTCTACGTGGTCGGCTTCTTCATCGACCGCTGACAGGCCATGAGCGAGGCAACCCTGCCCCCGCCACGCAGGCACGGCCGGCTGGTCGTCCGGCTGCTCCTGCTGGCCGCCGCCTTCTTTGCCTTCGGCTTCGCCCTGGTGCCGCTCTACGACACCCTGTGCGCAGCCGTCGGCTTCAATGGCAAGACACTCAAGGACGCCATCGAAGCGAAGGATCTGCCCCCCGCGGCGGTCAACTACAGCCGCAAGCTGGGCGTGCAATTCACCTCCACCCTGATGCCCGGGCTGCCCTGGGAGATCCGCCC
>CALBTT010000163.1 GCA_937967645.1 uncultured Zoogloea sp.
ATACGAGTTGGTGATTCGTGACTGGATTTCAGACGTGTGCTCTTCCGATCTGGTCCATTCGCTTTCCTTCACGGCTGTGCTCACGGCCATGACGAGCTTGTCGAGATTGCCGGCCGTCACGCCCTCCAGTGCCGAACGCCCCCGCAGCATCGAGCGCGGCTGTAGCAGTGCATGGTAGATCTGCCAAGGGTCCGCACCCCTGGTTAGCTTCAGGACGGACTGGATCAGCTCGTGCTTGAGTGGGTCGAGGTGCCAGTCCGGCACGCGCTGGCCGCGGTTGCCTACGTTCAACGCCAGCAAGTTGCCCGCCTTGATCTCGTAGCTGATCCACCTGCGGGATTTGCCTGCCATCTTGGCAAACGCAGCGACGGGAAGGTTGTGCGGCGCTTCGAAGACATCGAACAGTTCCATCCTCTCGCGCTGAATGTCCGAAGGCACCAGCGGCGCGGCCGATCGAGGGGGCGGAACCGCCGGCAGCCGATGTGCGGCGGCAGAAACCAACGGCATGGCGTCGCCCGGCTTCGTCACGAGCAGGATTGGCGAAGCGGCAACCGGCGCGGAGGGCGCGCTTGCGGTTTGCTCACTCGGAAACGCGGGCACGCCTTCCAGATGCACGGTGAGCGGCATGCTGGCCGCCTCGACCTGGTTCTGCTCGAAGAGGTCGAGCCGATCGGCCCAGTCCTGCATCATGCGGCGACGCTGCTCCACGTACTCGGCATGGTTGTAGGTCGCGCTGACCTTGTTGGGATCGACATGCGAGAGCTGTGCATCCACCCAGACCTTCGGGTAGCCGATCTCGTTGAGCGCAGTGGACATCGTGCCGCGGATACCGTGTCCGGTCAGGCGCTCCTGATAGCCCATGCGTTTGAGCGCACCATTGAGCGTGTTCTCGCTGATGCGCTTCTTCAAGTCGCTGTCATGCCGGAACAGGTGGCGCTGGGCCGGCTTGAACTCATCCAGCAGGTGCCGGACGATCTCCATGGCCTGAATCGACAGCGGCACGATGTAGGGCGGGATGTCCTTTGGCTGCTGCCGCTTCTTGCGCATATCCAACTGGAGTTGCTTCACGACGTCGGGCGGGATGATCCACAGCCCACGGTCCAGATCGAATTGATCCGGCGTCGCCTGTCGCAGCTCGCCGGTTCGCACGCCGGTCAGCAGCAATAGCCGCAGCCCGAGCTGGGTCTGCCGCCTGCCGCGATAGCTGCGCAGACGCTGCAACAGCTTCGGCAGCTCGGCCATGCGCAGGAACGGGTTGTGGTTGACGGGTGGCAGCGGCAGCGCCACCACATCGAGATCGGCGGCGGGGTTCTGCTCCAGGCCCGGCACGATCACCAGCGCGTAGCGGAACAGTTGGTTGAACCACGTTCTGACTTTCTCGGCGACGGAGAGCGCCTTGCGCTTCTCGATCTTGGCGATCACCTCCAACAGGTCGGGACGCTTGATCTCATAGACCGACCGCTTGCCCAAGGCGGGCAGCACATCCTTGTCGAAGATGCGCGGAAGTATCGAAAGGGTCGTCTGCCGGCCTTCCTTGAGGCTGAGCCCGCGATGCTTGAGCCACTTGCGATACACCGCCTCGAAGGTGTTTTCGTCGGCGAGCCGGACAGCGGTGCGCTTCTGCTTGCGGTGAACGCGAGGATTGGTGCCTTTGGCCAGCAGGGCGCGCGCTTCGTCGCGCAGGCTGCGGGCCTCGCGAAGCGTCACCTCCGGGTAGGTGCCGAGCGACATCCGCTTCTGCTTGCCCGCCCAGTAGTAGCGGAAGTGCCAAGTCCTGCCCCCGGCAGCGGTGACGGCCAGGGAGAGGCCATCCAAGTCAGGGAGGGTGTATGCCTTGCCAGTTGCCTTGGCCTGCCGAACGGCCAGGTCTGAGAGTGCCATGCTCTTGCTCCTGAACATGAGTCAGGAACCAGATGCTGGTCACGTCGACCTCGCCCCTCCATCAACAATCCGGAATCAGCCGCACCCGCAAAAATGGACTTGTTTGTGGACTTAAAAGTCCCGGCTGTAGGCGGATCGCAGTGGACCGCGGCAGAACGTCAAAGAGAGGAAAAGTCCTTGTGTGGCAACGACTTGCAGGCTCTCTTGGACTTCTGCGGAAGTCCGCAGATTGATGCAGTGGAGCGGGCGATGGGAATCGAACCCACGGCATCAGCTTGGGAAGCTGAGGTATTACCATTATACGACGCCCGCTCTGGGAGCCCGGATTGTACGCAGGGTGGAGGCGGAGGGCAACCGGGAGGCGTGGTAAACTCGCGGCCCACGTGTTTTTTGCTGGCGGTGCCATGTCTTCTGCTGCGACCTCTTCCGCGTCGGTCTCGCTGACGATCAACGGTGAAGCGCGGGCGCTTGCTGCGCCGGCCACGGTGGCTTCGCTGCTCGAGGCCATGAACCTCACCGGCAAGCGGGTGGCCGTCGAGCGCAACGGCTACATCGTTCCGCGCGGGCTGCATGCCGCCACCGCGCTGGCCGACGGCGACCGCCTCGAGATCGTCGTCGCGGTCGGCGGCGGCTGACGTCCGGATTCACTCCCAGACCCAACCCTCACATTTAAAGGCGCTTCGATGGCCGATTTGCGGACGATT
>CALBTT010000164.1 GCA_937967645.1 uncultured Zoogloea sp.
GATACGGCGCCCACCGAGATATACACTCTTTCCCTACACGACGCTCTTCCGATCTTGGATGGTTACTGACTCTATGGTCAGTAATGCTGGACGTATTTGTGCGGATCGGCTTTGCGACAGATCAAGACTACGGACGATAGCCCGCCATCCGGCCCTCAGGGGCGCTGCGCCAGCCAGTCCTCAAACCAGGCGGTCAGCGGGCGTTGCGGGCCAAGCCTGGCCAGGCGCTGTTCGACGACCTCATGATTGCCCCATACCACCTGGTTCAGTGCGCCGTCCGCCACCTGCTGTTCGATGTCCCGGCAGTACAGGCCGAACTCGCGATCCACATAGAAGCCGTAGGTGCGGCAGGCCACCGGGCGTTGGGCATAGACCGGACAGGCGCCGCTGTCCGGGTCGAGCAGGGGGCAGGTCACCGGGCGGGCAGGGGCGTGCCCCAGCGCGGCGATGCGGCTGGCGATGAGGTCGAGCTGGGCCTGCGGTAGCGCAGCCAGCCCCTCCTGCAGCAGCGCCCACTCTGCTGCGGTGAGCTGGGGGACATCCGCCAGCCGCTTGCAGCAGCTGTCGCAGCCCTTGCCGCACAGCCAGTCGCCGCGGTTCTCGCGGATGAAGCGGACGCGCTCGTCGATGTCGGTGTGGAGCTGATGGAGGGGCGTGGAAGTCATGGTTGCGCGGGGGCTGCCCGGACGGTCAGGGGGCGGGGGGCGCCATTCTTGCGGCCGCCGGGCGGCTTGGCAAGGCGCTCATCCCTGGCCCTGGGGATCGTCGTCCACATGCGCCAGCCAGGCATCCAGTGTGGCCAGGGCATCGGCGAAGTCGAACTGGTCGACGGCCCGCTCCAGGGCCTCGGCCAGTGTGGGGTCGCATTGCTGCAGCTCCGCATGGAGGCCGGAATACGTGTCGGCGGCATCCAGGTCGTCGGTCGCGAGCTGCCCACGCCATTGCAGCAGCTGCGCCTTCAGCTCGGCGCGCGGGCGGGGGCGCCGGGCCGCGGCGGATGACGGGCCGGGCGGGCCGCCGAGGTGGGCATGGATGGAGTTGCAGGTGGCGGTCAGGGCCTCGGACAGGGTGTCGAGGAGGACTTGCCGGGTATCGTCGGCGAGGGGCTTGCTCAGGTTCAGCTCGGCTTCCTGGGCCAGGCGTTCGATCCGGTCGAGGCCCAGAGTGGCGGCCAGGCCCTTCAGGGTGTGGGCGCGTCGTCGGGCGGCGACGCTGTCCCCGTGCTGCAGCTCGTCGCGCAGGGTTTCGAGGTCATGGGCATGCTCGGCGGCGAAGCGGCGCAGGAAATGAGCCAGCCGGTTGAGGTCGCCGCGCATGGAGCGCAGGCCGGCTTCCATCTTGAGGTCTTCGATCAGGTTCAGTGCCTGGCGCAGCTCGTCCTCGCCCGGCGTTGTCCGCTGGGCGGCCGGGGAGGTGCTGCGGCAGGCGCCCGGCAGCCATCTGGCCAGGGTGCGGATCAGGTTGTCGGGGTCGACGGGCTTGGGGATGTAGTCGTTCATGCCGGCGGCCAGGGCCACAGCCCGGTCTTCGGCGAAGGCGTTGGCGGTGAGGGCCAGGATGGGCGTGTGGGCGTAGCCGGGCAGCTGGCGGATCCGGCGTGTGGCCTCCAGACCATCCATGATGGGCATCTGGACGTCCATGAGGATCAGCTCGTAAGGATGCTGGCTGGCCAGGGTCAGGGCTTGCCGGCCGTCGGCGGCGAGGTCGGGCAGGAAGCCGAGATCGGTCAGCAGCTCCAGCGCCACCTCCTGGTTCATGGCGTTGTCCTCGGCCAGCAGCAGGCGATGGCCGGGCTCGAAGCTGGGGAGCGCGCCGGGCTGCAGCCCGGCCTGTTCGGCGGAGCCTGGCAGCCGGGCGAGGCCCGAGGTGCGGGCGATGGTGTCGGCCAGGATGGCCGGAAGCACCGGCTTGGGGATGAAGGCCGCGAAGGTGTTGCTGCGCGTTACGTCGCTGGGGCAGCCGCTGCTGCCGCTGACCAGGATGCATACCGGTTGCAGGCGCAGGGGCAGCTGGCGGATGCGTTCGCAGGTCTGGGCGCCGTTCATGCCCGGCATCAGCCAGTCCGAGAAGACCATCTGGTAAGGCGCGCCCTGGGCATCGGCGGCAGCCACGCTTTCCAGGGCCATGGCGCCGGAGGCGACCTGGTCGACGCGTGCACCGAGGGCCTTGAGCAGGTCGGCCAGCGATTCGCGGGCCTCTTCCATGTCGTCCACCACCAGGATGCGGGTGCGCGGAGGGAGCAGCTCCTGGGTGTCGTCGGCCACGTCGGGACACAGTCCGAAGGGGGCCTCGAGCCAGAAGGTGCTGCCCTTGCCCGGGGTGCTGCTGACGCCCACATCTCCGCCCATCAATTCGGCCAGCCGCCGGCTGATGGCCAGGCCCAGGCCGGTACCGCCATAGACCCGCGTGGTCGAGAGGTCCGCCTGCTGGAAAGCGGTGAACAGCTGGTCCTGCTGCTCGGCGCTGAGGCCGATGCCGGTGTCGCACAGCTCGAAGCGCAGCCACACCCCGCTGTCGTCGCGGCGCACCTCGCTGCCGCGCAGCACGACGCTGCCTTCCTCGGTGAACTTGACGGCGTTGTTGGCGAAGTTGAGCAGCACCTGGCCCAGTCGGACGCCGTCTCCGTGCAGCATGCGCGGCAGGCTGCCGATCTCGGCGACCAGCTCCAGGCCCTTGGCCTCGGCCTTGTCGGAGATGAGCGCGAAGACATTGGAGATGACCCGTTCGAGGTGGAAGTCGGTGGGGTCCAGGGTCATCTTGCCAGCCTCGATCTTGGAGAAGTCGAGGATGTCGTTGATGACGGAGAGCAGGTGCATGGCCGCGGCGGAGAGCTTGTCGAGCTGCTGCTTCTGGCGGTCGTTGAGCGGGTCGCGGCGGATCAGGTGCGCGAGGCCGATGATGGCGTTCATCGGCGTGCGGATTTCGTGGCTCATGTTGGCGACGAAGCTGCTCTTGGCGCGATTGGCGCTTTCCGCCATGTCCCTGGCGTGGCGCAGTTCCTCCGCGATGCGGTGCTCCTCCGTGACGTCTTCGATGATGCCGATGATCGCGTCGGGAAACTCGGGGGTGTCGATGGGGGCTTCGGTCAGGCGGGCCCAGAAGCGCGAGCCGTCCTGGCGGCACAGTTCCTGTTCGTGGGAGAGGGTCTGCCGGGCCTCCCGTTGTGCCTGGGTCAGCTGCTGCATGGCCGCGTAGCCGGCCTCGTCGGGGTACCAGGTCCGGACATGCTGCCCCAGCTGGGCTTCCTCGGCGTAGCCGAAGATCTCGTCGAGCTTGCGGTTACAGCGCACGATGCGCTGGTTCTGCAGGATGACGATGCCGACCGTGGCGTAGTCGAAGATGGCGCGAAGTTCGCCGTTGGCCGAGGTGAGTTGCAGAGCCTGGGCCGACAGCCGCTGGGTGGCTTCTTCTAGGCGCAGGGTGCGTTCCGCGACCCGCTGTTCGAGCTGGCCACGGTAGCGGTGCAGTTCGCGCTCGGTCTCCTTGCGTTCGGTGATGTCCATCCACACCCCGGTGAAGCACTCGCGGCCGTCCAGTTCGATCGGCCGCATGGAGATCCAGAAGTCGCGCACCTCCCCCTGCTTGTTGCGCCGCTCGCTTTCGAACTCCATGCCCTTCTGGGCAATGATGCGGAGCACGATCTCGTCCACCTCGGCGCGGGTGAAGCGGGCTTGCACGTCGTAGAGGGTGAGCCCGGTGAACTCCTCGCGGGCGTAGCCCAGCGATTCGCAGGCGGCGTCGTTGAAGCTGATGAAGCCCAGGGTGGCCCGATCCACCAGCACGATGCCCACCGGGGCCTGGCTGACGATGGTCGCGTACTGGCGTTCCCGGTCGCGCAGGGCCTGCTGGGCCTGGTGCAGGTCGGTCATGTCGCGCCCCACGCCGAGGACGCCGAGCAACTGTCCGTCCTGATTGTAGATCGGGGTCTTGATGGCGACGATCAGCTCGCGGTGGCCGTCGGCAAAGGCCCGCCAGTGGGGCGGGAGTTCGTAGCGGCCGGTGCGGATCGCCTGCAGGTCGGCCTGGCGGTAGCGTTCCGCTTCCTCAGGAGGGAACAGGTCATGGTCGTGCAGGCCGGTGATCGCGTCCGCCGGACGCCCGGCCTGCTGCACGAAGCGCGGGTTGACGACCCGGTAGGCGCCGTCGGCGTCCTTCAGCCAGACGAGGTCGGGCATGCCCTGGATGAGCGCATGGAGCTGGCTCCTCTCGGTTTCGAGGGCGGCCAGCGCCATGCCACGCTGGTGTCGGGTATCGCGGTAGGCCATCACGGCGCGGGCCATGTCCCCGATCAGACTGTTCCGGAGGGCCGACAGGGCTTCGATGTGCCGGAAGAAGGGCTGGGTGCCGGCGTCCTCGCGATCCGAGCTGAGGGTCGCCAGGGCGTCGGTGAGGGTGTTCAGGCGCCGCGCCAGGCGGTTGGCCACGAACAGCCAGACGATCAGCAAGGCGGCCACGGCGACGGCGCTCCACAGCTGCAGGCGCTGCCGGAAATCGGCCAGGGACCGGTTGGCCTCGGCGCTCCGGTCGAGGGCGTGCTGGGTCATCTGCTCATCGATGGCGTGCAGTTGCAGCGACAGCGCAACGTAGTGCTCGTTGGCATTGACGAGATATTCGCTGGCGAGCCGGGGATCGATCGAGATCAGGTCGGTGCTCATCAGCACGAAGCGCTTGAAGTCCAGGAAGGTCTGGCGTGCCACCCGCTGGCTGTTGGCCGGAGCGGGGCTCTGGGTGCTCTGGCCAAGCTGCTCGAGGCGCTTCTCGAAGTCGGCCATCTTGTCGACGATCCGGGCGTGAAGCTGGTAGGCCCCTGCTTCGTCGATCTGGCCGGCCTTGGCCTTGCGCAGCGCATCGGTGAGGTCGTGTTGCAGCACCAGCGACTGGAGGCTGATCGAGGAGGCCTCGCTGGCGGCCTGGAGGTCGAGCTGCTGGGTCTGCTCCAGTCTGTCTCGGGCCTGCTGGACCTGGTGTTCGGCGATGAGGTTGACGGCGATGCCCAGCAGCAGCGCGAGGGCTACCGGCAGGAAGAACAGCAGCAGGAAGCGTCGCCGCTGGGTGTGACGGCCCGGGTCGGTGCTCATGCTCACTCTTTGTCGACGGCGTTGAGCAGCGTCGGCCAGCTGGGCGGCGGAATGCTGGCGAGATACTCGAAGCGCCCATCGCCGAGTGGCTGCAGGACCACGATGGTGCCCTCCGGCTTGACGAAGTAGCCCATCAGGTCAGCCATGTTGGGCGCATGGGCCACAATCAACCGGTTGCTGCCGGCAGGGGGTGGGGTGGAAACGAGGCGCCGTGTTGCGACGAGGACGGGCTTCTTCTGCTCCGTGGTCAGGTTGGCCGTGTACATCAGGTCCGGATCAGCCTTGACCGGGCCTTTGAAGCCAGGGAAGGCCAGCCGGACTGTTTCGGTGGTCCGGCACAGGGGGCTGTGGATGATCTCCGCCACCGGAATCTGTGCCTTGCGCAAGGAGGTGCCCAGGGTCACGGCCAGCCGCCGGCCTTCATCGTTGAGCACCCGCTGGGTGCTGCAGTCATCCAGGCGCAGGTCTGTCGCGGAGTCGGCACGGCTGTTGTCCGTGGTGCCATGGCGCATGTAGAGCACGTAGCCCCCGTTACGCAACTGGCGGATCAGCCTGGGGCTCGGAGGCAGCTCCTTGAAGTCGCTGTTGGCCGGTACCGGGGCGAGGCCGGCGGCCGGCGGTGCTGCCGAGGGAGCGGGGCTCTGGGCGGTAGCCGGCCAGGTGAGGCAGGCCAGGAGAAGGCAGGGCAGGGCGCGGGAGGCCGCGTGCACGGTGAGGTGTCTAGTCGGCATAGTGGTCGGCAATGCGCTTGAAGTGCTCGATGCTGGACAGGAAGGCGTCGACGATGTCCGGGTCGAAATGCAGGCTGCGCCCCGCGTGGATGATCGTCACGGTCTTCTCCAGTGGAAAAGCGTCCTTGTAATGGCGCCGCGAGATGAGCGCGTCGAAGACATCCGCCAGGGCCATGAGGCGGGCCGGCAAGGGAATGGCATCGCCGGCCAGGCCGGCCGGGTAGCCGCTGCCATCCCATTTTTCGTGGTGGCCGCCGGCGATCTGCTGGGCGGTCTCGAGAAACTCGAGGGACAGGCTGCCATAGGCGCCGTCGCCCGCCGCCCGGTCCTGCATCGTGCGTACCCGCTGGATGGCTTCCCCGAGGGTGTCGGCACCGATCTCCGCGTGCTTCTGCATGATCTCGAACTCTTCCGGGGTCAGCTTGCCCGGCTTGAGCAGGATGGCGTCCGGGATGCCGACCTTGCCGATGTCGTGCAGGGGCGCGGCCTTGGCAATCCGCTGGCAGTACGCCTTGTCGGCCAGTGCTGCGGCGAAGCGGGGGTGGCCGGCCAGTTGCTCCATCAGGATCTCCACGTAGGCCTGGGTGCGGAACAGATGGTTGCCGGTTTCGTTGTCGCGCTTCTCGGCCAGGCTGGCCAGAGTCATCAGGCTGAGATCCTTGATCAGCTCGTTCTCGGCCATGCGCCGATGCACCTCGGCGTCCAGGTAGGCGTTCTGGTCGGCCAGCCGGTCGCGCGCCTGCTTGAGCTCGAGCTGGGCGTGGATGCGCGCCAGCAGCAGGGCCGGCTTGACCGGCTTGGTGACGTAATCGACCGCACCCAGGGCCAGCCCCCGCTCCTCGTCATCGTCGGCGTTCAGAGCCGTTACGAAGATGACCGGGATGTCCCGCAGCTGCGGGTCGGCGCGGAGGGTCTGCAGCACCTGGTAGCCATCCATCTCCGGCATCATCACGTCCAGCAGGATGAGATCCGGCCTGGGCGGGGTCAGGACCACCTGGAGCGCGCGCGGCCCCGAGTTGGCGACCCGGACGTGATAGCGCGGGCGCAGGATCTGGCCGATGACGGAAAGGTTCTCCTTGGTGTCATCCACCAGCAGGATGGTCGCCTGATTCAGCGTGGATTCCGTAGCGTCACTTGGGTTCATACAGACCTCAGCGCAGGGGGCCGACAGGCACTGCGGAACATGCAATTGGGGCATAGAGCCGGATGGCGACCATCACAATACAGACGCGATCACGAGTCCACTACGGGACTGCCCATCCTGGGACGGGCGCACTGCATGGAGGTCGCCATGGCGGCCCCTTGTCTCCATATCGGTCGTGTGGGCAATTTCTTCTGCAGAAACGCAAAGAAATGTTTCCGGTGGTGGGTCCCGGCGTCGTGCAGTGTGGTTCCGGCGGGCTGCTTCCGGGGTGGCTCAGGAGCGTCCGGGGCTGGGTTTCTGGCGTTTCGGGAGCGCCGGTGGCGCAACGAGTCGGTGAACGACAAAGGCCAGTCCCGGAGGACTGGCCTTTGTCTTAATTCTGGTGGGTTGTGAGTGACTCGAACACTCGACCTACGGATTAAGAGTCCGCTGCTCTACCAACTGAGCTAACAACCCATTCATTTCTCTGCGGCGCGCATTATATACCACTTTATTCGCCAGTGGTAGGTCGTGCGGGATTCGAACCTGCGACCAACGGATTAAAAGTCCGCTGCTCTACCAGCTGAGCTAACGACCCCCAGCAGAGAAGCGCTGCATTATAGAGACTTTTCAGTTTGTGTCAACTACTTCGTAGCTGAATCTGAAGAGACAGGGTGGCGCCGGCGATGATGGCGATGGTCGTGATGAGCGAGCCGAGGGACAGGGTGGACAGTCCGCTGAGCCCCTGACCGATCGTGCAGCCCAGGGCCGTGACGCCGCCGATCCCCATCAGGATGGCACCCGCGAGGTGTCGGGCCAGGTCGGGGGCATCGCGGAAGCTCTCGATGCGGAAGCTGCGGGTGCTCAGCGCGGCGAGCAGGGCGCCGAGAATCGCCCCGACCGTGAGGGCGATGCCGATCGTGACGATGCGGCTGGTGTCGGTCCAGAGCATCAGCAGATCGAGGCTGTAGGCGTAGGGGGCGACGAAGCTCAGGGATTCGAGACGACCGCTGTTGGTGGCCAGGAAGGCGGGTTGCAGGGTTTCCGGGTCTTCCGGGAGGTAGGCCAGGTGGCCGCTGAGGTACCAGCCGGCGACGATGCAGACGCCGATGGCGAGGCTGCCGAACAGGGGCGACGGGCGCCACATCGCGCGCTCCGACAGGGCGAAAAGGCCCAGGCTGCCGGCCGCGACGGTGCTGCAGGCCAGCCAGGCGCTGCGGCTGTCGAGGCTGAAGCGCGCCGCCAGGAGGCTGGGCAGGTCCTGGGCGGTGTCGAACCGGAGTGCCACCGGGTCGAGCCAGGTTGTGCGCCAGGCGCCGAACACGCCGCGCAGGGTCATGTAGGCGGACAGGCCGAGAAAGGCAAAGACCACCAGGGATTTGAGGTTGCCGCTGCCCAGCCGCAGCAGGGTCTTTGCTCCGCAGCCGGAAGCGAGGGTCATGCCGACGCCGAACAGAAGGCCGCCGACCAGGTGCGACAGCCAGGGCAGGCGCTGGCCGGCGTAGATCGAGTCATGCACATCCACGACCCCGGCCACCTGCAGACCGGCCGTGCCGGCGATGGCGACGGCCAGGGCCAGGGCCCACATGCGCATGCGGGTCCAGTCGTCCATGATGACGATGTCCGCTACGGCACCCATGGTGCAGAAGTTGCTGCGCTGGCCGGCAAAGCCGAACACGGCGCCGAGGGCGCAGGCTGCCCACGCGAGGGCGGGCAGGGAGAGCGGCAGGGTGGTGGGCGTGTCCATGGCGCTTGGAGCAGTGGCGCGCCCGAGGGTTCAGCGATAGGGCGTGGGGTCGGCCACGCCGGCGGCCTCGAAGCCGGCCCGGCGCAGACGGCAGGCGTCGCACAGGCCACAGGCACGCCCGTCGTCATCAGCCTGGTAGCAGGACACGGTGAGGCCGTAATCGACGCCCAGGGCGGTGCCGCGGCGGATGATGTCGGCCTTGGACAGGTCAATCAGCGGCGCGTGGATGGTCAGGCGGTGCCCTTCGACGCCGGCCTTGGTGGCCAGGTTGGCCATGTTCTCGAAGGCTTCGATGAAGGCCGGCCGGCAGTCGGGATAGCCCGAGTAGTCCACCGCATTGACGCCCACATAGATGTGCTGGGCGCCGAGCACCTCGGCCCAGGCCATCGCAATCGACAGCATGATGGTGTTGCGGGCCGGCACGTAGGTGATCGGGATGCCGCCTTCGGCGCCGTCGGTGGGTACGGCCAGGGCCGGGTCGGTGAGGGCGGAGCCACCGAACTGGCCGAGGTCCACGTGGGCCACCCGGTGGGCGACGGCGCCGAGGGCCTGGGCGACGCGCTGGGCGGCAGCAAGTTCAGCGGCATGGCGCTGCCCGTATTCGACCGACAGGGCATAGGCGTCGAAGCCTTCGGCGCGGGCGATGGCGAGGCAGGTGGCGGAGTCGAGCCCGCCCGAGAGCAGGACGAGGGCGCGGGGGCGTGGGGTGTTCATGGGTTCTCCGGGATGTCGGCGGGGCTCAGCGGCCGGGTTCATTGCCCCAGATGACCTTGTGCAGCTGCACCTGCATGCGTACCGGCAGGCGGTCGCGCAGGATCCAGGCCGCCAGGTCGGCGGGCTTGAGCTGGCCCTGCACCGGGGCCAGCAACACCGGGCAGCGCTCGGTGAGGTGGTGCTCGGCGATCCTGGCCTTCGCCCATTCGTAGTCGGCCTCGCTGGCAATGACCAGCTTCAGCTCGTCGTGGGGGGTCAGCAGGGGGATATTGGACAGCAGGTTGCGGGCCTCTTCGCCGGAGCCGGGGGCCTTCAGGTCCACGATGCGGGAGACGCGCGGGTCCACGTCGGCGATGTCGAGGGCGCCGCTAGTCTCCAGGGAGACCGAATAGCCGGCGTCACACAGGGCGGTGAGCAGAGGCAGGCAGTTCTTCTGGGACAGGGGTTCGCCGCCGGTCACGCAGACCGTCGGGCACTGGTAGCCGGCAACCTCGGCGAGGATCTCGTCGAGGTTGCGGGTGGTCCCGCCGGTGAAGGCGTATTCGGTGTCGCACCAGGTGCAGCGCAGGGGGCAGCCGGTGAGGCGGACGAAGACGGTGGGCAGGCCGGTCCGCGAGGTTTCTCCCTGCAGGGAATGGAAGATCTCCGTGATGCGGAGGGTGGCGGGGCGGCCGGTAGAGGACATGGCGGTACGGCGAAAAAGGCCCGCCCCGGCCGGAGCCGGGGCGGGCGGGTTGATGCTTACTTCTTGAGGCGCTGGCGGGCGATCTGGGCTGCCGAGCTGCTCGGATACTTGGCGATCAGTTTCTCGAGGCTGCGGCTGGCGCCGACGTTGTCCCCGCGGGCCTGCTGGGTGCCGGCCAGGCCGAGGAGGGCGTCGGGTGCCCGGCTGTCGTCCGGCCACTGGGTGACCACCTTGTTGTACTGCTCGGCGGCGCCGACGTTGTCCTTCAGCTGGTACAGGGCGCTGGCGGCCCAGAAGTGGGCGCTGGGCAGGAAGCTGCTGGACGGGTAGGCCTTGGTGAAGGCGATGAAGCCGGCAGCGGCTTCCTTGTACTTGGCGCCGCGCAGCTGGGTCAGGGCGGCTTCGTAATCGCGGCTCTCGGCAGCGGGGTCGGCCGCGGCCGCCGGGGCGGCCTGCTGCGGAGCCTCGGCCGCCGGGGCGGTCTCGAGCTTCCGCAGGCGGTTGTCGAGATCCACGTAAAAGTCCTTCTGCCGCTTGTTGGCATTCGCCAGATCGTTGGTGAGGACTTCGTTCTCCCCGCGCAGGCGGGCGATCTCGGCCTTCAGCTCTTCGATCTGGTTGGCAAGCTCGATCTGGGCCCGGGAGTGGTTCGCTTCGACCTTCTCGATGCGACCAGCCAGCTCGTTGCGCAAGGAATTGATGCGCGCGCGGGCTTCCTCGTCGTCAAACAGGCCGGCCTGGGCCTGGGTGGCGCAGACGCCCACCAGCAGGCCCGCCAGCAGGCGGGGCAGAAGGGGGCGAAACATCAGAACTCACCCGAGTAGAGCATGTCACCGCGACGGTTGGCGGACCAGCAGGATTCGCTGGCGTCGCTGCAGCTGGGCTTTTCCTCGCCGAGGCTGACGGACTCGAGCTGGGCTTCGGACACGCCGAGCAGGCTCAGGGCCTTCTTCACCGCGTCGGCACGCTTCTGGCCGAGCGCCAGGTTGTACTCGCGGCTGCCGCGCTCGTCGGTGTTGCCCTGGATCAGCATCTTGACGTTGGGGTGGCTGGTCAGGAACTTGGCGTGGGCCTCGATCAGGCTGCGGTACTGGTCCTTGATCACGTAGCTGTCGTAGTCGAACAGCACGCTGCGCTTGGACAGGGGGCTCTTCGGATCCTTCAGCTCGGGGTAGCTGGCCTGGCCGCCGGAGTTGGCATCAACCGGGACGACGCGGTTGGCGTCGACGCCGGAAGCGGAGGCGCTGGAGCGGTCCTCGACGGCTGCGCCGGTCTGGCCATCGGTCTTGGGCGACGAGCTGCAGGCGGCCAGCAGGCCGATGGTGATCAGGGACAGGGCAAAACGGGTGTACTTCATGGTGGTGTGGACTCCGGGTGCGGGCGCAGAGGGCGGGGAAAAAGGATATTGGCTCTTGTATGTGTCAGTTGCGCGGCTGCGGACCCCATGCGGGTTCGCGAACGTCGCCTGATTGTACCGACAGTCGCTGCTTGACACGACCGTCGGATGACACGGCCGCCAGCACGCCGCGGCCGCCCTGTTCGGTGGCGTACAGCACCATCCGGCCGTTGGGGGCGAAGCTGGGCGACTCGTCCTTGGAGGAGTCGGTCAGGATCTGGGTCTGACGGGAGGCGAGGTCGAGCAGGGTGACCTGGAAGCGGCCCCCGTTGCGGGACACATACACCAGGCTCTTGCCATCGGGCGAGGGGCGCGGGCTCACGTTGTAGCTGCCCTCGAAGCTGACCCGCTGGGCTTCGCCGCCGCTGCCGGGGACCCGGTAGATCTGCGGGCTGCCGCCCCGGTCGGAGGTGAAGTAGATCCAGCCGTCGGTGGACCAGGACGGCTCGGTGTCGATGCCCGACGACGAGGCCAGGCGCTGCACGCCGGAGCCGTCGGCGTTGACGGTGTAGATCTGGGACTGACCGTCCTTGGTCAGCACCACGGCTAGCCGGCGCCCGTCCGGCGACCAGGCCGGGGCGGAGTTCGAGCCCTTGAAGTTGGCGGCCACGTTGCGCTGGCCGGTGGCCAGGGAGTGCACGTAGACCACCGGCTTCTTGGCCTCGAAGGACACATAGGCGAGGCGCGTGCCGTCCGGCGACCAGGCCGGCGAAATGATCGGCTCCTTGGAGGCCAGCGCGGTCTGGGCGTTGCTGCCGTCGGCGTCGGCGATCTGCAGCTCGTAGCGCGAGCCGGACTTGAGCACGTAGGCGATCCGGGTCGAGAACACGCCGGGTTCGCCGGTGAGCTTTTCGTAGATGTAGTCGGCGATGCGGTGGCCGGTGGTGCGGTACTGGTTGGGCGACATCACCATGGCCTGGGCGCCGAGGCTGACCTGTTTGGCGGCGTCGAAGAGGCGGAACTGCACCTGATGGCGCCCGGCGCTGGCCGGCGCCACGGTGCCCACCGCGACGGCGTCGGCGCCCCGCGAGCGGATCCGCCCGAAATCCGGCGGCGTCTCGGCGCCCATCGGGCTCGGGCCGAGTTCGACGATCTTGAAGATGCCGCTGCGTTCCAGGTCGGCCCGGACCACGTCGGTCACGGCGCGGGGCAGGGCGTTCTCGCCCTCGAAGGCGGCGATGGCGACCGGCATGCGGTTGGCGCCGGCGCCGGTGATCTCGATGGCGAGCTGGGCCTGTGGGCTGGACGCAAGCGCCAGCGCGCAGGCCGCGAAAGTGGCGCGCAGGAAGGTCGGGATGCGTAGGGTCATGGGGTCGGTGTCCACGGTGGTTTAGTCCCGGAGCGGGTAGAACTTGAGCTCCAGGGTGCGATTGAACAACTCAGCCTTGTCGGGCTTGGGCAGGGGGCTCGATTTCTGGATCGCCCGCTCGATGGCCCCATCCAGTTGGGCGTTGCCGGTCGAGCGCTTGAGGCGTACCTCGATCACCGAGCCGTCGGGGAGCTGGTCCACGTAGAAGATCGCGAACGGATCACCGTTGATGCCCGGCGGCAGGATGATGTTGCCCTTCACCTTGGCGCGGATCTTCTCCACGTAGGCTTCCTGCGCCTTGTTGCGGGCGGCCGTGGCCTTGGCGCCGGCCACGCGGGCGAGCTCTTCCTGCAGCTGCTTGGACTGGCTGACATTCTCCGAGTCGTGCGCCATCAGCTCACGCATGCGCCGGTCCTCCAGCTCCCGCGCCTTCTCGGCTTCTGCCTTGGCATTCTTGTCCGTCTTGGCCGGCTTATCCACCGGCTTCTGCGGCTTTTCCGCGGGCTTCTCGGTCTTGGCGGGTTCGGGCTTGGCCTTGGGTTCCGGTTTTGGCTGGGGCTTGGGCGCGGGTTTGGGTTCCGGCTTCGGCTCGTGTTTCGGCTCAGGCTTGGGCTTGGGTTCAGGCTTGGGCGGCTTGACCGGGGGCTTCTCCACGGGCTTGACCACTTCCTTCACCGGTTTGGGGGGCGGCTTCTTGGGCTCAGGCGTCTTGATGGCGATGTCCGGCTGCTTGCGCGGCGGCGGCTCGGGTTCGGGCTCGTCCTCGGGTTCGGGCGGCGGAGGCGGCGGCGTCGGGCGGGATTCGGCGGCCTGCTCCGGTGGAGCGGGGGCCGGCGCAGGTGCGGGCAGCGGGTTGCCGCTGACCAGCTCGACCTCGATCGGGTCGGGCAGGCGGTTCTGCCAGCGTACGCCATAGAAAAGAAACAGGCCGAGCAGGATGTGCACCAGGGCGGCGAGCCCCAGGGACGACCACTTGCCCCTGTCGTTGCCGGGCAGGGCTGGGTTCATCGGGCCGACTTGCCGACCTGCGTCTGCAGGCCGACCTTGTTGACGCCCGCGTTGCGCAGGTCGTTGAGGGTGTTCATGACCAGCTCGTACTTGACGCTCTTGTCGGCGGCGATGACCACCGGCTGGCTGGGGTTGGCCGACACGGTGGAGCTGACCTCGGCGATCAGGTCCTTGCGGTTGAGTACCCGCTCGGGCGAGTTGCTGGTGGCGCGCAGGCCCAGCTCACCGTCGGACTTGACGGTGACGACCATGGCATCCGTGGGCGGGGCGGGAACCTTGTCCACGCTGGGCAGGTTGACCGAGCCGGACTGGATCATCGGCGCGGTAACCATGAAGATGACGAGCAGCACCAGCATCACGTCGATGTAAGGCACGACGTTGATCTGGTTCATCAGGCGGCGTTGACGCATGGCGGCGGGGCTCCGGTCAGCGCAGCTGACGCTGGAGGATGTTCAGGAACTCCTCGGTGAAGCTCTCGAAGCGGATCGCGATGCGGTCGATGTCGTGGGCAAAGCGGTTGTAGGCGACCACGGCGGGAATCGCCGCGAACAGGCCGATGGCGGTGGCCACCAGGGCTTCGGCGATGCCCGGGGCAACGTGGGCGAGGGTGGCCGAACCCACATTGGAAAGGCCGCGGAAGGCATTCATGATGCCCCACACCGTGCCGAAGAGACCCACGTAGGGCGACACCGAACCGACCGAGGCGAGGAAGGCCAGGTGCGCCTCGAGGTCGTCCACCTCGCGCTGATAGGTGGCGCGCATGGCACGGCGGGCACCGTCCATCACCGCGCCGTGGTCCAGGCTCTTGCCGCGCAGCTTGGCGAACTCCCGGTAACCGGCCTCGAAGATGCGTTCCATGCCGGCGGCCTCGTGGCGGCTGGTGGTGGCGCTCTGGTACAGGGCGTTGAGGTCGCCGCCGCTCCAGAAGTCGCGTTCGAACAGGTCGGTCTTCTTGCGCGCGTCGCTGATCTGGAACCACTTGCGGAAGATCCAGTACCAGGACATGAAGGAGACGGTGCCGAG
>CALBTT010000165.1 GCA_937967645.1 uncultured Zoogloea sp.
CAGGCCCAGAAGATGGAGGCCATCGGCCAGCTCACCGGCGGCCTGGCCCATGACTTCAACAACATGCTCACGGTGGTGATCGGCAACCTGGTGGCGCTCAAGGAGAACCACCCCGACGATCCCCTCACCGAGAACTTCGTCGAGCCCGCCATGCAGGCCGCCAACCGGGGCGCCGAGCTGATCCGCCGGCTGCTCGGCTTTGCCCGCCGCCAGCCCCTGGAGCCCCGGCCGGTGGAGGTCAACGAGCTGATCCTCGGTATGTCCAAGCTGATCCGCCGCAGCCTGCCCAGCACCATCGCCGTCAGCACGGCCAGCCGGGAGCCCTGTCTGGTGGCCATGGTGGACGCCCACCAGCTGGAGAATGCCCTGCTCAACCTGGCCCTCAATGCCCGCGACGCCATGCCCAACGGCGGCGAGCTGCGCATCGAGTCGTCCCTCGAACAGCTGGGGCCCCACGCTGCCGCCGACCTGGAGGTGCCGCCGGGCGACTACGTGCAGATTGCCGTCAGCGACAATGGCATGGGCATGGACGGCAGCACCCTGGCACGGGTCTTCGAGCCCTTCTTCACCACCAAGCAGTTCGGCATGGGCAGCGGCCTGGGCATGTCCATGGTGTATGGCTTCACCAAGCAGTCGGGCGGCGGGGTGCGGATCCGCAGCCGGCAGGCGCGGGGCACCACCGTGGCCCTGCTGCTGCCCCGCGTCGAGGAGGATCAGCCGGACAGCGTGATGCCGGCAGGGCGCGCCCTGCGTGACACCGACCTGGCCGGCAAGCTGGTGCTGCTGGCCGAGGACGACGCCGATGTGCGCACCGTGGTGCGCATGCAGCTGTCCGAGCTGGGCTGCGCCGTGGTGGAGGCCGAGAACGGCGCCGAGGCCGCCGACATGGTCGAGAACATCCCGGCGATCGCCCTGGTCATCTCCGATGTGGTGATGCCGGGGGCGATGGACGGGCGGGCCCTGGCGCGTTTCGTGCGGCGTTTCCGGCCCGATCTGCCAATGGTGCTGATGAGCGGCTTTGCCGAATCCCAGTCGGGGCTGGACGAGGACGTCAATCTGCCCCTGCTGGCCAAGCCCTTCTCCCGCGATAAACTGCTGGCGGCCTTGCGTCCGCTGGGCGCTTGAGCGAAGCTCCGGCTGCCATGCCTACAACGACGCGAACCCCGGAACTCATCTACGTGGTGGAGGACGAGGCGGCCATTGCCCGCCTGATCGCCGATACCCTCGAGAAGTTCGGCTACCGGGCCGAGCTGTTCCGCACGGCCGAAGCCTTCTTCCACGGCCTGCGCCACCGGGTGCCCGACCTGGTCGTCCTGGATCTCGGCCTGCCCGACATGGACGGCATGGCGGTGCTGCAGCAGCTGCGTGGCAAACACACCTGCGGCCTGCTGGTGGTCACCGGCCGCAGCGACACCTACGACCGGGTGATGGGCCTCGAGATGGGTGCCGACGACTACGTGGTGAAGCCCTTCGAGCCGCGCGAGCTGATCGCCCGGGTGCGCAGCATCCTGCGCCGCTATCCGGGCCAGGTGGTGATGCCGGCCGACCCGGCCCAGCGGGTGGCCGAGTTTGCCGGCTGGCGCTTCGAGCCCGGCAGCAACACCCTGACCAACCCGGCCGGCCAGCAGGAGACCCTGAGCACCGCCGAAGCCCAGCTCCTCAGCGTGCTGCTGGCGCATCCCAACCACATCCTGACCCGCGAGCAGCTCCTCGGCGGGCGCGACGTGTCGGCCCTCGACCGCAGCATCGACCTGCGCATCTCGCGCCTGCGCCGGCGTTTCGAGGAGAACCCCCAGCACGCCAAGCTGATCAAGACCGTGTATGGCGCCGGCTACCTGCTGGCGTCCACCGTCACCTGGTCCTGAGGGCCGGGCGATCAATCCCCTGCGGGCCTGGGGCTGGGGCTGCTACAGATCGTCGCATTCCCTGCCGTCGCGGCCGACCTGGATCCCCGCGTCGCTCTGCGGCCAACATCCGCCTCAATCTCCCTGGCAGCGCGCTCGTCACCCAGCACAAAGCTGCTGTTCGTAGCCCGCCAAATCTGATCGGCCAGGCAGGGCTCCAACTCGTGCCGGAGCAGTTCCCGATAAGCGGCTGGCCGTCGTTTTGCATCCCGCCAGCGGTATGCCCATGTTTTATTTTCCGCCTGGGCGCCTTTTTAGGGTCAAATATTCCAATGTTCTGGCAATCTCTACCGCGTATGGCTATGGAATGTAATGGGCCTTTGTTGAAATAGTCTTGTTGCAGATTTCGGGGTAGATCATGAATCGTCGTCAGTTTCTCAATGCGGGTGCTCTGCTTTCCCTCACGCTGGCCAATCGCAGGACGCTGGCCGTTCCGGGCGATATCGTCCTCGGTCAGTCGGCTCCCCTCTCCGGGCCAGCCAAGGATCTCGGGGTCGAAATGAGAGATGGTGCCTTGCTCTGGTTCAACTACGTCAACGCCAGAGGCGGGATTGGCGGACGCAACATTCGCCTCGAGACGCTCGACGATGGCTATGAGCCTGAGCGGACGAAGGCCAATACCGATGCATTCGTCAGGAAGAACGTCGCGGCGTTGTTCGGCTATGTTGGCACGCCGACCTCGCTGGCGGCCAAGCCCATTTTCGAGCAGGCCAATCTGCCGTTTATCGCCCCATTTACCGGGGCCGAAGCGCTGAGAACTCCGAATCATCCGCTGATCTTCAATATTCGCGCCTCGTATTTCGAGGAGACGGAGCATCTGGTTCAGCATTTCTGGGACCTTTTTCAACGCAAGTTCGCCGTGGTCTATCAGAACGATGCCTATGGTCAGGCGGGTCTCAACGGGGTGGTCAAGGCGCTTGGCAGTCGGGGGGCGAAGGTCGTGGCGACAGGTACGGTCGAACGCAACTCGGCGAATGTCGAGGCTGCGCTCAAGGCCATCCTGCCGGCCAGTCCGGATCTCGTTGTGATTGTGTCCACTTATGGCACAGCAGCCGCCTTCATCAAACAGGCGCGCGCCATGGGTAGCCCGGCCAGCTTCGCCAGCATCAGCTTTGTCGGCCCTACTTCGTTGGCCAATGCGCTGGGCAAGGATAAAACCGGGGTAATGGTCAGCCAGGTGGTACCGCTCAAGGGCGTGGGTGTCTTCAGCGAATTCGCCAGAATGCTTCCGGCCGGCACCGCGGTGACACCGGTCGCGCTGGAGGGCTTCATTGCCGCCAAGGTCATGACGGATGTGCTCAAGCGTGCCAGCGGTCCGGATGGGTTGCTGACAGCGCTCAACAACACCAATGTCGATGTCGGCGGCTATCGGGTGAAGTTCTCGCCCGGCAACCATGCCGGGTCGAAGTACGTTGATCTGTCGATGCTGCGCGCGGACGGAAGCTGGGCGGTCTGAGGCGGCAAACGGATTCAGGTGCCCCGATCAAGGAGCGCCAGGCTGGTTTCAGCGCCAGACGAGGGGATACCCGGGGCAAACTGGGGGCCGCCTGCAGTTTTCCCTGTCAATTACCGAAACTGCTCGTCGAGATCCCTGGAACCATGCAGAACCCGGACAACATCAATCCCGTCAGCTGTGGGGGTGAGGTTGACGTTCATGCCCATGATTCGCGCCTCCTGATCAAGAGCTACCATCCTGCCAGGCAAGGCTCCGGACTCTGGTTCAGCACACTTGCGCGGTCGCCCCGACTTCCCCGGTACCGCCCTGCGGCCAACGACCGCCTCGATTGCCCTGCCAAAGCGCTCGTCGCCCAGCACAAAGTTGCCATTCGTGGCTCGCCGAATCTGATCAACCCGGCCGGCCGGCAGGAGACCTTGAGCACCGCCGAAGCCCAGCTCCTCAGCGTGCTGCTGGCCCATCCCAACCACATCCTGACCCGCGAGCAGCTCCTCGACGGTCACCTGGTCCTGACCGCCGCCGCGTCCACCGCACGGGCGGCATCGGCATGGCGCCGGCGCAGCGACTCGGGCAGCAGGCGCACCAGCCAGCCCACGATCAGCGGTACCAGTACCAGGTCGTCGATCAGGCCGAACACTGGCAGCACATCCGGCACCAGGTCGAGTGGCGACAGCACGTACAGGGCCAGCACCGCCACGGCCGGCCGCAGTCAGGCCGGCCGTGCCGGATGGCGCAGGGCGAACCACAGGATGGCGGCGTCCTTGCGGACCAGGGCATACAGGGCGGACAGCTTCTTCAACATGGCGCGGGCTCCGGAAGTGGTGGGCTGACGGGCGCTTGGACCGGTCGCCGCCTGGCGAGTTGCGGGGCCCTTTGTAAGCATGGGTTGCACCCCACGGGCATGCGACCGATAGTCGCACGGCGTGCAGGATGAAGTGCCGCTGGCGGTCGGCTGGAGTAAGCTCCGGGCCATCGATCAAAAGGAGTCTCCCGTGAGCGTAATGAGCAAATCCGTCGGCCTGCTGCTGGCCTGTCTGCTGTCCGTTCCCGCCGTCGCAGCCGACCTGGAGGTCAAGGACCCCTGGGTGCGCGGCACGGTACCTGCCCAGAAGGCCACCGGCGCCTTCATGCAGCTCAGCAGCAAGGGCGGCGCCACGCTGGTTGGCGTGGCCAGTCCGGCGGCCAGCGTGGTCGAACTGCATGAGATGGTGATGGAAAACACCGTCATGAAGATGCGCGCGCTGCCCCGTCTCGATGTGAAGCCCGGGCAGACCGTCGAGCTCAAGCCCGGCAGCTATCACGTGATGCTGATCGACCTGAAGAAGCCGCTCGCCAAGGGCGAGGTGGTGCCCATCACCCTCAAGGTCGAGGGCAAGGACAAGAAGGTCGAGACGGTGGAGGTGAAGGCCGAGGTGCGTGATCTCACCGCGGCGGCTCCCGCGATGGAGCACAAGCACCAGCACTGATCAGGGCATGCCGGAGCGCCCCGGGGCAGGGCGCTTCCTTTAGTCCTCGCCGTGAGCCGTGTGCAGAGTCGCCGCGTTCAGCGTTGCCCCTGCTGCTCCGCCAGCTTCTCCTCGATGCGCCCGACCGCTTGCTGCAGGGCCGGCAGGAAGCGCCGGTCCGCCTCCCGCGGGGGCACCATGCGGTTCAGGTATACGATGTTGACCGCCCCCAGCGGGCGCCCCTGCAGCATGATCGGCAGGGCGATCGCCCCCACCTTGCGCTGCGAGGTCCATTCCCCGTCGTTGCTGCCGAAACCTTTCTCCCGGGTGCGCTCCACCACGTTCGCCACAAAGCGCGGGTCCGCCGCCAGGCGGGCCTGGTCGTCGTCGCCGGCCCGGGCCAGCTGCAGGATCTCTTCCCGTTCGTCGTCGGGACAGTAGGCCAGATAAGCCCGACCCGAGGCGGTCAGCAGCATTGGCATGGTCTGCCCCACCATGGCCCGATGGAATGACAGGGGGCTGAAGCGGTGGGTCGACTCCCGGATGATCAGGCGGGCCCCCTGGGGCGTCACCAGATCCGACGGCCACACCACCGCCTGCAACAACTCCGACAGGGCCGGCGCGGCAATCGAGGAAATCCAGTTGTCATCGCGGAAACCTTCCGCCAGGGAGCGCACACGCAGGGCCAGGCAGTAGCTGTCGTCCGAGTCGCTGCGTCGTACATAGCCTTCCGAAATCAGCGTTTCGAGCAGCCGCCGTACCGTGGTGCGGTGCAGCCCTGTGGCCTCCGCCAGCTGGCCGAGACTGGCCCGTCCACCCTCCTGCACATTCAGCGCCCTCAGCAGATCCAGACCGCGAGTCAGGCCGCGGACGGTGGCGTAATCGGATCTGGCGTTCGGACGTGGCATTTTATTGATTTAAATCAATGTTGTGCATCTGGTGGACGTTTCGATTTTATTTTTTGCCGTAGGCCGGCACAACCCTAGAATCGCGGCCAATAACAAGTTTCTCATAACGTAATACCCGGCGCCGGCCCTTCGCCGCCCCCCTTGCGAGTTCCCCCAGGCGGCCCGGGATCCAACAGGAGACAATCATGAACGACAAACAGCGTTTCGACGCTGATGTAGTTGTTGTCGGCGCCGGCCCGGTGGGCCTGACCATCGCCAACACTCTCGGACTCCACGGCGTCAGTGTCCTGCTGCTGGAGCGCGGCGACACCCTCATCGATTACCCTCGCGCGGTCGGCATGGACGACGAGTCCCTGCGCACCGTGCAGAGCATCGGCCTGACCGAGCAGGTGCAGCAGCATCTGACCCCTTTCCACTGGATGCGCTTCGTCAATGCCAAGGGGCGCGTCTATGCCTCGATCGAGCCGCGCACCGACGAGTTCGGCTGGTCCCGCCGCAACGCCTTCAACCAGCCGGCGGTGGACCGCGAGCTGCTGGAAGGCCTCAAGCGCTTCCCGAACGCCGGCGTGTCCATGGCCACCGAGCTCGAATCCTTCGAGCAGGACGGCGAGGGCGTCACCCTCAAGATCAAGAAGGCCGGCGTGCCGGCGACCCTGCGCTGCCGCTACCTGGTGGGCAGCGACGGCGGCCGCAGCGTGGTGCGCACCCAACTGGGCGTCGGCTTCGGCGGCTTCACCGACACCTCCCAGTGGCTGGTGGTGGACATCCGCAACGACCCCCTCGGCGTGCCCTACATCTACATGCACTCCGACCCGAAGCGCCCCTACGTGTCGGTGGCCCTGCCCGACGGCGTGCGCCGCTTCGAGTTCATGGTGTGGGAAGGCGAGACCGAAGAGCAGATCACTGCGCCCGCCCGGATGGCAGAACTGCTCTCCAAGGTGCTGCCCGCCGGCACCGACATCAGCAAGCTCGACTTCATCCGCAAGCGCGTCTACACCCACAACGCCCGCATCGCCGACCGCTGGAAGGTGGGCCGCGTGATGCTGGCCGGTGATGCCGCCCACATCATGCCGGTGTGGCAGGGGCAGGGCTACAACACGGGCATGCGCGACGCCACCAACCTGGCCTGGAAGCTCGCCTGGGTGATCAAGGGCAAGGCCTCCGACACCCTGCTCGAGACCTACAACATCGAGCGCCCGCCCCACGCCAAGGCGATGATCGACCTGTCCGTGGCAGCCGGCCGCATCTTCTATCCGCGCAACGTCTTCAAGGCGGCCGTGCGCGACGTGAGCACCTGGCTGCTCAACCAGATCCCCGCCTTCAAGCGCTATTTCAGCGAGATGCGCTACAAGCCGATGCCCTTCTACAGCGACGGGCTGGTGGTGCACGAGAAGGTCGCGCGCAAGGGCTCGCCGGTCGGCCGCCTGTTCATCCAGCCGCGGGTGCGTACCCTCGACGGTGAGGTCAAGCTGCTCGACGACGTGATCGGCCCCGGCTTCGCGCTGCTGGCCTGGGGCGCCGACCCCAACTACTGGCTGAATGCGCGCAGCAAGGCCATCCTGACGGCGATGGGCGCCCGCATCATCACCGCCAAGCCGGTGGTGCAGATGCACCGCAAGGTGGACATGAGCGACGCCACCGAGGTGATCGGTGACGAGCAGATGCGCCTCAAGGACTGGTTCGGCGAACATCCCGGCTCCATTGTGGTGCTGCGCCCCGACCGCTTCGTGGCGGGCATCTCCTACCCCGTCGAGATCAACGAACTCCTCGAAGCCGTGGCCGCCAAGATGGGCCTCAAGGTGGGGGCGGCATGAGCGCCGCCCGGCCGCCCGAAGGCGCTCGCACCGCAGCCTGTCAGGGCGAAGGGCGCCAGGCTGGCGCCTTCCTGCTGCAGTGCCTGTCCCACACCCCGCTGAAGGGCTATGTGGACCCGCTGCCGGCGGTGGTCGAGGAGGTGGCCCGGGTGGTCGCCACCCAGCGTGCCGAAGTCGAGGCCTTTGATCCGGAGCTGATCGTCCTGTTTGCGCCGGACCACTACAACGGCTTCTTCCTGGACACGATGCCCCAGTTCTGCATCGGCACCGCCGCCACCTCGGTGGGGGACTACATGACCTCCGCCGGGCCGCTGCCGGTGCCGCGGGAGATCGCCGAGGCCTGCGCCAGCCACGTGGTGGAGGCCGACATCGATCTGGCCATCTCCTACCGCATGCTGGTGGATCACGGCTTTGCCCAGCCCATCGAAGAGCTCACCGGCAGCCTCGACCGTTACCCGGTGATCCCCATCTTCATCAACAGTGTGGCGCCCCCGCTGGTCAGCTTCCGGCGGGCCCGCCAGCTCGGCGAGGCGGTGGGGAGCTTCCTCCGCGGCCTGGGCAAGCGCACCCTGATCCTCGGCTCCGGCGGTCTTTCCCACAACCCGCCGGTGCCGCAGATGGCCACCGCTACCACCGAAGTGGCGGAGCGCCTGATCGCCGGCCGCAACCCCAGCCCCGAGGCCCGTGATGCGCGCCAGCAGCGCACCATCGCCGCGGCCACGTCCTTCGCCGCCGGCACCAGCCAGCTGCATCCCCTCAACCCGGACTGGGACCAGACCTTCCTGGACCACCTGGCCCGCCGCGACTGGGCGGCGCTCGACGCCTATTCCAACGCGGCGATCACCGACGCCGCCGGCGCCTCCGCCCATGAGGTCAAGACCTGGGTGGCTGCCAACGCCGCCATGCAGGCCGCGACCGCCGGCCACTACCGGGCGGAGGCCCGCTATTACAAGGCGATCCCCGAGTGGATCGCCGGATTTGCCGCGCTGACCGGTGTCGCCGCCTGAGCGGCCCATCGACCCTGACTACAAAGATTCAACCGAGGAGACACTCCATGTACCTGAAGAAGCTGATCGCCCTGTCCATCGCGGCCCTGGCCGCCACCCCTGTCCTGGCCGACATCAACGTGGGCGTCGTCGCCTCCCTGACCGGCCCGGCCGCCGCCCTCGGCGCCGAGACCAAGAAGGCCGTGGCCCTGCTGCCCACCACCGTGGGCGGCGAGAAGGTGAACTTCATCCTCCTCGATGACGGCACCGACCCCACCAACGCCGTCAAGAACGTGCGCAAGCTGATCTCCGAAGACAAGGTGGACGCCATCCTCGGCCCCAACCTGATCAGCACTGCGGTGGCCATGGCCGACGTGGCCAACACCGAAAAGACCCCGATGATCTCCGTCGCGCCCCTCGACGTGACCGGTGACAAGCGCGGCTATGTGTTCCGCAGCGAGCCCTCCGCCGACCTGATGGTGAACCGCCTGGTGGCCGACATGGTCGAGCACGGCGCCAAGACCGTCGGCTTCATTGGCTTCTCCGATTCCTGGGGCGAGCTGCTGCTGAAGTCCCTCACCAAGGCCGCCGAAGGCAAGCTCAAGATCGTCGCCACCGAGCGTTATGGCCGTGCCGACCCGTCCGTGCAGGCCCAGGTCCTGAAGATCCTCTCCGCCAAGCCGGACGTGGTCTTCGTCGGCGCCTCCGGCACCCCGGCCGCCATGCCCCAGATCACCCTGCGCGAGCGCGGCTTCAAGGGCAACATCTACCAATCCCACGGCGTCACCAGCAAGGAGTTCCTGCGGGTCGGCGGCAAGGCCGTGGAAGGCGCTCTGATCCCGGTCGGCCCGGTGCTGGTCGCCGAGCAGCTGCCCGACAGCCACCCCACCAAGAAGGCCAGCGTGGCTTTCGTGAAGGAACTCGAAGCCAAGAACGGTCCGGACTCCCGCTCCACCTTTGCCGGCGCCTCGTGGGATGCCTGGCTGCTGCTGCAGAACGGCATCCTCGCCGCCCAGAAGGCCAAGACCAAGCCGGGCACCGTCGAATTCCGCAACGCCGTGCGTGAAGGCATCGAAAAGACCAGCAAGCTGGTCGGCACCAACGGTGTGTATAGCCTCAACGCCAACGATCACGCTGGTTACGACCCCAGCGCCATCGTGCTGATCAAGGTCGAGAACAACCACTGGAAACTGGTGAAGTAAACATGACGAACGCCGCCCTTCTCGGTACTGAAGCGGCGGCCGCCCTGCTCAAGCAGGCGGCTGCCGATGTCCAGCCCATCGCCCCCCTGCGGGAGCGTCTCGAACGGTGCGACCAGGACGGTGCCTACGCCGTCCAGGAGGCCAACACCCGTGCCTGGCTGGCCGAGGGGCGGCGCCTCGTCGGCCGCAAGATCGGCCTCACCTCCAAGGCTGTGCAGGCCCAGCTTGGCGTCGACCAGCCCGACTTCGGCATGCTCTTCGCCGACATGGGCGTGGGCGACGGTGAGCCGGTGGCCCGCGGGCGCCTGATCCAGGCCAAGGTGGAAGCCGAGGTGGCCCTGGTCATCGGCCGCGACCTCAACTTCGAGCGCCACACCTACGCCGACCTGATCCGCGCCACCGAGTATGTGGTGCCGGCGATCGAGATCGTCGATAGCCGCATCGAGAACTGGAACATCCGCTTCGTCGATACCGTTGCCGACAATGCCTCCAGCGGCCTCTTCGTGCTGGGCGGCCAGCCCCGCCTGCTGAAGGACGTGGACCTCACCGCCTGCGCCATGGAAATGCGTCGCGGCGCCGAGGTGGTATCCCGCGGCAACGGCCGCGCCTGCCTGGGTAGCCCGCTCAACGCCGCCGTCTGGCTGGCCGACGTGATGGTCCGTTATGGCCGCCCCCTGCAGGCGGGCGACATCGTCCTCACCGGTGCCCTCGGCCCGATGGTCGCCGTCGGCCAGGACGAGTGCTTCGATGTGAGCATCGAAGGCCTCGGCACCGTCAGCGCCCGCTTCGAGTGACCGCCCCGCACCGATAGAACCCACAGGAGAGAGACAGGTATGACCAACAAGATCAAATGCGCCCTGATCGGCCCCGGCAACATCGGTACCGATCTGCTG
>CALBTT010000166.1 GCA_937967645.1 uncultured Zoogloea sp.
TCATCATGGACTACCTGAAGACCCGCGCCCCCTTCTGGAAGAAGGAAGACACGCCGGAAGGCGGGCGCTGGGTGGACGCCCGGGAGTCCGACGACTCGGCCGCGTCGCGCTGGGAGGCCTGAGGGGCCCCCTCAGTGCAGCCCTGCCCAGGCCGGCAGGGCGGTGGCCAGGGATGGCACCCAGGAAATCACCAATGCGCCGAGGAAGATCGCCAGCAGGGCCGGCAGCACCGACACGGCGATCTCCCTGATCGGTTTGGCGAACATCGCCGAGGCGAAGAAGATGTTCATGCCCGCCGGCGGGCACAGGAAACCCATCTCCATCACCGCCAGGAAGATCACCCCGAAGTGCACCGGGTCGATCCCGTAGCTGAGCGCCACCGGCAGCAACAGGGGCACCAGCACCACGATCGCGGCATAGATCTCCATCAGCGCGCCGGCCATGAACAGGAAGACGTTCAGCGCAACCAGGAAGGCGAACTTGTTGGGCAGGGTGGCCTGCACCCACTCCACCGCCGCATCCGGGATGCCGGCATCCACCAGATAATTGGTCAGCCCCAGCGCCATGCCGAGGATCAGCATGACGCCGCCGATCACCTGGGCGCAATCGGCCAGACAGCGCCGCAGCAGGGCCCAGTCCAGTTCCCGGTGCGCCAGGGCCTGGGTCAGGATGGCGTAGGCGGCGGTGAGGGCGGCACTCTCGGTGGGGGTCGCGATACCGCTGACCAGGGAGCCGATGGCGACCAGCGGCGCGAGGATTTCCCAGCGGGCCGCCCAGGCTGCCGTCAGCGTGGCAGCCAGGCTGGCGCGGGGGGCATCGTCTGCGCCGGTCCGTGGCGCCGCGCCGCGGCCCAGGTAGCCCCCCACCGCGAGCAGGGCGGCGACCATCACCAGGGCGGGCACCACGCCGGCCAGGAACATCGTGTTGATGGGTACCCGGGCGATGATCGCGTACATGATCAGCGGCACCGAGGGGGCCAGCAGCACCCCCAGCGCGCTGGCGCTGGTCACCAGGCTGATGCCCTTGCGCTCGGGCACGCCGGCCTGGGTCAGCAGGGGCAGCAGCAGGCCGCCCAGGGCCAGGATGGTGACCCCGCTGCCGCCGGTGAAGGCGGTGAAGAAGGAGCACAGCAAGGCGGCCGCCACCACGGTGCCGAAGGTGCCTCCGCCGAAGCAGGCAGTAAACAGGCGCCCCAGGCGGCCGGCCGCACCACTGCGGGCGAACACCAGGCCGGCCAGGGTGAACAGCGGCAGCGCGGGCAGTGAGGGATTCACCGTGATCTGGTAGTGGGACAGAGGCACCGACGCCAGCGGCTGGCCTTCTGACCAGAACAGCGCCAGCGCCAGACCGCCCAGCACCGCGAAGATCGGGCCCCCGGCCAGCAGCACGGCCAGCAGGAAGATCGCCAGCGGTGCGAGGGGCAGGGTGCTGCCATCGAAATGGTGGGCCAGCAGGAAGCCGGTGGCGGTGAGGGCGACACCCATCCCGTGGCGGAGTAGAGGCTGTGCTGTGCAGCGGCTGCCCAGCTTGATGCCGATGATCAGGAAGCCGATGGGCATCAAGGCCTGCACGGCCCACACCGGCAGCCCGTAGGCCAGCGTCCGGCCGGCCTCCAGCTCGCTGCTGACGAAGGCCCAGCTGGCCGCCGCCAGCATGCCGGCCAGCAGCGCCGAGCCGCCTTTGGCCAGATAAGCCGCGGCGGCGCGCAGGCCCGGGTTGAGGGATCCGGACAGGCCGCTGCCGAGGGTCGTCAGGTGGCCGCCCCGCTCCGCCAGGATGGCGCCGAACATCGCCAGCGCCAGCCCGAGGTGTTGCACCAGCAGCGGTGCGTTGTCGATGCCCTTGCCGTGCAGGGGGCGCAAGGCAATCTCCACCAGCGGAATGAGGGTCATCAGGGCCAGGGCGCAGGAGGCGATGGCTTCGTCGAAGGCGGTCAGTCGGCGCATGGGTTTCGGACGGTGGGGAGGGCTTAGCGCTGGCCGGCGCGGTAGGCCTTGAGCAGGGCGAAAACTTCGTCGAAGGTCTCGGCGGGGACCATGCGGCCGCGGATCCGCGGATAGAGCTTGTCGGCAAGCTCGTTCCATTCCTTCATCTGCTCGGGGGTCGGGCGGTGTACCTGCAGGCCGCGCTTCTTCATGGCCTCGACGGCTTCATCGACCTCCTGGCGGGCCCGGGTGCGCATCTGCAGGCCGGCCTTCTCGCCGGCGCTGCGCAGGGCCTCGCGGGCGGCCGGGCTCATCTCGTCCCAGCTCTTCTTGGTGACCACCAGGGCACCGACGATGGGCGCCCAGTTGATGTCGAGCATGTGCGGGGCGGTGTTGTACACCTGGCTGGCCAGGGCGAAGTAGGGCGTGGCCGGCACGGCGTTGATCATCCCGGTCTGGATCGAGGGCAGGATGTCGCTGGTTTCCAGGGGCACCGGCGTGTAGCCGAGGCTCTTCATGATCTCCTGCTGCTCGGTCTCACCGGCCCAGGCGAAGAACTTCATCCTGCGGAAATCGTCGGGCCGCTGGGCCGCCTCCTTGGAGAAGAAGCGCACCCACCCGGCATCACCCCAGGCCAGCACCACGAAGCCCTTGTCGAGGAACTTCCTTTCCATCGCCGGGCGCATCTTCTCGCGTACGTAGTCCACCTCCTCCCAGCTGCGGAAGAGCAGGGGCATGCTCTGCAGGGCGGCGATGGAGGGTTCGATCTCGCGCAGGCCCACCACCGAGAGCAGGGCCCCCTGCAGCTGGCCGATGCGCATGCGGCGGGCCATGTCGGTCTCGCCCCCCTGGCTGCCGTCCGGGTAGATCAGGTATTTGGCGCCGTCGCCCGTGGCATTGCGCCAGGCCTCGCCCACCTCCATCAGCTGGCGGTGGTACAGGGAGTTCTTGGGGGCCAGGGTGCCGATGCGCAGCTGACTGGCGGCGAAGGCAGCGGAGGACGCGAGCATGCTGAGGGTGAGGGTGGCGAGGGCGGCGAGGCGGCCGATACGGGTCATGGCGTCTTCCTGAAAGCGGGTGGAAACTGCAGTAGGGGGAGGGGGCTCAGAACAGGTCGTCGACGGTGTCGATCAGCCAGCGGGCGCGGCGGCGCATCACCTCGTTGGCCAGGGTGCGCGGGCTACCGGGCGCATCCTTGATTCCTTCGGCCCGTTCCAGCAGGGCCAGGAAGGCCGCCTTGTCGCCAGCGGGCTGGGCGATGCCCTCGGCTTTGGCGACCAGAGCGCCGGCGCTGCCCCCGCCGGACAGGCGGATGGCCTCGTCGAAGTAGGCCAGGGCGCGGGTCTGGCTGCCGCCGGGGCGGGCGGCTTCGATGCTGCCCATCAGGCTGGCCAGATCGCCCTGGCCGAATGCCGGATCGGCCTGCCACGCCTTTTCGGCCAGTCGATGAGCCAAGGGCAGGTCGGCGACGGCTTCGGGGTCGTCCTTGGACAGGGCGATGGCGGCGCCCCAGGCGGCAGCCCCCCAGTAGGCCAGCGGCACATCCGCGGCTTCCAGTGTCAAGGCACTGCCATTACGCAGGGCCGCGAGGATGCCGGGATGCCGCTGCTCCAGGGTGCCCAGCGCGTGGTCGCGACCGCGCCGGTAGAGGCGGGCGGCCCGTTCGCGCAGGCGCTGGGCGGCCCGTGCGTCGCGGCTGTCGAGGCGGTCGGCCTCGAAGGCGACGAAGGCATAGGCATACTGGGTGAAGCCGCCGGCAGTGGCGGCGGCCAGCCCCGCATGGTCGGGGACGCCCCGCAGAACAGCTTCGGACAGCTTCAGGTAGAAGGCGCTGGCGTCGCGGGCCAGCTCCAGGTCGTCCTCGCTGGCGCTGCCCTGGGCGGCCAGCTGGTCGGCCATGTTGCGCAATACCAGCTGCTGCGGCGAGCACGCTGTGAGAAGAAGCGCAAGCAGGGAAGTCAGGAGGAGGGCGCCGGAGGGGCGGAGCGGGGAGGTCGCTGAGCAAAGCGCCATGGCAGCAGGGAGGCCCGTTCAGGCGGGTAGACGGAATGCGACTGGAGCATAGGGGGGAAATGTTGCGTCCCAGTTAACGCCGGCTCGAATGACGAAGGATTTCGATTCAACCCTCAAGCCGGCGCCGCCGGGGCCGTCAAACCATGGGTGGGTTCAGCCCTCCTTCGTCCATTGCCGAGCGAGTCTCCAATCATGAGTTTCCAAGAAAAGAATGCCGTCGTATGCGGTACCGAGGACCTGCTGGTCAGTCTGTGCAATTCCGTCAGCAAGGTGCTGACCGCGGCCACGGCGAGCAAGATCCACTACTCCGCGATGGTTCAGCGCATCACCAAGACCTGCCTGAAGCCCGACATCGGCTGTTTCGTGCTGTTCGACGGCGGCTTCTCCGGTCTGGTGATCATCAACTTCTCGTCGCAGGCGGCGATGGAGCTGTACGCCAGCTACATGCTGAGCATGGGGATGGCGAGGGACGAGCTGGCCCGCTCGCACACCTCCGATGAAGTGTCCAACGTGATGGGCGAGCTGATGAACCAGATCGTTGGCGATTTCACCGGCAAGGTACGCCAGGAGTTCCAGACCCATATCACCCAGAACCAGCCGAAGATGCTGGCCCTGAACAAGCAGGTCATGCTCAGCGTGGATACCCACATGGATCAACCGGAAGCTCGCCGGGTGACCTTCTATACCGGTGCCGGCAACGTCTTCTACCTCGAGCTGGCGGTGGACCGCACAGAGTTCATCAAGCTCTTCGACTTCGACGCCCAAGAGAGCGTTGATCCCGAGGCGCTGTTCGATCAGGCCGGCCAGGCATCTGACGATGTGTCTGCGGGGGATACTCGCTCCGAGACGGACGCTTTTCTCGACTCTCTGGGCATGTGATCGGAAGGCCGGGGCGGCCCGGCCTTAAGGTGTCTTCATTTGAGTGCGTGGCGGACAGTCTTGGGCCTAACGCAACAAGGCTGAAATATCCGGGCGATATGCTCCGCCGCGGTCTGCTTTTTGCTGCGCTGCAATGTCCTAGCCATTGCGGCGGTCCAGCAGGCAGAACAGGCTGACCGTGGCTCTGCGGCAAGCGCCTGACCTCAATCAAATGGAGAACCTGATGCAAAAGAAACTGATCGCCCTGGCAGTTGCCGGCCTCGCATCCACCGGCGTTTTCGCCCAGTCCAACGTGACCGTCTATGGCGTTGCCGATGCGTCCTTCGATGTCGTCAAGATCGGCGGCGATGCCAACAACGAGCTGGGCAACACCACTCGCGTGTCCACCAACTCCTCCTACCTGGGCTTCAAGGGCAGCGAGAACCTGGGCAACGGCCTCACCGCCCTGTTCCAGTTCGAGAGCGGCGTGAGCTTTGACAGCGCGGGCTCCCTGAGCACCAACCGCGACAGCTTCGTGGGCCTGAGCGGTGGTTTCGGTACCGTCGTGCTGGGCACCCTGACCGGTCCGACCCGCGCCCTGGGCACCGCCCTGGACGTGAACCCGGGTGCCACCGGCATCGGCGCCAACGCCGGCATCCTGGGCAAGCTGGGCAACCGCCTGCTGGGCTCCACCAGCGCCACCGGCGATTACTCCGCCAGCTCCACCTGCGCCCGCTCCAGCAGCTGCCAGTCGATCTTCGACAACCGCTGGAAGAACGCCGTGGCCTACGTCTCCCCGACCTTCGCCGGTGTCAATGCCACCGTGGCTTACGTTGCCAACGAGAACAAGTCCCTGCATGGTCTGACCTCTGCCAACACCACCGGCTATGACCTGGGCGTTAAGTACTCCGGCGGCCCGCTGATGGCTGCGGTGACCTACAACGCCGTGTCCCTGGGCAATGCGGCCGACACCAAGGTGGCCGATTTCCGCGTGGGTGGTAGCTACAACTTCGGCCCGGCGACCGTCCGCGCGATCTTCGACCTGGCCCGTGCCGACGACTTCGGCGGCTCCAAGTTCACCCAGGCCGTGTACGGTTTCGGTGCCACCTTCGACGTGACCCCGGCCACCAAGCTGCTCGGCCAGGTCTACGTGGCCCGCGACGTGAAGCGCAATGGCAACAGCCTGGATGATTCCGGCGCCAAGCTGTTCGAGGTGGGCGTGCTGCACAGCCTGTCCAAGCGCACCTCCCTGAAGGCCACCTACGCCATGATCAACAACGACAAGGCGGCCTCCTACGACTTCGGCGTGAATGCCGCCGGCGTGAACGCCGGTAGCCTGCCGGGCGGTGCCAGCACCGTCGGCGCTACCGTTCAGGGCATCTCCCTGGGCCTGCGCCACACCTTCTGATCTGCTGATCGGAAGACTGCAGCATGAGGGGGCGGCCTGCGGGCCGCCCTTTTCATTTGGGCAGCCAGCAGGCCCGCGTCTTTGGCTGCAACTTACGACGGCCGCAGCGGTTAGCTGTAGGGGCGAGCTGTAGGGGCGACCTGTAGGGGCGACTTCAGTCGCCCGCGGATTCCAATCAGGCACCTGCGGGCGACTGAAGTCGCCCCTACATGAGGACGTGACGCTCCTCCCGACGTGAATACGCCGATCCTTCGGCAGGCTCAGTCCAGCAGGTCGGAGTAGTCCTTTTGGGTATAGCCGGCCAGGCGGCTCCAGGGGAGGGTGGCCGGCATGGTTTCGCGGCGGGCCACCATGGTGCTGTAGCTGGTGCCGGAGATGTTGGCGGACTCGATGCGGCGGGGGTATTGCTCCTTTTCATCCCAGAGCACCTGGACCCGGGCATTACGGGTGCCGCCTTCATACCAGCGGGTGCCGGGGGCGGCGCTGCGCTTGCTTGGCTGCATGCGCTTGAGCTGCTCGGGGTCGAGGAGTTGGCTGGCGGTGGTCCATTTGCCGTCGAAGCCGATGTTGTTGTAGTCCACGGCGGGAACGTCGACAACCATCTTGTCATGGTCGTTGACCAGGCGGACGCGCAGCTTGCCGTCATCGCCGCGACTCACCCAGCGGGCGGCGGCGGCCAGGTCCATGTGTTTGTGGCCCTTGTCGCCGGCACGGTGCTCGTCTTCTTCGTGGGCATGGGCGGGCAGTACGCGGGCCACCCAGCTCTGGTTGTCGCGGCGGATCAGGCGCTCGCTGAAGCGGGTGATGCGGGTGACGCCATCGGCGCCCAGTACGGTGATGTCGTGGTCGACCCGGACGGCCAGATCGACGGCCAGGGCGGGGTTCGCGCATAGGGCGGCGAGCAGGGCGGTGAGAAGATGCTTGTTCATCGGATGGGGTATTGGGGCAAAAAAATTGCCCGACCGGAGTCGGTCGGGCCAAGGTGGGACGGCATTGCTTTTCGATCAGAGGTTCCAGGCTGGAGCGATCACAGGCCCATCGCGGACTTCACCAGGCTGAAGACCTTGGTGTTGACCATGGTGCCCTTGAAGTTGCTGTTGCCTGCGCCGGTGGACAGCAGCATCACGTCGCCGCCGCCGTGGGTTTCATTACCCACCGCGCCCAGGTTGACCCCGACTTCCTGGATGTAGTCGTCGGCGGTGGTGTCCACGTTGGTCAGGTCGTCGCGGCTGGCCTTGCGCGGGCCGCCGCCGTTGCCGAACACCAGGGCGGTGTAGGGCTTGCTGTCGGCGGCGGTGGCGAGCACGGCCTTGCCCTGGACGGTGGTCTGCTTGATGTCGGTGACCTTGCCGAGGATGTTGTTGCCCTTGTGGGAGTAACCGTTGAAGGTCATCGTGTGGTCGTGGTCGGCGGTGACGACGATCAGCGTGTTCTTCAGGTCCACCAGCGACAGGGCACGCTTGATGGCGTCGTCGAAGGCGATGGTGTCCTCGAGGGCGCGCTTGGCGTTGGTGCCGTGCAGGGCGTGGTCGATGCGGCCGCCTTCAACCATCAGGAAGTAGCCCTTGCCGTTCTTCTGCAGGATCTTGATGGCCTTTTCGGTCATGTCGGCGAGGCTGGGCTCATCGATGTTGTTGCCGGCCTTGGCGCGGTCCAGCTCGTAGTTGAGGTGGTCCTTGTTGAACAGCCCGACCAGCTTGTTGGTGGCGGCAGGGTCGATGGCCTTGAACGCGGTGCCGGAGCTCACATAGGTGTAACCGGCGGTCTGCAGCAGGGCGGTGAGGTCCTTGCCGTCGGTGCGCTTGCCGCCGCTGACGGTGTTGGGCACGAAGTGGCGCCAGCCGCCGCCGAGGAGCACGTCCACCCCGGTGCCGAGGGCGGCGTTGTACTTGCCCGAGCCCGGCACAAACTGTGCGGCGATGTCGTTTTCGCCATCACGGTGGCAGATGTGGGAGTAGGTGGCCGCCGGGGTGGCGTGGGTCACCCGGGTGGTGGTGACGGCGCCCACGGCCTTGCCGGCGGCCTTGGACAGCTCCAGCAGGGTCACCGCCGGGCTGCCGTTGCCGGTGGCCGGGCAGGTGCTGTCGCCGGCCGAGGTGACGTAAGGGGTGGTGCCGTTGTAGGCCTTGGTGTCGGCGCTCATGGAGAGCACCTCGTTGTTCATCTTGACGCCGGTCATGTAGGCGGCCATCGACGGGGCGGAGTCGGTGGTCTGGGCATCGTTGGAGTAGGTCTTGATGCGGGCGGTGCGCTTGAGCTGCTCCATGCCCAGCTGGCCGGCTTCACCGTACTTGTAGATGCGGCTGGCGGTGACGGTGGTGGGGCCCATCCCGTCGCCCAGGAAGAAGATGACGTTGGTCGCCTCGCCGGCGGCGATGGCGGAGGTGGTGGCGCCGATCAGGGCGATGGCGGCGGCACAGGTCTTGAGGGTGGTTTTCATCGTGTGGACTCCGCTTACAGGCCGACCGACTGGCGGATCAGGTTGAAGACTTCGGTGTTGGTGATGACGCCGGTGAAACGCTCGGAGCCGCGGCCCACGGCGCCCAGGAAGACGTCGGTGCCGCCATGGGTCTCGCTGCCCGCTCCCATCGGGATGGCCGCTTCCTGGTGGTAGCTCTTGTCGGCCACCTGGGCGTCGGTGAGGGCGCTGCGCGTGGCGGGGCGGTTCTCGCCGTTGCCAAAGCCGATGATGGTGAAGGGGTTGCCGCCGCTGTCGGTGCTGTAGAGACCGGTGACGAAGTTCTTGAGCAGGCCGATCACCCCCGGGTTCGCGGCGGTGGTGGCGCCGGTGCGGGCGGCGTAGCCGTTGAGCACCAGGGTGTGGTCGTGGTCGGCGGTGACGACGATCAGGGTGTTCTTCAGGTCGGCATCCTTGGCCTTCATCTTTTCGATGGCGGTCTTGATGGCGTTATCGAAGGCCACGGTGTCCTGCAGAGCCTTCTTGGCGGTGGTCTCATGCAGGGCGTGGTCGATGCGGCCGCCTTCGACCATCAGGAAGAAGCCCTTCTGGTTCTTCGACAGGATGTCGATGGCTTTGGAGGTCATTTCGGCCAGGCTGGGCTCCAGGCTGGCGTCACGGTCCAGGTCGTAGCTCATGTGGCCGCTGGTGAACAGGCCGACCAGCTTGTTGGTGGAGCCGGCCGCGGCGGCGTCGAACTCGGACTTGTTCTTGACGTAGGTATACCCCTGGGTCTTGAACTCGGCGGTCAGATCGCGGCCGTCGGTGCGCTTGCCGCCAGCGGCGGTCGGCAGGAAGAACTGGCGGCCACCGCCGAGGAGCACGTCGAGGCCGTCGCCGAGGGCGCTGTTGTAGCCGCTGCCGCCGGGGACGACCTGGGCGGCGATGGTGTTCTCGCCGTCACGATGGCAGATGTGGGCGTAGGTGGTGGCCGGGGTGGCGTGGGTGACGCGGGTGGTGGTCACCGCGCCGGTGCCCCAGCCTGACTTCTTGGCCAGCTCGAGCAGGGTGGTCACGGCGGTGCCGTTGCCGCTGGTCGGACAGGTGGAGTCGGTGCCGTTGAGGTAGTCCTTGCCGGTGGCGTCGAAGGCCGAGGTCTCCGGGCTCATGGAGATGACTTCGTTGTTCATCTTCACGCCGGTCATGTAGGCGGCCATCGAGGGAGCCGAGTCGGTGACCTGGGCGTTGTTCGAATAGGTCTTGACGAAGGCCGTCTCGGGCAGGGTGTCGATGGTCAGTTCGCCGTCCTCGCCCACGCTGTAGATGCGCGCGGCGGTGAGGGTGGTCATGCCCATGCCGTCGCCGAGGAAGAAGATGACGTTCTTGGGGGCGTCGTTGCTGCTGCTGTTGCCGCCGCAGCCGGCGAGAAGGGCTGCCGAGACGGCGGCCGCGATGAGGCCGAGTTTGCGCATTGCGGGAATCTCCGGGGTGGATGGATCTGGAACGTCCGCCAGTGTTGGCGATCCGTGTTACCGGAGAATGACGGCACCACAATGGGCTCCAGCCCGCAGGGCGGGCGGAGCGCCGGCTTCCCGGAGGGGGAAGCCGGTTGGGGGGCGGCCCGAAGGGCCGCGGTCAGGTCACTTACACAGCGATCTCGCCGCCGTTGCTGCGGGTGATCACCACGGTGGCGGAGCGCGGACGCTTGGTGGAGCTGGCGTCGGTCTGGCTGGCGGGCCAGGCGCTCTTGGGGGCGGTCAGGCTGCCATCTTCGCCCGGGTGCTGGACGTTGATGAACAGGGTCTTGCGGTCCGGCGTCATGGCCACACCCGTGATCTCGCACTCCTTCGGGCCGACCAGGAAGCGGCGCACGGTGGCGTCGGTGGCGTTGGCGCCCTTGATGGTCGGGGTGCCGCCGGCAGCGGTGACGGCCGAGCCGTCGCCCACCTTGCCAGGCACGGCGGCCAGCATCATGCAGTTGGTGACGTCGGTGTAGGCGCCGTCGTCGGTCTGG
>CALBTT010000167.1 GCA_937967645.1 uncultured Zoogloea sp.
AGAACGCCGCCTGCGGCCCCATGGTGCGCTCCAGCTACTGGGCCGACCAGCAGGCCCACGGCGCTGGCGTGGTGTAAGCCCAGCCTGCCCAGCCGCTCCCGGAGGCCGGATGTCCGCAGCACGCGGCATCCGGCCTCCGTACGTTCACGATCCGACCGGCGCCCTCGCCACCTCCCGAAGTGCGCGCTGCCATGCGCTCTGCGACCCGCATTGCGAGCCGCACTGCGGCGTTTTGCCACGCGCGGACCACCGCCCGGCCCGCGGACAATCCGCGCTTTGCCCTCCGCGCAGGTTGCCCCATGCCCTCCCTCCATCCCAGGCCAGCTCCGCTCGCCGTGATGCTCGCCGCCGCCTTCCCCCTCCTTGCCGCTTCCACCGCCCGGGCCGACGAACCCGCCCCCCAGTTGCCGGACGTGGCCGTCACCGCGCCACGGATCAAGCCCCTGCCCGCGGCAGTGAGCCTTGAGCGCAAGCGTCTGGCCGGTCTGCGTGCCACCACCACCGACACCGCCGCCCTGCTGGGCGAACTGCCCGGCGTGGCGCTGTCCAGCGCCGGCGGTGTCTCCAGCCTGCCGGTGATCCGCGGCTTCTCCGACGACCGCAACCGCATCCAGGTCGATGGCATGGACCTCATCTCGGCCTGCGGCAATCACATGAACCCGCCCCTGTCCTACCTGGACCCCAGCCGCCTGGAGGCAATCCGGGTCTACAGCGGCGCAACGCCGGTCAGCCTGGGCGGTGACAGCATCGGCGGCACCATCGTGGCCCGCTCCCGGCCGCCGCGCTTCGCCGAACCGGGCGAAGCGCCCACCTCCAGCGGCGAGGCCGGCGTGTTCTACCGCTCCAACGGCGACGCCCACGGCGCCCGCATCACCGCCAACTGGGCCGGCGAGAGCCTGGCCGCCCGCTACAGCGGCTCCACCGCCCAGGCCCGCAACTACCGCTCGGCCAAAGACTTCAAGGCAGGCGCCAGCGCCGCCAACAGCGTCTCCGGCCCCCACTGGATCGCCGGCGACGAAGTGGCCTCCAGCGCCTACCGGGCCGACAACCACGCCCTGGACCTGGCCTTCCGCCACGACCGGCACCAGCTCGGCCTGGAGATCGCCACCCAGCACATCCCCTACCAGGGCTTCCCCAACCAGCACATGGACATGACCGACAACCGCAGCAGCCGGGTGAACCTGGGCTACCAGGGGCGCTTCGACTGGGGCAGTGTCGAGGGCCGGGTGTATCACGAGAGCACCCGCCACAAGATGGACTTCGGCCCTGACAAGCTTTACTGGTACGGCGCCGCGCGCAACGTGGCGGGCATGCCCATGGACACCCACGGCCGCAATACCGGCGCCCGCCTGAAGGTGGAGCTGACCCCCACCGAGCGGGACACCGTGCGCCTCGGCGTGGACCTGCAGCGCTACCGCCTCGACGACCAATGGGCGCCGGTGGCCAACTCCATGATGATGTCGCCCGACACCTTCTGGAACATCCGCGACGGGCAGCGTGACCGCAACGAGCTGTTTGCCGAATGGGAGGCCGCCTGGTCGCCCCGCTGGCTGACCCTGGCCGGCGTGCGCGCCGGCACCGTGCGCAGCGACGCCGGCAGGGTGCAGGGCTACAACACCATGGCGATGATGTACGGCAACGATGCCACCCGCTTCAACGCCGCCGACCGCAGCGTGACCGACCACAACCTGGACGCCACCCTGCTGGCCCGCTTCACCCCCGACGCCGGGCAGAGCTTCGAGGCCGGCTATTCCCGCAAGACCCGCTCCCCCAGCCTGTACGAACGCTACACCTGGTCCACCAACGGCATGGCGGTGGCCATGAACAACTGGGTGAACGACGGCAACGGCTATGTCGGCGACATCGCGCTCAAGCCCGAGGTGGCCCACACCCTGAGCCTCGCCGCGGACTTCCACGACGCCACGGCCCAGGACTGGGCCCTGCGGATCGCCCCCTACATCTCGTGGGTGGACGACTACATCAACGCCCGCTGCCTCACCAGCTGCACGCCCGGCCGCTTCAACGCCCTCAAGGTAGCCAACACCGATGCGCGGCTCTACGGCATCGACGTGTCCGGCCACGCCCTGCTGCACACCTCCGAGGACTTCGGCCGCCTGCTCGGCAAGGCTGTGGTGGGCTACGTGAAGGGCAAGGACACCCGCAGCGACGACGGGCTCTACAACATCATGCCGATCAACGCCCGTCTCACCCTGGAGCAGCAGACCGGAGCCTGGACCCACGCCATCGACGGCGTCTTCGTGGCGGCCAAACGGAGCGTTTCCGAGGTGCGCAACGAGATCCGGACCGCAGGCTACGGCCTGATCAACCTGCGCAGCGGCTATGACGAACGACGTTTCCGGATCGACGTGGGCATCGAGAACCTATTCAACAAGCAGTACGCCCTGCCCCTCGGCGGCGCCTACATCGGGCAAGGCAGCACCATGTCGCTCAACGGCGCCGGCGCGCCTTACGGCATCGCCGTGCCAGGGATGGGACGCGCCCTGTACGCAGGGCTGACCGTCCGCTTCTGAAGCGGAGCACCGGCGCACTCCGCCGGTGCCCGCGCGCCCGGCGCGCACCAGATCGGGCTGCCGATGGACCGGCCCTCCCGGGTAAAGCGGCCATGCGGCCCCTGTCGGGTACTTGGAACGATTTTTGCAGCGCAGCAAGGATATCGTTCAAGGAGCACCGACATGGCCGCAAATTGCACCTGGGATTCCATGGATGTCCACCTGCTGCGCGTACTCCACGCCCTGCTCACCGAATGCAGCGTGAGCAAGGCGGCCCGCCGCCTCAACCAGTCGCAACCGGCCGTCAGCACGGCCCTGCGGCGCCTGCGCGACATCACCGGTGACCAGCTGCTGGTGCGCAGCCGCAACGGCATGACCCCCACCGAGCGAGGCGCCGGGCTGCTCGAGCCGGTCAAGATCGCCCTGCAACAGATCGAAGCCATCGCCGTCCGCCAGGTGAAGTTCGACGCAGCCAGCTCCCGCCGGGTCTTCAACATCGCCACCCCGGACTACCTCAACGCCGTGCTGCTGGGCGAGATCGTGGCCCGCCTGCGCAAGCTGGCCCCCCACTCCCAGGTCGCCTTCCACTCCCTCGGTCCGGACTACGACTACGCCCGCGCCCTGGAGAGCGGCGAGCTCGACGTGGTCATCGGCAACTGGCCGCAGCCCCCCGAAAACCTGCGCATGGCACCCCTGTTCGACGACGAGGTGGTGTGCCTGATGCGCAACAGCCATCCCCTGGCCGGGCAACCCCTGAGCATCGACGACTACCTGTCCGCCGAGCACCTGGTGCCCACCCCCTACGCCGTCGGCCAGCGCGGCGTGATCGACCTGCACCTGGCGCGGGAGCGCCTGAAGCGCAACGTGGTGGCCTACGTGCCCTACTTCGGCCTGGTGCCCTACCTGCTGCTGGAGACCGACATGCTGTTCTCCAGCCCGCGCATCTTCGCCGAGCACTGCGCGCGCATGATGCCCCTGTCGGTGGCCGAGGCCCCCATCGACTTCCCGAAGATGAGCTTCTACCTGCTGTGGCACGACCGCAGCCACTACGAAGAGGAATGCCGCTGGTTCCGCGAGCAGATCACCACGGTGGCCAGGCAGTCACCGGCCCTGCAGCACGCCCGGGACGCCTCCCAGGCCCGGGACGGCACACGCAGCGCGGCCCGCCTGAGCCCGGCATTCGCAGCCTGAGCAGGCCCCGGCACCCTGGCAAGGACCTCGGGCTCCTCAGTGGGGCAGAACGCCCTGGGCGCTCAGCACATCGGCCGCGTTCGGAGCGACGATCCCCTGGCGCTGCATCCGTCGGTACAGCGTCGAGCGGGAGACGCCGATGCGGGCAGCGGCTGCCGAGATGTTCCAGTGACATTGCCGCAGCACCTGGAGCATCTGCTCCCGCTCATCTCCTGACAGCAGGACCGGCGGAGAAGCCGGGCGCGCCGGGGGGGCATACCCGGCCGGCATGACCAGCGGATCGGTGACCGACTCGGGGAAGTGTTCCAATGCCAGCGCTTCCTCGTCGCACACCGCCACCGCAAAGCGCAGCGCATTGCGCAGTTCCCGGATGTTGCCCGGCCAGGGATAGCCGGACAGACGCTCAAGGACTGCATCGGGGAGCACCAGGCGGCGCCCGGCGGTGAGCATCTCCTCTTCCAGCACCTGGCGGATCACCTCGCAGCGGTCACTGCGCTCGCGCAGGGCCGGCAGGCGGAACACCGCCGCATTGAGGCGGTAGAACAGATCCTCGCGGAACTGCCCGCTGCGCACCATCGACGCCAGATCCCGGTGGGTGGCGCAGATCACGTTGAGATCGACCTTCTCGGGCTCGGAGGCCCCCAGGGCCACCACCTCGCCCTCCGCCAGCACGCGTAGCAGGCGGGTCTGCAGGGCCAGCGGCATGTCGCCGATCTCGTCGAGGAACAGGGTGCCGCCGTTCGACTGCTGGACCTTGCCCTTGGCCCCCCTGGCCTTCGCCCCGGTGAAGGCGCCTTCCTTGTAGCCGAACAGCTCGCTCTCGATCAGGGTCTCCGGAATCGCGGCACAGTTGAGCGCCACGAAGGGCTTGTCCCGGCGCTGGCTGTGGCCGTGGATCGCCTTGGCGAAGGCCTCCTTGCCGGAACCGGTCTCCCCCAGCAGCAGGATGGTGAGCTTGCGATCCACCACCCGCTTGACCCGTTCGATGCTCTCCAGCACGCGCGGGTCGCGGGCGGCCAGCGCCTCGAAGCCGCGCTTCAGCGACAGGGTGGAGCACGGCGCGGCCTCCCGCACCGGCGCCCGCAGCTGGGCTTCGAAGAGCAGCCCGTTGGCCAGGCAACGCAGGGCGATCGGCGCCCCCGGCCGCTCATGGGCACGCCGCATCAGCTCACAGGCAGACAGGTCGAACACGTCCTGGAGGCGACGGGACGGCAGGTTGGCACCGGCAAACAGTCCCCCCCGCAGGCGGCGGCTGGCGGCCACGATGCGCCCCCCGTCGTCAAAGGCCAGATAGTGCATCTCCCCCAGGCTCCAGCTGTCGCCGGGGGCGCTGATCGAGAGAATCCACATCGACTTGTGGCCCTCGACAAACAGGGCGTTCTCGATGGCCAGCGCATTCTGCTGGACCAGGCGATACACCACCGCCTGGCTGTTGCGGTTCTCCGGCGCCGCGAACGCCGACGCGTTGAGCACCCCGACCAGCTCGTCGCCAGGCCCGAAAACCGGCGCGGCGCTGCAGGTGATGCCGCTGTTGTGGCTGCGGAAATGCTCGGCCCGGTGGACCAGGATGGGGGCCTGATCCACGATGGCCGTACCGACACCGCAGGTGCCCTCGTCAACCTCCGACCAGCACGCCCCGACCAGGAAGCCACGGCGGCGGAAATCCTCATCCAGGCTCGGGCTGCCCCGGAAGTCGATGGTCGCCCCGTGGCCGTTGGTCAGCAGCACGCAGTAGCCGGAATCGCGCACCTGCTCATGCAGGCGCGACACGCCGAGCTGGGCGATGCGCAGAAAGGACGAAACGCCGTCACGCAGCTCGCGGAACTCGGATGCCGTCAGCACCCGCGCCCCGGCCCGGGTGGAGGGATCGATACGATAGGTTTCCTCCGATCTCCGCCACGACGCCCGCAGGCGCTCCTCGTTCCCGAGCAGGCTCACGGCCCCGGCGTAGGCCGCAGCTCCGGCCAGGACGTCTCCGCGTCTGTCACGCATCTCCAGCTCCTCCATGTCTCCACACTCACGCTGCGGCCATCCTGCAGGCGCTTTCGCCACCCGGGGGCACCCTTCTTTGTGGGTGAATCATAGCGCACGAAAAATAGATCAGCGAATAAAAATCCGCCACCGCTCAATTAGGGATCAATACCGCATTGCAACATCCATGAAAATAGAAATCAAATTGCACAGGCGTTACACGACAGCTGATTCATTCATCGCTACACCTGTAGTGCACGCCCCCTTAAACGCGGCACCCGACAAAAACCCATATTCAATCAAGGTCGAACTCGATCAAATAAAATACAAACACAACAACATGAATTAAAAAGAAATTTTAAAAACAAAATAAAGAACCGCCTTTCCATCCTGCCATTGGCACAGGCCTTGCCTAATCAGCCTGGCCACAAACCAGAAAGCAGGACAGGAAATGAAAAATACGCCACACCACCCTGATCACAGCCGCCCCGCCGAAAACCCACCGTCTCCCGGGAGGCGGGATGCACTAAGAACCGGCTCCGCGCTGCTTCTCTGCGCCGGGCTCGGAATTGGAAAGGAGAGCCTGGCCGAGGGCCCCTCCAATTCCCGGCCGAAGGTAGGCGACCAATTGGTCCGCAGCGACGCCGACGGCAATCCGGTCCCCCTGCGCAGCACCGAGATCCTCCCCGACACCAAGCCCCTGCCCGCCTTTCCGCTGGAACCCGCCAGCGGCGAAGTGCGCAGCGGCTCGCGGCTGAACAAGGTGATCCTGATCCGCGTCGCCCCCGGCGACCTGACCGACGAAACCCGGCCCTACTCCGCCGGCGGCGTCCTCGCCTATTCCGCGGTGTGCACCCACCAGGGCTGCGAAGTCTCCGAATGGGTGGCCAAGGACAAAACCCTGATGTGCTACTGCCACTTCTCCAAATTCTCCCCCGGCCGGGCCGGCGAGGTGGTGGCCGGCCCCGCCCCCCGCACCCTGCCCCTCCTGCCCCTGCGCGAGGAGAACGGCGTGCTGGTGGTAGCCGGCCCCTTCACCTCGGCCCCCGGGGTCACAAAGGCAGCCTGATTTCCCGCAGCACCCGTCACGCCTGAAGTCCGCCGCACCCGCTCAACCACACCAATAATGGAGACACCAGACATGCAAACCCGACTCAAGGCCCTGTGCGCCAGCCTGGCCGCACTGCCCCTGCTGGCCAGCGCCGCCCTGCCCGCCTACAGCCCGGTCACCGATGCCCGCCTGACCAAGCCGGAAGCCGGCAACTGGCTCATGTACCGGGGCAACTACGAAGGCTGGGGCTACAGCCCCCTGAAGCAGATCAACAGCCAGAACGTCGGCAAGCTGGTGCCGGCCTGGTCCTACGCCACCGGCATGACCGAAGGCCACCAGGCGCCACCCATGGTGAACAACGGCTACATGTACGTGACCACCCCCAACAACCAGGTCATCGCCCTCGAGGCGGCCACCGGCAAGGAGCTGTGGCGCTACAAGAAGACCATTCCCGACGAACTGATGCAGCTGCACCCCACCAACCGTGGCGTGGCCCTGTACGGCGACAAGCTCTACCTGGCCACCACCGACGCCTTCCTGGTGGCCCTCGACGCCGCCACCGGCAAGGAACTGTGGAAGGTTGCCGTGGCGGACTGGAAGAAGGGCTACTACATGACCCTCGCCCCCCTCGCCGCGCGGGGCAAGATCATGGTCGGCTCGTCGGGCGGCGAGCTGGGCATCCGCGGCTTTGTCGCCGCCTTCGACGCCCAGACCGGCAAGGAAGCCTGGCGCACCTACACCATCGCCGGCCCCGGCGAGGCGGGCGCCGAGACCTGGCCCGGCGAGACCTACAAGACGGGCGGCGGCTCGGTGTGGATCACCGGCACCTACGATTCGGAAACCAACCTGGCCTTCTGGGGCGTCGGCAACGCCGGCCCGTGGATGCCCGACACCCGCCCGGGCGACAACCTCTACGCCAACTCCACGATCGCCCTCGATGTGGACACCGGCAAGATCAAGGGCCACCACCAGTACCACTGGAACGACGCCTGGGACTGGGATGAGGTGTCCGCTCCCCTGCTGATCGACGTGGAGCACAAGGGCAAGAAGGTCAAATCCCTGGTCCACGCCGGCCGCAACGGCTACCTGTGGCTGCTCGAACGCACCCGCGACAAGGTCAATTACGTGGATGCCTGGCCCTATGTGACCCAGAACGTATTCACCAGCCTCGACCCGAAGACCGGTCGCCCCACCTACGACCCGAAGCGCGTGCCCGGCACCGGCAAGACCACCAGCTTCTGTCCGTCCCTGTGGGGTGGCAAGGACTGGCCGCCGGAGGCCTACAACCCCGGCACCGGCCTGCTCTACATCCCCGCCAACAACAACCTGTGCTCCGAGCTGACCGGTGAGCCCGTCAAGTACAACGCCGGCAACCTGTTCATCGGCGTGTCCCTCGACAACATCCTGACCAACGTGCGGATGACCGAGAAGTCCCGCAAGCACATCGGTGAAGTGCAGGCCTGGGACCTGAAGACCGGCAAGCTGGTGTGGACCCACACCTACCCCGAGATGAACTGGGGCCCGCTGATGACCACCGCCGGCAACCTGGTCTTCGGCGGCGGCACCAACGACCGCATGTTCCGAGCCCTCGACGCGAAGAGCGGCAAGGTCCTGTGGGAGACCCCGACCCCGTCCGGCGTCACCGGCGTGCCCTCGTCCTTCGAGGTGAATGGCGAGCAGTACGTGGCCGTGCAGTCCGGCTGGGGCGTGGATGCCCAGCGCATGCAGGGCGCCTTCGACGCCGTCCTCGAGCACAAGACCGTCGTACCCCAGGGCGGCACGATCCACGTGTTCAAGCTCCAGAAGTAGCCCCCAAAAACCGGTTCAGCCCACCCGCGCAGCAGGCCCCGCACCGTCATCCCGACGGCGCGGCGGGGCTGGCTGCGCCCACAAAACGAAAAAGGAGACACTCCATGCAAACCCATCGCCCCGCGGCAGTCCGTCACCTCCCGCGCCTGCTGCCCGCCCTGCTGGTCGCCGGTCTGGCCGGCGGCCACGCCCCCGCCGCCTTCGCCCAGACCACCTTCGACGTCATCGGCCCCCACGAGTACGAGCTGCCGGTGGACTTCAAGCCCTTCAACGTCTTCGTCCAGTACGCCTATGTGCAGAACAACAAGGACACCTTCAACGCCAGCGGCGACAAGGTGAAGGGCAACGGCAGCCAGACCATCGTCGGCATGTCCAAGTACGTGCGCTTCTGGACGCCCGAGTCCAACCCGAAGATCGGCCTGGCCTACGAGGTCATCGTGCCGGAGATCGGCGTGCGCAACCAGCACGCCGCCAACGCCGCCGATCGCCACATCAGCGGTGTCGGCGACCCCCTCACCGGCTTCGCCATCTGGATGAAGCCGACCCCCACCTCGACCTTCGGCTTCCAGTCCTTCCTGCAGGTGCCGGTGGGCGACAACCGGGTCAGCGACACCAACTGGAAGAACCTCTCCAGCTTCCTGTGGGACGTGCGACTCACCGACAAGCTGGGCTGGACGGCCGACGCCGGCATGGTCTTCCAGAGCGAGAAGAGCGACGGCACCCGTCCCGGCAACACCTTCCACACCAACCACCGCCTCGGCTACCGGGTCAGCGGCCTGCTCGAGCCCTTCATCGCCCTCGACTACGAAAGCACCTCCAGCCGCGGCGCCAGCCCGAGCGCCCGGGCCCTGGACGGCGGAGTCGGGATGATGTTCCACACCTTCGACAACCAGTCCGTCAGCCTGCGCTATTCCACCAGCATCGACGGCAAGAACCACGCCGCCAACAACAGCCTGAACATCAAGTACGCCTACGTCTGGTAAGCCCCCGGCCGGCTGCCCGCGGGCGGCCGGCCTGTCCCGATACCGCGAAAAGGAGTGTTCCCATGAAGATCCTGCATGCCCTCGCCCTCAGCATCGCCCTGCTCGTCGCCGCCTGGGTCTATCTCAGCGTCGGCAACCCCGACCTCGGCTTCAACCCGTGGATAGGTTTTGTCGCCTGGGCCGCCTTCTTCGCCGCAGGCGGTGGCAGTGAAGGGCTGGGCAAAGCCCTGCCCGCCGGCATCGCCGGCATCCTCCTCACCGCCCTCACCCTGGCGGCCGTGCAGGCTCTGGGCGGCGGCCTGGTGCCGTTGATCGGGCTGGTCGCCGTGCTGGCCTTCGTGCTGGTGGCGATGGCCGACATCGGCGCCCTGTCCTACACCCCGGCCGCCTTCCTGGGCGCCGCGTCCTTCTTTGGCTCGGGCGGCAAGATCGACACCAGCATCGCCCTGGTCGCCCTCACCTGGGTGGCCGGCCTGGCTTTCGGCTTCGTCTCCGAGAGCGTCGGCAAGAAGCTCGCCCGCCCCGCCTGAACATCCCCCCCACGCCCCAACGCCCCACCCCGAACGGAGACCTGCCATGACCACCCTGTACCAGAACTTCATCGACGGCCGCTTCCCCCCCGCCGACCCCGGCACCACCATCGACGTGCACAACCCGGCCACCCACGAGCTGCTGGCGCGCATCCCCACCGCGTCGGCAGACGAGGTGAATGCAGCCGTGGATGCTGCCCGCCGCGCCCAGCCGGCCTGGGAGCGCACCCCGGCGATCCAGCGCGCCGGCCACCTGCGTGCCATCGCCGCCAAAGTGCGCCAGCACAAGGAACGCCTGGCCGAGATCATCACCCGCGAGCAGGGCAAGATCCTCGGCCTGGCCCGGGTCGAGGTGGACTTCACCGCCGACTACATCGACTACATGGCCGAATGGGCGCGCCGCATCGAAGGCGAGGTGCTGACCAGCGACCGGGCCGGCGAGAGCATTTTCCTGACCCGCCGCCCGATCGGCGTCACGGTCGGCATCCTGCCCTGGAACTTCCCCTTCTTCCTGATCGCCCGCAAGATGGCCCCGGCCCTCATCACCGGCAACACCATCGTCGTCAAGCCGAGCGAGGAGACCCCCATCAACGCCTTCGAGTTTGCCCGCCTGGTGGCCGAGACCGATCTGCCCGCCGGCGTCTTCAACCTGGTCGGCGGGCGCGGCGCGGATGTCGGCGCGGCCTTGTGCAACCACCCGGAGGTCGGGCTGATCAGCTTCACCGGCAGCGTGTCCACCGGCTCCACCATCATGCAGGCCGCCGGCCGCAACCTGACCCGGGTGAACCTGGAGCTGGGCGGCAAGGCCCCGGCCATCGTGCTCGCCAGCGCCAACCTGGACCTGGCCGCCCGGGCGGTGGTGGATTCCCGGGTGATCAACACCGGGCAGGTCTGCAACTGCGCCGAACGGGTGTATGTGGAACGTTCCGTGGCCGACGAATTCACCGCCAAGGTGGTGGCCCTGATGGCCGCCACCCGCTACGGTGACCCGATGGCCGAGGCCGATCTGAACATGGGCCCGCTGGTGAACCAGACCGGCCTCGACAAGGTGGCGGCGATGGTCAACCGGGCCCGCGAGGAAGGTGGCGAAGTGGTCCTCGGCGGCCGCAAGGCCGACCGTCCGAGGGGCTTCCACTACGAGCCGACGGTGATCACCCACTGCCGGGCCGACATGGAGATCATGCGCAAGGAGATCTTCGGCCCGGTGCTGCCGATCCAGGTGGTGGACAGCCTCGACGAGGCCGTGGCCCTCTCCAACGACTCCGAGTACGGGCTCACCTCGTCCATCTTCACCCAGGATCTCAACGCCGCCATGCGCGCCTGCCGCGACCTGCGCTTCGGCGAGACCTATGTGAACCGGGAACATTTCGAGGCCATGCAGGGCTTCCATGCCGGCCGCCGCAAGTCCGGCATCGGCGGTGCCGACGGCAAGCACGGCCTCTACGAATACACCGAGACCCACGTGGTGTATATGCAGCACGGCTGAGCGCGCCGGGCGCGGGGGTGACAACCCGCGCCAGCGCTCGAACTTGATTGTCTTCTCCGTGTCGTTTTGCGGCCGCCTTGCTCCGGGCGTGGCCGCGGGGTGGCCGGGCCTTCCTCCCTCGCGCCCGGTCACCCCACCTTTTTTCCCTGTCCTCTACGGCGCCACCCGCTCCTCCAGGCGCAAAGCCGCGATACGGGCGATCTGCGTCAGCGCCTCGGCGAACTCCGCCTCGTCCGGATTGCCCAGCCGGCGCTGCATCGCCGCGATGATGTCGCCACGGGTCAGCCCGCGCACGGCGATGATGAAGGGAAAACCGAAGCGGGCGTTGTAGGCCCCGTTGAGCGCCTGGATCAGCTCGAACTCCTCCTGCGAACAGGCCGCCAGCCCAGCCCCGGCCTGCTCCCGGGTCGACTCGCGGGTCAGCTCGCCGCGCACCGCGGCCTTGCCGGCCAGTTCCGGGTGGGCCCGGATCAGGGCCAGCTGGTCGGCGCGCGGGGCCGCCTGCATGGTGCCGACCAGAGTCCCCAGCAGGGCCTCCCGATCGGCAAAGGGACGGCGCGGCCAGGCGCGCTCGGCCACCCAGGGGGAATGCTCGAAGATGCCGTCGAGAGCCGCCACGAAGTCGGCCTGGTCCAGCTGCGACAGGCGGGCGGCGGTGAGGGTCGGGGTCGTCATGAAGGGGCGCTCCGGGCCGGAGGATCAAGAGGGTCGAATCAATGCAGTTCGGCTTCCATCGCCATGCCCTTGGCCTGCTCGGCGGCATCGCGGCGGTAACCGTTGAAGAACAGGTTGAGCAGCACGGCGCTGATGGCGGTGAGCAGGATGCCACTGTGCAGCAGCGGCCCCAGCACCTTGGGCATCTGGTGGAAGAACTTGTCGGCCACCAGCGGGATCATGCCGAAGCCGATGCTGATGGCGATGATGTAGGGATTGAAGCGGTTGGTCTTGAGGTCCGCCGCCAGCAGGATGCGGATGCCGGTGGCCGCCACCATGCCGAACATCACGATGCCGGCCCCACCGAGCACGAACTGGGGCACCGAGGCCACCACGTGGGCCATCTTGGGAAACAGGCCGAAGGCCACCAGGATCACCCCACCCGCCACGCAGACCCAGCGGCTCTTGACCCCGGTGACGCCCACCAGGCCGATGTTCTGGGAGAAGGAGGTGTAGGGGAAGGCGTTGAAGATGCCGCCGATCAGGGTCCCCAGGCCATCGGTGCGCAGGCCCTTCTCCAGGTCCTTCGGGCTCAGCGGCTTGCCGGTGAGTTCGCCCAGCGCCAGGAACATGCCCAGGGACTCCACCATCACCACGACCATCACCAGGCACATGGTCATCACCGACACCGGGTCGAAGGTGGGCACACCGAACTGGAAGGGCGCCACCAGGGCGAACCACTCGGCCTGTTCCAGCCCGTCGAAATGCACCTTGCCCATCGCCAGCGCCACCAGGAAGCCGAACACCAGGCCCAGCAGCACCGACACATTGGCGATGAAGCCCTTGCCATACTTGGACAGCAGCAGGATCACCAGCAGCACCGCGAAGGCCACGCCCAGGTGCTCCGGCGCGCCATAGGCCGGGTTGGGGACCATCTGGCCGCTGGCCAGGTCCTTGATCATGGGCTGGCCACCGGCCGCCCAGTTGATGCCGACGCGCATCAGGGTCACGCCGATCACGGCGATGATGGTGCCGGTCACCACCGGCGGAAAGAGCGGCAGCATGCGGCTGATCAAGGGTGCCACCAGGATGCCGAACAAGCCCGCCGCGATCACCGCCCCGAAGATCGCGGTGATCCCCAGGTCGGGATTGCCGGCCATCGCCAGCATCGGGCTCACTGCGGCAAAGGTCACCCCCATCATCACCGGCAGGCGGATGCCGAAAGGGCCCGCCCCGAAGGCCTGGATCAGGGTCACGATGCCGCAGCACAGCAGGTCGGCGTTGATCAGCAGGGCGATCTGGTCCTTGGGCAGCTTGAGGGCGCCGCCGAGAATCAGCGGCACCGCGACGGCGCCGGCATACATCACCAGTACATGCTGCAGGCCCAGTGCGAAGAGGCGGGGCAGCGGGAGTTTCTGGTCCACGGGGTGGACGTCGGCGGGGCTCGTCACGGGCTTCTCCTGAAAGATGGGTCGGCAGTCCATGCCGCATGAATCGAGAGTACGGAGGCCCTCCGGGAGCGACAAGACGCGGGATCGCATAACGATCTTGCGGACTTTCATATGAGCCCCGGCGGGGCCACAGGCGGCGCCCGGCGGCACGCCCTCATGCGGGAACAGCGATAGGGGATATTCGCCGGGCCGATCCACGCCCTTCCTATAATCGGTGCATTCCCCACCCCCGCCCGAGGACTCCCCATGGGACGCCTGACCACCCACGTACTCGACACGGCCCGCGGCTGCCCCGCCGCCGGCATGGCCTACACCCTGCATGCCGTGGACGCCGACGGCCGCCGCCGGCACCTGTGCAGCGGCTTCACCAACCACGATGGCCGCGCCGACGCGCCACTGCTGGAAGGCGACGCGCTGCGCAGCGGCCGCTACGAGCTGGTCTTCGAGGTGGCAGCCTATTTCCGCGCCGCCGGCGTGGCCCAGGCGGAACCGCCCTTCCTCGGCAGCGTGCCCCTCGCCTTCGGCATCGCCGACCCCACCGCCCATTACCACGTGCCGCTGCTGGTGTCGCCGTGGAGCTATTCCACCTACCGGGGAAGCTGATGGACGCCTACCTCATCGAATGGGGCAGCCTGCTGCTGCGCTGGCTCCATCTCATCGTCGGCATCGCCTGGATCGGCTCGTCCTTCTACTTTGTCTGGCTGGACAACAGCCTCAAGCCGCCGGTGGATCCGGCCCTCAAGGCCAAGGGGGTGGGCGGCGAGCTGTGGGCGGTGCATGGGGGCGGCTTCTACAACCCGCAGAAATACCTGGTGGCGCCCACCCACCTGCCTGACGAGTTGCACTGGTTCAAGTGGGAGAGCTATTCCACCTGGCTGTCGGGCTTCGCGCTGATCTCCACCCTGTACTACTTCCAGGCCGCCAGCTACATGGTCGATCCGTCCGTGGCGGCGCTCACCCCGGCCCAGGCGGTGGGCATCGGCCTGGCCACCCTGGCCGGGGGCTGGCTGGTCTATGACGGCCTGTGCCGACTGCTCATCCACCGCAGCCAGCTGCTCTTCGGGCTCATTTACTACGCTTTCGTGGTGGCCGTGGCCTGGGCCCTGACCCACCTGCTGTCGGGGCGCGCAGCCTTCATCCACGTGGGGGCGATGATCGCCACCACCATGAGCGGCAACGTGTTCTTCTGGATCATCCCCGGCCAGAAGCGGGTGGTCGCCGCCATGCAGAAAGGCGCCGCGCCGGACCCGATGGATGGCATCCGGGCCAAGCAGCGCAGCTACCACAACAACTACCTGACCCTGCCGGTGCTGTTCTGCATGATCAGCAACCACTACGCCTTCACCTACACCCACCCCCACGCCTGGGCCGTGCTGGCGCTGATCATCCTGGCGGCGGTGCTGATCCGCCATTTCTTCAACCTCAAGCACAAGGGCGCTGTACGCTGGGAGTTTCCCGCCACGGCCATCGCCATCCTGGCCGGCGTGGCGGTGTGGCTGGCCCCGGCGCCGCGCACGGCAAGCAGCGCCGCGGCCCCCACCCTGGCCGCCGTGCAGCCCATCATCGAGGCCCGCTGCAGCGCCTGCCACGCCGAGAAGCCGACCCTGATGGCCTCGGCCCCCGCCGGGGTGCTGCTCGACACCCCGGCCCGCATCGAATCCCAGGCCCAGCGCATCTACGATCAGGCCGTGAAGCTGAAGGCCATGCCGCTGGGCAACGTGACGGGTATCACCGATGCGGAACGGGCCACCCTGGCGGCCTGGTTCGAGGGCCGCTGAGAGCCGGCCGGCGGCCCCTCAGCCCCGCCGCTCCCACGGCGGCAGCGGCTTGAACTCCGCCTCCAGGGCATCCAGGAAAACCCTCAGCTTGGGCGCCTGGGCCCGGCTCGGCAGGTAGCAGGCGTACAGGGTGGTCGCCACATACACCCGCGGGGTGTAGGCCTCCAGCACGCTGACCAGGCGCCCCGCGGCGAGGTCGGCCGCGCACAGGTAGTGGGGCAGGATGGCGATGCCCAGCCCGCCCCGCACGGCATCCAGGATGCAGCCCATGCTGTCGGACTGGAAGCGCCCGGCCACCGCCACGTCGTGCTCGACACCGTCCCGGTCGGTCAGGTGCCACACCCCGTCGTCGTGCAGCATGTAGCTGAAGCACTCATGGGCGGCCAGATCAGCGGGGCCCTCGGGCCGGCCCCGTGCCGCCAGATAGGCGGGCGCGGCGCAGACGACCCGGCGCAGGTTCAGCAGCGGGCGCGCCACCAGATCCTCGGGTGGCGCCTGCAGCATGCGCAGGGCGAGGTCGATGCCGCCATCCCCCAGATCGACCCGCGCGTCGGACAGCAGCAGCTCGCAGCGCAGGTCGGGGTGCTGCGCCAGCACCCGGGGGATCAGCGGCGCGATGCACTCCCGACCGAAGATTACCGTGGCGCTGATGCGCAGCAGGCCGCCCACCTCGGTGCCCACGTTGCGCACCGCCATCTCGGCCCCCTCCACCGACTGCAGCGCCTGCAGGGCATGGCCATGGAACACCTCGCCGGCGGGCGTCAGCACCAGGCGGCGGGTGCTGCGCTCGAACAGGCGCACCCCGAAGCGTCGCTCCAGCTCGCCGATCTGCTTGCTCACCTGGGCCCGGCTGCAGTCCAGACGCCGCGCCGCGGCGGCCATGCTGCCCTCCGCCACCACTTTGACAAAACAGTCCCACTCGGCCAGCCAGCTCATTTGTCACTAATTCATTGACGTAGTGAGCACGATTATGGGCTATTTGGGAACCAATCTCCGCCCTATAGTGGCCCGAAAGCCAATCAGGAGTCCTTCATGTTCCATTCCCTGCGCAGCCCGGGCACGCTCGCCGTCACCCTCGCCGCAGCCGGCATCCTGCTCGTCACCATGGGTGCCCGCCAGTCCGTGGGCCTGTTCCTCGGCCCCATCAACACCAGCACCGGCCTGGGGGTCGCCACCCTGAGCCTGGCGCTGGCCATCGGCCAGTTCGCCTGGGGGGCCATCCAGCCCGTGGCGGGCGCCCTGGCCGACCGCCACGGGCCTCGCCCGGTGCTGGTCGGCGGCATCCTGATGCTGGCCCTGGGCAGCGCCCTGACCCCCTTCATGGACAGCGGCTGGGGGCTGATCCTCTCCCTCGGCCTGCTCTCGGCCATGGGCTCGGGCGCCGGCAGCTTCTCGGTGCTGATCGGCGCGGCCGCCCAGCGCCTGCCCGCCAGCGCCCGCGGAACGGCCTCCGGCGTGATCAATGCCGGCGGCTCTTTCGGCCAGTTCCTGTTCGCCCCCATCCTGCAAGGCCTGATCCTGGGCGTCGGCTGGATGGGCGCGATGACCGCGCTGGCGGTGATGAGCCTGGCCGCGCTGCCCCTGGTGGGGCGCCTCACCACGCCGGTGCCGGCCGCTGCGGTGGAGGCCGGCGACACCCACGGCCTGCGCCAGACCCTGCGCGAAGCCCTGCGCGACCGCAGCTACCTGCTGCTGCATGCGGGCTTCTTCACCTGCGGCTTCCACATCGCCTTCCTGGTCACCCACCTGCCCGGTGAGGTGGATCTGTGCGGTCTCCCCGCCACCGTGGCCAGCACCTCGCTGGCCATCATCGGGCTGGCCAACGTGGCGGGCAGCCTGCTGGCCGGCGCCAGCATCGCCCGCTACCGCAGCAAGCACGTGCTGGCCCTGATGTATGCCTCGCGGGCCCTGCTGATCGCCTGGTATCTGCTGATGCCGCGCAGCGCAGCCGTGTATTACGTGTTCGCCGCCGGCCTGGGGCTGACCTGGCTGGCCACGGTGCCGCCCACCGCCGGCCTGGTGAGCAAGCTCTTCGGCGTACGCCATCTGGGCACCCTGTTCGGCCTGACCCTGCTCTCGCACCAGACCGGAGGCTTTCTCGGCGCCTGGCTGGGCGGCCTGGCCTTGACCCGCTTCGGCGACTTCAGCTGGATGTGGTACGCCGACATGGCCCTGGCCGCGCTGGCAGCCCTGCTCAACCTGCCCATCCGCGAGCCCGCCCCGCGTGCCGCGGCGGCCTGATTCCATTCATACCACCACCACGGAGACCCACCCATGCCCCCCACCCTGCGCCCCGAGATCACGCTGGAAGTCCTCAACGAGAAGGGCGGCGAATACCTGCCGGGCTTCCTCGGCATGGAGATGACCGAGCTGCTCCCCGGCAGCCTGTCCAGCCGCATGGCGGTGCACAAGCTGCACTTCGCCCCCAACGATTTCCTGCACGCCGCCAGCGTGGTGGCCCTGGCCGACACCACCTGCGGCTACGCCTGCCTGGCCCACCTGCCGCCAGGCGCCGAGTCCTTCACCACCATCGAGCTGAAGAGCAACCACCTGGGCACCGTGCGGGAGGGGTGCATCGTGTGCACGGCCACCGCCCAGCATCTGGGCCGCAACACCCAGGTGTGGGACGCGGTGGTGAGCGACGAGGCCAGCGGGCGCAAGATCGCCCTGTTCCGCTGTACCCAGATGGTGCTGTGGCCGCGCTGAGGGGCGCCGGCAGTCAGTGCAGCAGGCGGGTCGCGACCACCTGGTTGCGCCCGCGCAGCTTGGCCTGGTAGAGCTGGCGATCGGCCTCCTGCATCAGCTGCTCCACATCCCAGCCTTCGACCGCCTGCAAGGACGCCACGCCGATGCTAACCGTCATGCTGCAGCCGGGCAGCTCCGCCACCTGCAGCCTCTCGACCTGCTCCCGGATCCGCTCGGCCACCGCCAGGGCGTTGTCGGTCGGGCACACCAGCAGCAAACCGAACTCCTCGCCGCCCAGCCGCCCGAGCACATCCTGGGGCCGGACGCACAGCTCCACCGCCCGGGCCAGCGCGCGCAGGGCCGCATCCCCCGCCGGGTGCCCGAACTGGTCGTTGAGCTGCTTGAAGTGGTCCACGTCGAGCATCAGGAAGCTGACCGGCGACCAGGCGCGGGATGCAAAGCCCATGGCCAGCTGGGCATGGGAAAAGAAGGCGCGGCGGTTGAAGAGCCCGGTCAGTTCGTCGGTGCGGGCCGCCTGCAGCAGCTCCAGCTCGGTCTTCTCGCGCAGCATCAGCATGTAGCCCACACTGCCGAAGATCAGCAGGGCAAACAAGCCGAGGAAGACCACGCTGTGCATCAGGTTGCCGACCATCACCGAGACATTGTCGGTGTGCATCACGTAGAACGCCCGCACGACGTTGATCAGGCAGTAGAGCAGATAGAAGAAGCCCACCGCCCGGGTGAAGCTGGAGCTGTCCCGACCGAAAGTCAGCCTGTAGGCGGGGATGCAGAAGATCGCCACCAGCAGGACGCTGATGCTCAGGTTCATCGCGTTGTAGGAGCCGTCGAACGCGAAGTTGAGCAGCAGACTGGCCAGCCCCAGCACGGCAATCAGCGCATAGACGCGCTCCAGGCGCGGGCTCCGCCGCTCGATGGCGAGGATGGCCAGGACCTCGAGGACCCATCCCACGATCAGCAGCCCATTGCCCGCCACGTACCACAGGAAGAAGGGCAGCACAGGGCGGTGGAAGAACAGGATCCAGCCCGCCGCCTGCGCCACCCGGCCCCACACATAGCGGGAGGGAAACTCATCCCAGGTCCGGCAGACCACGAAGAAGGAGGCGATCAGCGCATTCCCGAGGGCCAGCAGGAGAATGGTGGTCTTGATATCGATGGCATACATCGCACGCTCCTTGCCGCACTCAGCAGTCAGGGGGGACCTCTCCCTGATTGTCGGAGAGCCGGCCCGCCCAGGCAAGGGCAGATTGGCCGTGGCGCCGGCTAGATGCGACGGAAGCGGCTCAAGCGGACGTCCACGGTGACCTGCAGGGTGCTCAGGGCGGCAGCTCGGGCGCGCCCCTCGGCGGTGGCGCGGAACAGATGCGGCGTCATCAGCAGCAGGTCGGCGATCAGCGCCGCCCCCTCCAGCCTGGTGGTGTAGCGCACCCTGTCCTGGCCATCCAGGACAAAGCCGGGCGGCGGGGTGAGGTCGAGCGGACGCTCGGGCTTGAGCACCGGATAGATCACCTCGCGCAGTTCGCGCAGGTGGTCGGGGCCGGCATCCACCTGGACCAGCAGGCCACCCGGCCGGAGCACCCGGGCGAACTCCGGATACACCGGGAAGCCGAACAGGCACAGCACCCGGTCGAGGGTGGCCGGCAAGACCGGCAGGTTGGCATTGCTGCCCACCACCCAGCCCATCCGCCGCTCCTGCCGGGCAGCGGCCAGCACCGCCCACTTGGAGATGTCGAGCCCCAGCACCGCCAGATCCTGCCCCGCCGCCTCGGCCGCGCTGGCCAGACGGCGCAGGTAATAGCCCTCGCCGCAGCCGGCATCGAGGCAGGCCAGCGAGCCGTCTGCCGGGCCGGAATCCAGCACCGCCCGGCTCACCGCATCGGCAATCGGCGCATACACACCGGTTTCCAGATAGCGTCGCCGGGCCGCCACCATCTCCTTGCTGTCACCGGGGTCGCGGGAGCGCTTCTGCTGCACCGGCAGCAGGTGGGTGTGCCCCTGGGCGGCGATGTCGAAACTGTGGCCGGAGGGGCAGCGCCAGGCGCTACCCGCCGGAGTGAGCGGCGCGCCGTCCAGCGGGCAGGCCAGAGCCTGGAAGGGAGTGATCATGGAAAAACAGTCCGGGAGGCCCGTGAGGCGGGCCGGCGGGCCCGATGTTAGCCCACAATCGCGCTGCGGCGCCGGAACTCCCGCCCTGTCGCCGGGTCCCTGTCCTGCGGCCCGGCCTGCCGGCCCCCAGAACACTCACCCCAAGGAGACACCATGAGCCAGACCCTCGACAGCATCCCCCTCAAGAAGATCGACGGCAGCCCTGCCACCCTCGCCGAGCACGCCGGCAAGGTCCTGCTGATCGTCAATGTGGCCTCCCAGTGCGGCCTGACCGCCCAGTACGCCGGCCTCGAGGCCCTCTACGAGCGTTACCGCGACCAGGGGCTGGTGATCCTCGGCTTCCCGGCCAACGACTTCGCCGGCCAGGAGCCGGGCAGCGACAGCGAGATCGCCGAGTTCTGCACCAGCCGCTTCGGCGTGCAGTTCCCGATGTACGGCAAGCTCGTCGCCACCGGCCCCGACAAGCACCCCCTGTATGCCCAGCTCACGGCCACCCTCCCGGACACCGAGGACCGCGGCCGCGTGGAGCAGATGCTGAAGGGCTATGGCATCGAACCGACGACCCCGCCCGAGGTGGTGTGGAACTTCGAGAAGTTCCTGATCGGCCGCGACGGCAAGGTGCTGCGCCGCTT
>CALBTT010000168.1 GCA_937967645.1 uncultured Zoogloea sp.
AGCTCGATGGCGTCCTTGCGGGGCAGCATCAGGAAGAAGCCGGAGGTCGGGTTGGGCGTGGTGGGCACATACACACTGACGTAGTCGCTGCCCAGGTGGTGCGCGGCGTCGCCACCGGGGGCGCCGGTCTGGAAGCCGATGGTCCACATGCCCTCGCGGGGATACTGGATGAGCAGGGCCTTGCGGAACGCCTGGCCATTGCTCGACAGCAAGGTGTCGGAGACCTGCTTGACGCTGTAGTAGATCGACTTGACCACCGGGATGCGTGACAGCAGTCCTTCCCAGAAGCGCACCATGCGCTGGCCGACGAAGTTGGCGGCGGCCAGGCCGGTGATCAGGATCAGCAGCAGGGACACGACCACACCGACGCCTGGCACGTGGAAGCCGAAAAGGGCATCAGGCCGGGCTGCTGCAGGGGCCAGCAGGAGGATCTGGTCGAGGGTGTTGATGATCCAGGCCAGCACCACGAAGGTGATGACCACCGGGATCCAGATCAGCAGTCCGGTGACAAAGTATTTTTTCATTCAGCAGCGTACGCGCGCGTCGTCCCTCAGTGACAGGCGCAGCTGCCGCCGCAGGGCGTCGCCGCCGGAGCCGCCTCGGCCTTGGGGGCTTCGGTCTTGGGGCTGGAGCCGCTGCCGCCCTTGAAGTCGGTGGCGTACCAGCCGCTGCCCTTGAGCTGGAAGCCGGCTGCCGAGATCTGCTTGGTGTAGGCGTCCGCGCCACAGGCGGGGCAGGTGGTGAGCGCAGGGTCGCTCATTTTCTGAAGATGGTCTTTTTGGTGGCCGCAGGCGTTGCAGCGATACTCGTAGATAGGCATGACGAGCTCCGGAAAGTCAATGGGGCGAAGTTTAGCGCATCGCAACATCGGGCGAAACAGACCCGCTCGAATGCAGATGGGGGGCGTGCCCCCGGATTTCAAGTCATCGGGGTCAGAGCATGCCCAGATAGGCCTCCGTGAGCGCGCTTCCCCAGTAGAGGGAGAGCAGACCGGCGGCGGCGAGATAGGGGCCGAAGGGGATGGGGTTCTCGCGGGCGTGGCTGCGGAAGAGGATCAGGGTGATGCCGACCACTGCGCCGACCAGGGAGGACATCAGGATGGTCAGGGGCAGGACCTGCCAGCCGAGCCAGGCCCCGATGGCGGCGAGCAGCTTGAAGTCGCCATAGCCCATGCCTTCCTTGCCGGTGGTGAGCTTGAACAGCCAGAACACCGACCAGAGGGTGAGGTAGCCGGCCGCGGCGCCGACCACCGCGCTGGCGATGTCGGTGAACGTACCGGCGAGATTGAACAGCAGGCCGCACCACAGCAGGGGCAGGGTGATGCTGTCGGGGAGCAGCTGGGTGTCCAGGTCGATGAAGCACAGGGCGATCAGCGCCCACAGGAAAACCAGGGCGCCGATCCCGGCGGGGCCGAAGCCGAAATGGGCGGCGGTGAAGCCGGACAGGGCCGCACACAGCACTTCCACGAGGGGGTAGCGCATCCCGATCGAGGCCGAGCAGTGGCGGCAGCGGCCCCCTTGCAGGACATAGCTGAGGACCGGGATGTTCTCGAGGGCGCCGATCTGATGGCCGCAATGAGGGCAGCGGGAGCGGGGGGTCGCCAGGTTGAAGCGCGGGCTCTCGGCAGGTGTCTCGCCGCGCAGTGCGGCGGCCTCGGCATGCCATTCGCGCTCCATCATCACCGGCAGGCGATGGATCACCACGTTGAGGAAGCTCCCCACGAAGAGGCCGAGCAGGGTGCAGACCGCTACGAACACCAGCGGATGGGTAAAGGCTTCCATGCGGAGATCAGCCGACGACGGCGCCCAGTTTGAAGATAGGCAGATACATGGCCACGACCAGCCCGCCGATGACGACGCCCAGGAAGACCATGATGAGGGGTTCCAGCAGCTGACTCAGGCCCGCCACCGCATCGTCCACCTCCCGCTCGAAGAAGTCGGCGACCTTGCTCAGCATCGAGTCGAGCTGGCCTGACTCCTCGCCGATGGAGACCATCTGCACCACCATGGTCGGGAAGACATGGGCGTTCTGCATGGCGACCGTGAGGCTGGTACCCGTGCTGACGTCGGACTGGATCTGCTTGGTGGCGTTCTTGTAGACCACGTTGCCAGCCGCGCCGCCCACCGAGTCGAGGGCTTCCACGAGTGGCACACCGGCCGCGAACATGGTGGACAGGGTACGCGTCCAGCGGGCGATGGTGGCCTTGCGGATCACGTCGCCGATCACCGGGATCTGCAGGGTCAGGCGGTCAACGCTGGCCTGCATGGCGACGGAGCGCTTGTAGGTGGTGGCGACCCCGAAGATGGTGCCGGCGATGATGCCGAAGCCCAGGTACCAGTACTCGACGAAGAAGTCGGAGATCGCGATGACGAACATCGTCGGCGCCGGCAGGTCAGCGCCAAAGCTGGAGAAGACCTTCTTGAACTCGGGGACGACGAACAGCATCATCACCGCGATGACCAGGGCAGCGACCACCACCACCGCGATGGGGTAGAACATGGCGGACTTGATCTTGGACTTGATCGCCAGGATCTTTTCCTTGTAGGTCGCCAGGCGGTCCAGCAGGGAGTCGAGGATACCGGCCTGTTCGCCGGCAGCCACGAGGTTGCAGAAGAGTGCGTCGAAGTGTACCGGGTGGCGGCGGAAGGCCTGCGACAGGCTGCTGCCGGTCTCCACATTGGCACGTACGTCGTTGAGCAGCCGGGCCAGCGATGGGTTGCCGCAGCCCTTGATGGCGATGTCGAAGGACTGCAGCAGCGGCACCCCGGAGCGCATCATGGTGGACAACTGCCGGGTGAACAGGGCGATGTCCTTGTCGGTGATCTTCTTGCCGCGGGAGAACGTCTGCTTGCGGATCTTGTGGGTCAGGATGCCCTGCCGCCGCAGGATGGTCTGCACGACGGTTTCGGTGGCCGCCCGCATCTCGCCGCGGATGATCTTGCCCGTCTTGTCCTTGCCCTCCCAGACGAACATGTGTTCCCTGGCCGCGCCAGTCGTCCGTGCAGGGGCTTTCTTGTTGCTTGCAGTGGCCATCAATCGTTTCCGCGTGAAGCTATCACTCGTTGGTGCAGGCGAGCACTTCGCTCAGGGAGGTGACGCCCTGCTTCACCTTCAGCAGGCCGGACTGGCGCAGATCCTTGACGCCTTCGAGCTGGGCCTGGGCCGCAATGTCCATCGAGTTGCCGTTTGTCATGATTATACGTGCGATCTCCTCGGAGATCGGCATCACTTGGTAGATACCCACCCGCCCCTTGTAGCCACTGCCCTTGCAGCGTTCGCAGCCGCCGGGGCCGTAGGGTTGCCAGCTGCCATCCAGGTCCGCATCGGCAAAACCCGCCGAGACAAGGGCTTCGAGGGGGATCTCCTGGGGCTTCTTGCAAGTGCACAGGCGCCGCGCAAGCCGCTGGGCGGTGATCATGATCACCGACGATGCGATATTGAACGGCGCGACGCCCATATTCTTGAGGCGTTCCAGCGTTGAGGGTGCGTCGTTGGTGTGCAGGGTCGACAGCACCAGGTGGCCGGTCTGGGCGGCCTTGACGGAAATCTCCGCAGTGTCGAGGTCGCGGATTTCACCGACCATGATCACGTCCGGATCCTGACGCAGGAAGGCCCGCAGGGCGAAGGAAAAGGTCAGCCCGGCCTTCTCGTTGACGTTGACCTGGTTGATGCCCGGGAGGTTGATTTCCGCAGGGTCTTCTGCGGTACTGATGTTTACCCCGGGTTTGTTCAGCATGTTGAGGCAGGTGTACAGCGAGACCGTCTTGCCGCTGCCGGTGGGGCCGGTGACGAGGATCATGCCGTAGGGGCGCTCGATCGCATCGATCAGGGCCGCCTTCTGCTCCGGCTCGTAGCCCAGGGCATCCACCCCGAGCATGGCGGAGGACGGATCGAGGATCCGCATCACGATCTTCTCGCCGTGCAGCGTGGGCAGGGTCGATACCCGGAAGTCGATGGCCTTGTTCTTGGACAGCACGAGCTTCATCCGGCCATCCTGGGGGATGCGCTTTTCCGAGATGTCGAGGCGGGAGATGACCTTGATGCGGGCAGCGATCTTTTCCTTCAGGACCAGCGGCGGCTGAGCGATCTCGCGCAGGATGCCGTCGGTGCGGAAGCGGATCCGGTAGTACTTTTCGTAGGGCTCGAAGTGGATGTCCGAGGCGCCCTCGTTGATGGCGTCGATCAGCAGCTTCTGGATGAAGCGGACGACCGGGGCGTCGTCGACCTCCGAGGCGTTGTCCTCCGGCGCGGACTGTTCACCGGTACCCTCCTGGCCGAGGAGGTCCATGTCGAACTCTTCGCCGGTCAGGTCCTTGAGGGTGGTTGTGGTCGATTCGGAGAGCTTCTCGACCAGGGCGATCAGCTTGGGCGCCTCCACCACCACCGGGTCCACAGCGAGTCCGGTCTGGAAGCGGATCTCGTCGAGGATGCGCAGGTTGGAGGGGTCGGCGAGGGCCAGGGACAGGCGGTTGCCCCGTCGCCCCAGGGCCACCACCTGATGCTTGGTCATCAACTTGCGGTCGATGGCGTCTGCAGGCAGGTGTGCGGGGTCGAAGGCGTTCAGGTCGAGGGCGGGCGACCCGAAGGTCTCCGCCGCAAAGAGGGCGATGTCGGAAGCGCTCATCAGGCCCCGGTTGATCACCTCGATGACGAAGTCGTTCGGATTGGCGGAGTGCGACGAACAACCGATCGCCTCGGCCTCAAGGAGCTTGCCGTGCTGGATGAACGCGCGGGCCAGGCCGCTCAGGGCTGCAGAAGGGGGAGAGGACATGCCGTGGCGTCGAAAGGAGAGTCGGCCGGAATATCCCGTCGATCATGCCGTCAGGCGGCGGGCTTGTAAAGCTGCGCAGGCCTGGCGGCGACTAGACATCGGTCTTCGGGCGGAAAATGCGGGCGGTCTTGATGCGGCGGTTCTCGGCCTGCAGCACCTCGATCGCCACGCCGGCGATCTTGATCGACACACCCGATTCGGGAATGTCCTGCAGGTGCTCCAGGATCAGTCCGTTGAGGGTCTTGGGGCCCTCGACGGGCAGGTTGAGGCCCAGCTTCCGGTTGAGGGTGCGCAGGTGCTGCCCCCCGTCGGCGATCACGCAGCCCTGCGGGTCCCACCGCAGCCGATCGCTGGTGTCGTGGGTGCTCGTCGTGAACTTGCCGATCAGCTCCTCGATGATGTCCTCGAGGGTCACCAGCCCGAGCAGCTCGCCATATTCGTCCACCACCAGCCCGAGGCGCTCCCGGTTCTCCTGGAAGAACTGCAGCTGGGAATAGACAGGGGTGCTGGCGGGAATGAAGTAGGGGCGGGTGAGCATCTCCCGGATGTCGGCCATGTTCAGCTGGCGATCCAGGGTCTGGCCAAGGATGCGGCGTACATGCAGTACGCCGATCACCGCATTCATGTCGCCGTCGAAGACCGGCTGGCGGGTGTGGTAACAGGTGCCGAGGTGGCGCTCGATGGTGTCCATCGGGTCGGCCGCGTTGATCGCTTCGATCTGGCTTCGCGGCGTCATCACGTCCTCGACGGTGATGTCCTCCAGTTCGAAGAGGTTGAGCAGGATGCTGCGGTGCTTCGGCGGGATGAACGCGCCGGATTCGAGCACCAGTGTGCGCAGTTCTTCGGTGGACAGGGCCTGGGACTCTTCGCCGGCCCGGCCATGCAGGCGGAGCAGGCGCAGCAGCCCGGCGACGAACAGGTTGATGAACCAGACGACGAAATACAGGCCGCGGAGCAGGGCGGTCAGCGGGTAGCTGACGATGCAGGCGAGGCGGTTGGCATGGTTGGCGCCGATCACCTTGGGGGTGATCTCCGAGAACACCAGGATCAGGAAGGTGACGACCAGAGTGCTGACACCCAGCACCCATTCCTCACTGCCGAAGAGCTGGATGGTGATGACGCTGACCAGGGTGGCTGCCGCGGCATTCACGAGGTTGTTGCACAGCAGGATGATGCCCAGCAGTTTGTCGGTCTGGCCGAGCAGCTCGAGGGCCAGGCGCGCGCCACGGGAGCCTCGCTGTGCGGCGGAGCGGAGGCGGTAGCGATTGGCCGCCATCATGGAGGTCTCGGCCATCGAGAAGAAGCCGGACAACGCCAGCAGGGTGGCCAGGATCGCCGACTGGGCGGAGAGGGGGATGCTGTTCAAGCGGATGGGATGAAATGACTCGGGTCGAGTATTCAGCCCGGGTCCGGGCTTGTCAAGCCGGGCGGGCGAGCAGCACTTCGGCGACGAAGCGGCTTCCCACGTAGGCCAGCATCAGCGCCGCGAAGCCCGCGAGGGTCCAGTACAGGGCCTTCTTGCCGCGCCAGCCCCAGGCGTGCCGGCCGACCAGCAGACTGCCGAACAGGATCCAGGAGATGATGGCGAAGACCGTCTTGTGGTCGAAGCGGAAAGCCTTGCCGAACAGGGCTTCGGAGAAGAGGATGCCCGAACCCACGGTGAGGGTGAGCAACACGAAGGCGATCCCGATCAGCCGGAACAGCAGGGTTTCCATGGTCAGCAGCGGCGGCAGCGAGGCAAAGGCCCGGGTCAGCCGGGCCCCATGCAGGCGGCGCTCCGCCACGGCCATCAGGGTCGCGTGCAGGGCGGCCAGGGTGAACAGGCTGTAGGCCAGCATGGCGACCACGAAGTGGGCCCTGAACAGCGGCGAGCTGGTGTTGGCCAGCAAGTGCTGGTCTGGAAAGAACGCAGGGAGCAGGGCGCACACCGCTGCGGCCGGCATGGCCAGGGTCTGCAAGCCTTCGAGCCGGGCGTAGAGGCTCTCGATCCAGTAGAACAGCATGGCCAGCCACAGCATCAGTGACAGCGCGACGCTGAAGCCGAAGTGGATGCCGGTGCCCGAGAAGAACACGCTGTGCAGCGCAAAGCCATGCGCCACCAGGGCGCCGAGCATGACGATCCGTTCCCACGGCAGCAGGCCCTGGCGTGGCGCCTTGGTGGGAGCCAGCCAGCGGCTGTGCCAGAAGTGCACACCAAGCAGGGCGTACAGGGACGCAGGGAGCAGATGAAGTAGAATCGCGGCCATCTTTCAAGTTTACTCCAAGGCCTCGGTCACGAACCATCATGCTGGATAACCTTACTACCCGCCTTGCCAAAGTCGTCAAGACCCTCCGCGGTCAGGCGCGCCTCACCGAAGACAACATTCAGGACGCCCTGCGCGAAGTCCGCATGGCCCTGCTGGAGGCCGATGTGGCCCTGCCGGTGGTCAAGGACTTCATCGCGCGGGTCAAGGAGAAGGCCGTCGGGACCGAGGTGCTCAGCTCCCTGACCCCGGGCCAGGCCCTGGTGGGCGTGGTGCACAAGGAACTGACCGACCTCATGGGCGGCGCCCACAGCGGCCTCAACCTGGCCACCCAGCCACCCGCCATCATCCTGATGGCAGGTCTGCAGGGCGCGGGCAAGACCACTACCACCGGCAAGCTCGGCAAGATGCTGGTCGAGCGCATGAAGAAGAAGGTGCTGGCGGTATCGACCGACGTCTATCGCCCTGCCGCCATCGCCCAGTTGCAGACCGTGTCCGAACAGGCGGGCATCGAGTTCTTCCCCTCGACGCCGGACCAGAAGCCGGTGGACATCGCCCGCGCCGCGGTGGACTACGCCCGCCGCCACTACATGGACGTGCTGCTGGTGGATACGGCCGGCCGGCTGGCCATCGACCAGGTGATGATGGAGGAGATCCAGGCGCTCCATGCCGCGGTCAATCCCATCGAGACCCTCTTCGTCGTGGATGCGATGCTGGGCCAGGACGCGGTCAACACCGCCCGAGCCTTCAACGAGGCGCTGCCGCTCACCGGTGTGGTGCTGACCAAGCTGGACGGTGATGCCCGCGGCGGTGCGGCGCTGTCGGTGCGTCACGTCACCGGCAAGCCGCTCAAGTTCGCCGGTGTGGGCGAAAAGCTGGCTGGACTCGAGGAGTTCCACCCCGAACGGATGGCCAGCCGGATCCTCGGCATGGGCGACATCCTGTCCCTGGTGGAGGACGCGCGCCGGGGCGTCGACGAGGAGAAGGCCAAGGAATTTGCCCAGAAGCTGAAGAGTGGCAAGGGTTTCGACCTCAACGACTTCAAGGACCAGCTGGGACAGATGAAGAAGATGGGCGGCCTCTCCAGCCTGCTCGACAAGCTGCCGGCCCAGTTCGCCCAGGCAGCGGGCCAGCTGCAGGGAGGCGTGGAAGACAAGGCGGTGCGCCGCATCGAGGGCATCATCAACTCCATGACGCCTGCCGAGCGGGCCAAGCCGGAGTTGCTGAAGGCCTCCCGCAAGCGCCGTATTGCGGCGGGCTCGGGGGTGACGGTGCAGGAGGTCAATCGCCTGCTCAACCAGTTCGAGCAGACCCAGAAGATGATGAAGCAGTTCTCCAAGGGCGGCATGCAGAAGATGATGCGTGCCATGAAGGGGCTGATGCCGGGTGGCGGCCTGCGCTGAGCCCTCCCACCAGGCGGTAGGGGCGATCAGGCGCCCGGCCGGTTCCGATTGAGGGGCGCAGAGCATGCATGACTCGGGGGCGGATGTCTGTGATGTGGCGGAGCCCGGCGGCGAGCGCCAGCGGCATGATTGCGAGGTGTGCTACCGCGCAGTCTTCCGGGCGGTACCAGAGCCGGTCCTGGTCGCCGACAACACGGGCCTGATCGTCGACGCCAATCCGGCGGCCCATGGCCTTTACGGTTTCGGCGACACGGGCTTGCCAGGGGCGTCGCTGGCGGAGCTCTTCGCCTGGACGCCCCGGACCTTCGAGGGACGGCCGGCGCGCCTGGCTGCCGGGCCGCATCGCGGCCGGGATGGCCGGAGCTTCCTCGGGGAGGCCGTGCTGTCCTACATCGAGCGCCCGACCGGGACGCTGGTGATCCTGGTCATCCGTAATGTCACCGAGGCGCTGGAGGCCCAGTCCCGCCTCGAAGAGGCCGAGGAGCGCTGGCGCTTCGCCCTCGATGGGGCGGGTGACGGTGTCTGGGACTGGTCCCTGGAAAGCGGCGAGATCGAGGTCAGCTCGTCCTTCCGGGGCCTGATCGGATGCCCGGATGCGGTGCGCCTGCGGCGTGGCGACATCTGGCCCGGGCGCCTCCATCCGGACGATGTCCGGAGTGCGATGATGGCATTTGCCGCCCATCTGACGGGGGCGCGTCCCATCACCGAGACCGAGTTCCGGTTGCGCCTCGAGGATGGGAGCTACCGCTGGGTGGCGCTGCGCGGCCGGGTCATGGAGAGGGGGCCGGACGGCCTGCCCCACCGCATGATCGGTACCGTCCGGGATGTCCACGAACGCTACCTCGGGGCCGAGCGGGAAAAGCGCCAGCAGCAGGAGCTGGAGCGCGCCGCGCGACTGATCCATGTCGGCGAGATGGCCTCTTCACTGGCCCATGAACTCAATCAGCCGCTCACCGCCCTGCGTAACTTCAGTGCAGTGGCGCTCCACCGCCTGGATGAGCCGGGGCCGCTGGACGAGCGGCTGCGGGCGCCGCTCACGATGATCGCCGAGCAGGCGCTGCGGGCCGGGGCGATCGTCAATCAGGTGCGCAGCTTCGCGCGCAAGGGCGGGGGGCAGCCCGGCGCGGTGGCGCTCAACGAGGTCGTGCGTGGCGTGCTCCGCTTCATGCAGTTCGAGATCCGTGCCCATGCCGTGCAGTGTGTCCTGGACCTGGAGGAGGGGCTGCCCGCGGTGCAGGCCGATCAGGTGCAGATGGAGCAGGTGCTGAGCAACCTGATCAAGAACGGCATTGATGCAATGGATGCCGTGCCGTCCGAGAGGATCCTGCGCATCCGCTCCCGGTCTCTCCCGGATGCTGCCGTGGAGGTGGCGGTGAGCGATTCCGGCGAAGGTCTTGCCGACGCGGTGCGGTCAGACCCTTTCGCGCCGTTTGCGACCACCAAGGCTGACGGGGTCGGCCTGGGGCTGGCAATCTGCCGCAGCATCGTGGAGAACCATGGCGGGCGTTTGTGGGTCGACAGCAGCAGTGCCGCCGGAACCTGCTTCTGCTTCTCCCTGCCGGTGGCGCGTGCCTGAAGCCGGATCGGCCCCCGCCGGCCGGCGTAGTGCTCTCAAAAGAAGAAGATGCAGTCTGTCCGCCCGGAGATCGCCATGAACGCTCCCCTCGTCTGTGTCGTCGACGACGACGACGCAGTGCGCCTGTCCATCGGTCTGCTCGTCGAAACCCTCGGCTTCCCCGTGCGCTGTTTTGCCGGTGCGCTGGACCTGCTCGCCGACGGGGAGGCCCTGGAGCAGGCCCATTGCCTGGTGCTCGATGTGCGCATGCCGGGGCTCAGCGGGGTCGGGCTGCAGGAACGCCTTGGCCGCCTCGGATCGGAGATCCCGATCATTTTCGTCTCTGCCCACGGAGACGTGCCCATGGTCGCCCGGGCGATGCGGGAAGGTGCCTTCGACTTCCTGCAGAAGCCCTTCAACGAGCAGGTCCTGCTCGACCGCGTCAGTGAGGCGGTCCAGGTGGCGGGGCTGCGTCGGGCCGAGGCGGCCTGGCAGCAGGCCTTCCGCGCTCGCCTGGACGGACTGACCGCAAGGGAGCGGGAGGTGCTTGACGGGATGACGGCGGGACGGCTCAACAAGCAGATCGCCGAGGGCCTTGGGATCAGCATGAAGACCGTGGAGCAGCACCGGGCGCGGGTCATGGAGAAGCTGCAGGTCGAGTCCGTGGCGGAGCTGGTGGCCCACGTCATCCGGGCGGCCAGAGGGCTGGACGCGGGCCGGCATGGGATGTAAGGGTTTACCCTGCGTTTCTTATGGGAAAGGCCGGATTCGCCCTGTAACGCCTCTTCGGCAGAATGCTGATTTGCTCTGAGCGGCAGGCCACTGGAAGGGTGGGGCTGTTTGATCAATGAACCAGGAGACGCGCATGGCCGGAATGACCTTTGAGCAACTCGGGCGGGCCCAGGCGGCCACGATGGACAACATGCTGGCTTTCAGTCGTGACCTGGCGGGACAGATGGAAAAGGTCGCGCTGCTGCAGTTCGAGGCGGGCAAGCAAGCCCTTGAGTCGGCCCAGGCGCTGGCCGCAGTGAGGGATGCGGAGGGTTTTGCCGCCTGGCAGGCGGGTGCTCTGCAGTCGGGCGTGGAACTGGCTTCCGACAATGTCCGGCAGCAGTATGCGGTGCTGGTCGAGATGCGTAACCTGCTGGCCGAGGCGGTACGCCAGTCCGCGGCGGAGACGACGCAGCAGCTTCAGGCCGGCATCGATCGTCTGGTGCGTGAGGCGCCGGAGGGCTTTGCCCCCTTCTTCGCCGCAGTGCGCGACGGCTTCAATACCCAGCTCGCCGCGATGGAGAATTTCGGACGCCTGGGGGCACAGGTCGATGCCTTGACCGGCACGAGCCAGCTGATCGCCCAGGCTGCGGAGCCCGCTCCCAGGAAGCGCGCCCCGGCCCGTCGCAAGACCGTCTGACCGGTGCTGGGCGCCCGGGAGGCGCCACCCCGCATTGTCGCGCTGCATCATGGGGCTGGTAAGATCCGCCCCCATGATGCCTGACGAAGACCTTCATCAACGGGCCCTCACGGCCCTCATGATCGCCGATCCGGCAGACAAGTCCGCCGCCGTGACCTCTCTGTGCGAGGACAGGCGACAAGGGCTGCTGCCCACGCCTGCGTCCGGTTCGGCCCCTGTGCTGGGGGTCGATGACCCGGGGCGGCCTCCCCGCCCTGAGCTGGTCGCGCATACCTCCATGCCGCGGCGCAAGCCAGGCTCTCCAGGTGGGCACGCGGCTCTGCTGCATGCCATCGCCCACATCGAGTTCAATGCGATCAACCTCGCCCTGGACTGTGTCTACCGCTTCCGCGGGCTGCCAGACGATTTCTACGATGGCTGGTTGCAAGTGGCTGCGGAAGAGGCCTACCACTACGGACTGGTGGTGGATCGTCTGGCCGCACTCGGTCACGCCTATGGCGACTTTCCAGCCCACCGGGGGCTGTGGGACATGGCGGTAAAAACTGCGGGCGACCCGCTGGTCCGGATGGCTCTGGTGCCGCGGGTGCTCGAAGCGCGGGGGCTGGACGCGACGCCGCCCATCGTCGCGGCTCTGCGGCGGATCGGCGATGAGGCGACGATCGCCGTGCTCGACATCATCCTGCGCGACGAGATCGGCCACGTGGCCCTGGGCGACCGCTGGTTCCGTCACTTCTGCGCGCAGCGTGGCCTGGAGCCGGAGGCGACCTACCTGTCCCTGATGCGGGACTTCGATGCGCCTTGGCCGCCCAGGCCCCTGAATGTCGAAGCCCGCCAGAGGGCGGGCTTCAGCAGCGCGGAAATCGCCTGTCTCGAGGCCGGCAAGCCACGGCCCTGACCCGGCTTTGAAGTCGGGCCGGGTGGGCTTACAGCGAGCCGTAGGAGTGCAGCCCCGACAGGAACATGTTGACCCCCACGAAGGCAAAGGCCGTCACCAGCAGGCCGATCACCGCCCACCACGACAGCAGGGCGCCGCGCAGGCCTTTCGTCAGGCGGATGTGCAGCCAGGTGGCGTAGTTGAGCCAGACGATGAAGGCCCAGGTCTCCTTCGGGTCCCATTGCCAGTAGGTGCCCCAGGCCTCGGCAGCCCAAAGGGCGCCCAGGATGGTGGCGATGGTGAAGAAGGCAAAGCCGATGGCGATGGCCTTGTACATCACATCCTCGAGCACCTTGGCGGCGGGCAGGCGGCTGACCAGGATGCCATGGCGCACCAGCAGGTCCGCCACCCCGATCATCGCGGCCAGCGCGAAGGCGCCGTAGCCGATGAAGTTGGCGGGTACGTGCACCTTCATCCAGTAGCTCTGTAGCGCCGGGATCAGAGGCTGGATCTCGTGGGCCTCGCGGGAGAAGGTGTACCAGAGCAGGAAGGCCACGGCCGCGGAGATCACCGTCAGCACGAAGGCCCCCATCCGGCGGGTGGCATAGATGCCTTCGTAGTAGAGGTAGAGCAGGCCGGTGATCAGCGAGAACAGCACGAAGACTTCGTAAAGGTTGCTGATCGGGATGTGGCCCACGTCAGTACCGATCAGGTAACTCTCATACCAGCGCACGAAGAGTCCGGTGGTACCCATCGTGACGGCACACCAGGTCAGGGCCGTGCCGGTGGCTTCGGCAAAGTTCGAGCGGGCGGCCAGACCCAGCAGGTAGGCGCCGGTGGCGATGAAGAACAGCGCGCTCATCCACATGATCGCGGTCTGGCTGGAGATCAGGTACTTCAGGAAGAAGACCTGTTCGGCCCGGGCCAGGTCGCCGCCGTAGAGCGTCATGCTGCACACGGCGAGGCCGGCGGAGACGGCCAGGAACAGCCGGAAGGGCTTCCACGTCACCCCGAGGGCGGCCAGCGCCGGCACCGTGAGGAGCAGGATGGCCTTGTCGTAGATGTCCATGAAGCCGCCGTACTGGCGTAGCGCAAAGAGCGCACCGCCAATCAGGGCCAGGGTGAACAGCGCATCGCCGGGGGTGAGGCGGCGCAGGAGGGAGGGGGAGTCCTTGTGGGCGATGTCCATGATCGAAAGTCTCGGGTCAGGGGCGTGAGGGTGGGGTCAGCAGGGCGGCGATGGCATCCCGGTGCTGCTCGAAGCGCTCGTCCACGTCCATCGACTTGCGGTTCGAGCCCAGGGCGACCAAGGCCTCCCCCGAGTCCTTGAGAAGGATGAACAGACGGCGTTCGCGGATGTAGAGCATTGCGAAGACACCGAGCACCAGCAGCAGGGAGCCCAGGTAAACGATGGGTTTGCCGGGTGAGCGGGTCACCTGCAGCACAGTGGCCCTCACTTCGTCGAAGCCGGTGAGCTGAATATAGACCGGCGCGCCGTAGTGCAGGCTGTCGTTGGTGGCGTTGAGGGTATCGCGCAGCAGGCGCGCGTGGGCGGGGGACGGGGTGGGTGCCGGGGCCCCTGCCGCGCTGCGGGCGAGGCTCCAGGCTTCCCAGGCGCAGCCCTCGAGGATCTTGATGAACACATCGGCGGCCTTGTCCCGCTCTCCGGCCGGAATGGTGCTCTCGATGAACTTGCCGAGACCATCGAAGCCGCCCAGGGCGAACAGTTCAAGGGTGCGCCGGGTGGTTTCCTCAAGGCGCCCACGGACATCGCTGGCCGCGCTGGCGGGCAGGGCCGTGGCCGTGAAGCGGCGTGCGAGCTCGGCGTGGCGCGAGGTGTCGAGCAGCACGCTGCGGATCTCGAACCAGCTGTCCGGGCGGCCGTCGCCGTCCATCGGAATGCGCATGAAGCGGAAGGGGGCGGAGGGGCTGTCACGCATGCCGGTGAGCATGTACCAGGCGCCGTCCTGCAGGATGGGCTGCATGAAGTTCTGATACTCACGGGCCTGGCCGGCCGAGTCGCGCAGCTTGAACTGGATGCTCGGGCCGACGTTCTGCATGTCCTTGCGGGTGGGGGACCGGGCGCCGCTGCCCAGGTGCTTCTCGAGGCGGGTGAGCGTTCCGCCCTCGGGCTCGGCGGCATCGTTGGCCATGTTCTCGATGTTGAAGGCGCGGAAGCTGCCCAGCTCCAGGCTGTGATCCAGCCCCTGGCTGTTCAGCTTGAGCGAATCCCCCACCGCCGCCTCCAGCGGCTTGGCCGAGGTGCCGCGGCCCGGGCGCAGGTCGTGGGCGAGCATGCGCATGCGCGAGCCGCCGTCCTCGAAGCTGGCCTGGTACATCATCACGCCGGCAAATTCGAAGGGCTTGTTAACTTCGATGGTCTTCTCGATCGACTGGCCGGTGGCTGGATCGGTGAGCACGATGTCGCTGGCGAAGCGCTTGGGCATGCCGCTCTCGTAGTGCTCCAGGTGAAACTTGCGCAGGGACACGGTGAAGGGCAGGTCCTGCAGCAGGATGCCGTCCTGCACATTGACCACGGCGGTGTTGGCGCTCTTGCCCTCGGGGATGAACACATTGCCGCGGAAGCTCCAGTTGTCGAGGCCCAGCCGGCTTTCGGGGCCAATGTCCGAGATCAGCTGGTTGCCGGTGGTGACCTGCTTGCCGCCGAGTGCCATCCTCAGCTTGAGGGGCAGGTTGCCGTCGAGCAGGCCGCCGATGCAGATCAGCACGATGGCGCCGTGGGCCAGGAAGTAGCCGACCCGGGTCAGGCTGCCCTGCTTGGCAGCCAGCAGGACGCTCTTGTCACGTTCGTTGCAGCGCACGGCAAAGCCCGCGCGTTGCAGGTAGGCCAGCAGCGCATCCCGGGCCTCGGCGCGGGGCAGCAGCAGCGGAATCCGCGCGTGGTGGGCGAAGCTGGCCAGCGAGGTCTCCTGGGCGTGCTCGCGGAAGCCGCGCATGTCCTTGAGCATCGGGCGGGTCTGCCGAACGATGCAGGCCGAGGTGGATAGCACCAGGAAGCCCAGGATGGTCAGGAACCAGAAAGAGTTGTAAACCGAGTAGAGGCCCAGTTTCTCGAAGACGGGGAACCAGAAGGGGCCGAACTGGCTGAGATAATTGTTGTAGGGCTCGTTCTGCTTGACCACCGTGCCGATGATGGAGGCTATCCCCAGCACGGTGAGCAGGCTGATCGCGAAGCGCATCGAGCTGAGCAGCTCGTAGAGGGCGCGGGAGGTGCTGCGTGGTCGCATGAGGTGATTGCGGTGGGGCGTCTGGAGAGCGGGGGCGATAGACGAAAAAAGGGGTGGCCGGAACCACCCCTTTTTTAATGGGCTGCGCCGAGGCGCGCCTTGACTCAGCGCAAACCAGCGGCGTAGTCGGCGACCGCCTTGATTTCCGGGTCGGTCATCTTGATGGCGATGGTGCGCATCATCTTGTTCGGATCGTTGGCGCGCTCACCGGCACGGAAGGCCTTCAGCTGGGCTTCGGTGTAGTCGGCGAACTGACCGGACAGGCGCGGGTACTGGGCCGGCAGGCCGGCGCCGGCCGGGCCGTGGCAGGCCGCACAGGCGGGGATGCCGCGCTTCACGTCGCCGGCACGCCAGAGCTTCTGGCCGAGTTCGATGGAGGCCTTGTTCTTGGCGGATTCGGGCTTCAGGGTCTGGCTGGCGAAGTGGGCGGCGAGGCCCTTCATGTCGGCGTCGGAGAGGGGCGCGGCCATGCCGCCCATCACCGGGTTGGCGCGCTCGGCAGGAGCGCCGCCTTCACTCTTGAAGTTCCGCAGCTGCTTGTAGAGATAATCCGCGTGCTGCCCCGCGAGCTTGGGGTTGGCGGGGATCTGGCTGTTGCCGTCAGCGCCGTGGCAGGCGCCACAGATCTGTTCTGCAGTCTGTTTCGCCTTGGCCAGGTCGGGCTGGGCGGCGGCCTTGTCTTGAGCCTGGACCGCAGCGGCGGCCAGAAGCAGCGAAAGCAGAAGGGAACGCTTGATCATGATGTCCTCGGAAAGCCAAGAATGTGGATGTCTCAAACCTGCTATTCTATAGCAATTCCAGTCATTTGCGCGACGCAGTAACTGCTTCCCCGCGTAATTCAAGCTTCCTCATGTCCCTCTTCCGCAACGCACAGTTCGAGATTTCCATCGCCAAGGCCAGCGGCCTGCCCACGCCCATCGGTCCGGAGGTGGCTTTTGCCGGCCGTTCCAATGCCGGCAAGTCCAGTGCGATCAATACCCTGGCCAACCACACCCGCCTGGCCTTTGTGTCCAAGACCCCCGGGCGGACGCAGCTGATCAACTTCTTCCGGTTGCAGAACGGGGCGGTGCTGGTGGACCTCCCGGGCTATGGCTACGCCGAGGTGCCGGAAGCGATCCGGCGCCAGTGGCAGCACCTGCTCGAGGACTATCTCACCCGGCGTCCCAACCTGATCGGGCTGGTCCTGATCATGGATTCACGGCATCCCCTCAAGGAGCTGGACCGCACCATGATCGGCTGGTTTGCGCCGAGCGGCAGGCCGATCCACGTACTCCTCACCAAGAGCGACAAGCTGACCCGCAGCGAGGCGGCGGCGACCCTGGCAAAGGTGCGCAAGGAGCTGGAGCCGCTTGGGGAGAAAGTGACCGTGCAATTGTTCTCGAGTCTCAAGAAGACCGGGGTTGAAGAGGTCGAGGTGGTGGTTGGATCATGGCTGAAGGCGCCGGAGGAACACTTGCCGCAAGAGTGACCGTTTGATGACGGTGGGTTTTCCGGGCGCGGTCTTAGGTTTACCATCGCCGGCAGTTGGCTAATCCCGGTTTCCCCATTTCATCCAGAGCGGCTCATGCAACTTCAACCCGTAATCCTCTCCGGCGGCTCCGGCACACGTCTGTGGCCCCTGTCGCGCGAACAATATCCCAAGCAGCTCCTGGCCCTGGTGG
>CALBTT010000169.1 GCA_937967645.1 uncultured Zoogloea sp.
AAACGCGCGGTGTTTGCGAAAAGCCCGTTCTGACCCGCCGAGCAGCGCAGCAGCGGGCGGGGCCTTCCGGCGCGGCTGTCTGAGGAGGCGTAGCCGACGAGTTCCGCGCCGGCCGCCCGATGCGAGCAGCGCAGGGGAGTCGTTCGCGCAGCGAACGACCGGGGAAGCCGGGTCGCCTTTCTTTTCCCCTTTCTTTGGCGACGCAAAGAAAGGGGGCGCCCGCCGGGGCGAATTCCCGGCCAATTCAACGTACAACAATGGAAAGCCGACCCGTAAAGCCCCAGACTCAGAATAACCAACACGCCCTGGACAACACCGCTTCGGCAGGGCCGCAGCGTTTTACAACACCCTCTTTAGCCGCCCACAGGTGCTTGATCAAAGTCCGTGGGCGGCTAAAGCCGCCCCCACGCCGCCCCCTACACGGTCTTGATCTGCCGCCCGCACTCACTGAGCAGGCGGCGGATCCAGCGGTGGGCGGGGGTGAGGTGGTTGCGTTCGTGCCACAGCAGGTAGAAGCGCATGTCCGGAAAGGGGATGGGCGAGGGCAGGATGGCGAGGGGCAGCAGGTCGGCGTAGAAGCGGGCGAAGTGGCGGGTGGTGGTGAACACCAGGTCGCTGCCCAGCAGCAGGTAGGGGGCGGTGGTGAAGGATTGCACCACCACCCGTTCGTCCCGGTTGATGCGGTGGGTGGCCAGCATGGTGTCCACCACGCCGCGCTGGCTGATCGAGTAGGGCATCGGCACGATGTGGGCGGCGCGCTGGTAGTCCTCCGCCGTCATGCCCTTGCGGGCCAGCGGGTGGTTGGCGGCCACCAGGCATACCACCTCGTCCTCCAGCAGCATCGACAGGTGCATGCGGTGGGGCGGTTCCGGCCAGTTGCCGATCACCACGTCCAGATCGCCTTCGGCCAGAGAGCGCTCGAAATCGAAGCTCGGCCCCAGGGACTGCAGGCTCAGGCGCACCTGGGGCGCCTCCTTGCGGATCCGCTCCACCACGCCGGCCATGAAGATCGGGGCCAGGTAGTCCGGCGCGCCGACTCGGAACTCGTAGCGGCTGGTCTGCGGATCGAAGGATTCCGGCGAGAAGGTCATCCGGTCGATCTCGGCCAGCGCGCCCTTGGCGTGGGAGAGCAGGGTCAGGGCCCGCTCGGTGGGCACCATGCCGCTCTTCTCGCGCACCAGCAGCGGATCGCCGAGGATCTGGCGGAGGCGCTTGAGGGCCAGGCTGACCGCCGGCTGGGACTGGTTCAGCTTGAGGGCGGTGCGCGACACGCTGCGCTCGGTGACCAGCAGGCACAGCATGCGCAGCAGGTAGGTGTCGAGTTGGTCTTCGCTTCGTCGGCTGCTCATCGGGGTCTCGCGGGCGGTGGCCGGGGGGCCAGGAAAATATCGGAAACTATATACGGCTTATAAGCCCATATCCGATTTCTTAAGCACGCCTCGCCCTACACTCGTCTCCATCCAACACAAGCACAATCAGGAGACAGACCATGGGACGACTGACCACCCACGTGCTCGACACGGCCAACGGCCGGCCGGGCGTCGGCATCGCCGTGACCCTCTACCGCCTCGATGGCGGTCGCCGCGAACTGCTGCGTACCCTCACCAACCATGACGGCCGCTGCGACCAGCCCCTGCTGCAAGGCGAGGCCTTCGAGACCGGCAGCTACGAGCTGACCTTTGCCGCCGGCGATTACTTCCGCAGCCTCGGCGCCGCCCTGCCCGAGCCCCTGTTCGTCGATGAGGTGGTGCTGCGCTTCGGCATCGCCGACCCGTCCCAGCACTACCACGTGCCGCTGCTGGTGTCCCCGTGGAGCTACTCCACCTACCGTGGCAGCTGAGCCCTGCCGCCCTATAGCAAGAGACTGACGAGACATGGAAACCTATCTCCTCGACTGGGCCAACCTGCTGCTGCGCTGGCTCCATCTGATCACCGGCATCGCCTGGATCGGTGCCTCCTTCTATTTCGTGATGCTCGACAACTCCCTGCGTCCGCCGAAGAAGGCGGCCGACGGCGAGCGCGGTGTCTTCGGCGAGCTGTGGGCGGTGCACGGCGGCGGCTTCTACTGCAGCCAGAAATTCCTGACCGGCCCCAAGGGCGAACCCCTCAGTGACGACCTCCACTGGTCCAAGTGGGAGGCCTATACCACCTGGCTGTCGGGCATGAGCCTGCTGGTGGTGGTGTACTGGATCGGCGCCTCCAGCTACCTCATCGACAAGCAGGTGCTGGACATCAGCCAGGGCGCGGCGATAGGCCTGTCGGTGGGCTTCCTGGCGGTCGGCTGGGTGGTGTATGACGTCCTGTGCCGCAACCTGATGGGGCGCGACGGGCTGCTCGCCGTGCTGGTCTTCATCTTCGTGGTGGCCTGCGACTGGCTGCTGCACCAGGTGTTCTCGGCCCGCGGCGCCTACATCCACGTGGGGGCCATGCTCGGTACCATGATGGTGGCCAATGTGTTCATCCACATCATCCCCGGCCAGAAGCGCATGGTCGAGCAGATCCGGGCCGGTCTGCCGGTGGACACTCGCCCCGGCCAAGTGGGCAAGCAGCGTTCGGTGCATAACACCTACTTCACGCTGCCGGTGCTGTTCATCATGATCAGCAACCACTACCCGATGACCTACTCCCACCCCCATGGCTGGCTGATCCTGGTGGTGATGATGCTGGCCGGCGTGCTGATCCGTCAGTTCTTCGTGCTGCGTCACCGGGGCCAGGTGAAGTGGTGGCTGCCCGCCGCCGGGGTGGCCCTGCTGGCCACGCTGATCGTGCTGATGGCGCCCAAGGCGGTGGATGCGGGCGGCGACAAGGTCAGCTTCGCGGCCTTCCGGCAAGTGGTGGATCACCGCTGTACCACCTGTCACGCCGACAAGCCGACCCGCGAGGGCTTCGCCCAGCCGCCCAAGGGGGTGGTGCTGCAGACACCGGAACAGATCGGCCAGCACGCCGCCAAGATTGCCGAGACCGTCTCCAGCGGCTACATGCCCCTGGGCAACCTGACCGGCATCACCGACACGGAACGACAGCTCATCGCCCGCTGGTATGCCCAGGGCGCCCGGCTCGCCGACTGACACCGGCCACGAGGACATCCCATGACCACGATTACGCTCGACACCCTCTCCGCAGCTGATCGCGACAGTTTTGTCGCCCGCCTGGCGGACATCTTTGAACACTCGCCCTGGATCCCCGAGCGGGCCTGGGCGGCCCGTCCCTTCGCCAGCGTCGATGCGCTCCATACCGCCATGCTGGTGGTGCTGGAAGCAGCCAGCGATGAGGAAAAACTCGGCCTGATTCGTGCTCACCCGGAGCTGGCCGGCAAGGAGGCCGTGGCCGGCACGCTCACCGTGGCATCTACCGGTGAGCAGCGCGGTGCGGGGCTGGACCAGTGCAGTGCCGAGGAGTTGGCGCGTCTGCGCCGCCTCAACGCCCAGTATCGGGAGCGTTTCGGCTTTCCCTTCGTGATCGCGGTGAAGGGCTTGTCCCGCTACCAGATCATGGATGCGGTGGAGGCCCGGCTTGCCCATGATCGGGCGGAAGAGTTCCGTGCCTGCCTGACCGAGATCGGCAAGATCGCCCGCTTCCGGCTGGACGCCCTGCTGGCGGCCTGATCCCTCCGAGGGCGGCATCGGCCGCCCGCAGGGCTTGCTTCAGCCCTTCCTGCTACCCGCCACCGGTTCTCCCTCCCTCCCGGTCGGCGGGTTCTTTTTTTCATCCGGGGCCCGGCGGTTTGCCCGGCGTGCCCCGGTGATCCGCTTCAGAGGTCCCTCAGCGGTCCTTATGGGCGAAGTCCACCCGGCGGTTTTCCGCCCAGCAGCTCTCGTCATGGCAGGTGGCGCGGGGCTTCTCGCTGCCGAAGCTGACGGCCTCGATCCGGCTGTCGGCCACACCCATGCTCACCAGTGCCTTGCGCACGGCCTCGGCGCGCTTCTGGCCCAGCGCCAGGTTGTATTCACGGCTGCCGCGTTCGTCGGCATTGCCTTCCACCGAGATCAGGTCGCTTGCGGTGGCCTTGGTGAAATCCGCCTGCTGCTTGATCACGTCCTGGTAGCGGGTTGCCACGGCGAACTTGTCGTAGTCGAAATACACGCTCTGCTTGGCCAGCTCGGTCCGCGCGGCGGCCAGACGACGGGCTTCCAGCTCGGCGGCGGAGAGCTTGTCCGCGGCCACCGGGGCGGCGCTGACCGGGGCGGCGGCAGGGGCGCTTTCCGGTGCGGTGGCGGTCTTGGTGGTGGCGGTGGAACAGGCGGCAAGGGTGGCGCAGGCCAGCAGGCTTGCCAGGACGGATTGCTTCATGGAATCAAACTCCAGGAGGGTGGGCAGAAACGCGGAACGCGAACCCTGTGGCCATGGCCGCAGGGTTTGCGAAATTTATTGCCGCAAATTATATTTGTGCCAATGTATATCGGAAAGGGGACGTCGGGCTTTCACGGCCGGTGCAGTGCGTCCCTGCTCCATCAATGGGCAACCCACCAGCAAGAAGACTTGGGAGGGCCTCCCGCCATCCCGGCTCCGGCCGGAATGCGGAGCCCTCTGTTTTTTGCATGCTGCCTCCCTTGGCCGTTGCGGCCGATGGCGGCTTCGGGAGCGGGCGGCGAACGGAGGAGGAGTACGTGGCAATCAGGGGTGAAATGTGGCGCCGGGTCCGGACCTTCCGCCTGGGCTGGGTGCTCGTGCTGGCACTGGGGGCTCAGGCACTGGCCGCTTCCGACCTGTGGCCGGACAGGTCGCGCGCGGTGCTGATGCTGGCCGGCGCGTTCCAGGTGCCGGTGGAGCAGGAGGAGAGTGAGCGGGCCCTGACCCTGGCCCTCGATCCCCAGGTGGTCTTCGATGCGCGGGGCGAGACCATCCGCCCTGTCTGGGTGGACTTCCTGCGTGGCCTGGCATCCCAGTTCCAGCCGGGCAGCGGCTTCCGCCTGGTCATCACCGGCTACGGCGACCGGCCCGCCAAGCGCTACAACCCGGTGCTGCTGGGCAAGCGCGTACGCGCCCTGCAGACCTTCCTGGCGGAGAACGGCCTGGCCATGACCTGGTCCCGTGCCGAGGTGAAGGAGGGAGACGCCTACGAGGGCCCCGCCGAGATGCTCGACGAGGCCTGCTGCGGCAAGGTCATCACCCTCAAGCTGGTCGTCAGCTGAGGCCCGCTGCCTCAGGACAGGCGTGCCGTGGCCGGGGCCAGCGGCATGCCGAGGGCCCGGCCGCAGCCATCCCAGAGCGGGCTGCCGTCGTCCTCGTCCACCAGGTGGGCATATTCGCGGATCAGCTGGGCCAGGGTGTCTGTCTCCAGTTTGCTGCCCAGGCGTGCCCGGTGCACCTCCACGGTGCGCGGTGACACGCTCAGGGCCCGGGCGATCTCCTTGTTGGTGAGGCCCGCCACCACCATCCCCAGCACTTCCCGCTCCCGCCCTGACAGGCGGGCATACAGCGCCCGCGTGCGCAGCTCGCGCTGCTGCCGGGCCCGGTTGAGCACCTGGGTACCGATCGCCTTGCGCAGGGATTCGGTCAGCACCTCGGCGGGCGCCGCCAGGGGCAGGAAGTCGCTCGCGCCGGCCCGGAAGGCGCGTCGGCATTGCTCCAGCTCACCCCTGTCGGTTTCATCCACGGTGACGATCAGCGGAATCCCGGTGCCTTGCTGCTGCAGTGCTCCGAGCAGGCTCAGGGCGCCGTCGTCCGGCAGGGCCGCGTCGGCCAGGATCACACAGGCCCGGGACGGGTCGAGCGCCGCCAGCAGGCGTTCCGCGCTGGACCAGTGGAGCAGGCTGGCGCCGAGCTGGTGCGCGACGCGCTGGAGCCTGGCCGGCAGCTGAGGGGCGGTGTCGATCACGTGGATCATGGGAGCAGAGGCAAGAAGGGCTGTCATGGCAGTCGGAACTCAGGACCGTGAAGGGGGGCGGCGCAGCCCGGGCAGGCTGATCAGGGCCAGGGCCAGGCCGATCAGCCCCATGCCGGCCATCTCCGCCGGGCTGGGGCGTTCGCCCAGCTGCAGCCAGCCCGACAGCACCCCGATGGCCGGGATGCCGAGGGCCGACAGGCCGGCGATGGCGGCGGGCAGGTGTTGCAGCACGTACAGCCACAGCAGCCAGGCCAGTCCGGTGGCAAACAGCGCATTGAAGGCCAGGGCGCCGTAGAAGTAAGGGGTGGCGTCGATCGGGCGCGATGGCACCAGCAAGGCTGCGACACACAGCGCGATCGAACCGAAGAACATCTGCCAGGCGGTCAGGGCCAGCAGGTCCACCGTCTGGCGCTGGCGCAGACGCTTGGCCACCACGGTGGCGAGGGCCCAGCACAGGCCACCGCCCATCGCCAGCAGGTTGCTCAAGACGCTGCCGCCCATCGACCAGGGTTCCAGGATCATCACCAGGCCGGCCGCGGCCACGCCGGTGGCCAGCCACTGGCCGCGGCCGATCCGCTCACCGAGCAGCCAGGTGGCCAGGGGCACCAGCCAGAAGGGCATGGTGTACACCAGCACGGCGGTCTTGCCGGCACCGCCATGCACCAGCGCCCACTGGATCAGCAGGGTGAAGGCGGCGGTCTGCAGCAGGCCGAGCACCACGACGTCACGGCCCCGGATCCGCTGCAGGGGCCGCCCCAGGGCGCGCATGGCGGCAAACAGCGCGGCGGCCCCCAGCACCGTGCGGATCGCCGAGAAGTCGAGGGGCGAGGCCAGCCGGGCCACTTCCTTCATCACGACCCAGTTGTAGCCCCAGATCAGCGACAGCACGAGCAGGGCCAGCAGGGCGCGGCGGGGCAGGGCAGGGGAGGATGTCATTGCACTTAAGCCAAATCATATAGAGGTCCGGCCTTGCCTCTGGCGAATCGGGCGCCCGGTGGCAAGTGGAGCGCCCAGCATACGCAGAAGCCCCCCCGCAGGCACCTGTCCGGCCGGGTTCCCTGGCGCGAAATTCGTGCTGCGGCGCAGCAGATGCTTCGTCTAAAGCTTTTGATACGGGGTGTGCTCCATGCTGTGTCGCAACAATATCGAAGTGCTTATTTCCCTTATCAGAACTCGGTTCAGCCAGCCGGAAACGCGCCACCTACACTGGCTCCAGATCCCGGTGCTTCCGGGCATTTCTTCAGCGTCCGCAGAGACGCTCGAGCACACACAAGATAGAGGAGACCTCCATGTCGGAGTATTCAAAGGATTCCCAGGTCCAGCCGGTTGATCCGGTGGACGAGCGTCTGCCCACCGGGCGCCTGTTCACCCTGGGCCTGCAGCATGTGCTGGTGATGTACGCGGGAGCGGTGGCCGTGCCGCTGATCGTCGGGCGGGCCCTCAAGCTCGACGCGGAACACGTGGCCATGCTGATCTCGGCCGACCTGTTCTGCTGTGGCCTGGTCACCCTGATCCAGTCCCTCGGCTTCGGCCGTCACTTCGGCATCAAGCTGCCGGTGATGATGGGGGTCACCTTTGCCGCGGTGGGCCCGATGGTCGCCATGGCCAACGTGCAGGGTGGCCCCGACGGGGCCCGGGCGATCTTCGGTGCGATCATCGGTGCGGGCCTCATCTCGATCGCCATCGCGCCGCTGATGAGCCGCCTGCTGCGCTTCTTCCCGCCGGTGGTGACCGGCACCATCATCGCCATCATCGGGATCAGCCTGATGCGGGTCGGCATCGGCTGGGCCATGGGGGGCCCCGCCCCGCTGGCCCAGAGCGTGGATGTGCCCAAGCTGGTCGCCATGGTGGACGCTGCCAAGGCCAAGGCCGCCGAGTCCGCCGCCAGCCTCCCGCCGGGGGCCGCCGCACCGGAGGTCAAGCTGCCCGGCCCGGTGCCCATGAAGGACAACCCCAACTACGGCGCCCTCGACAACATGGGCATCGCCGCCTTCGTGCTGGCCACCATCCTGCTGCTGGTGCGCTACGGCCGCGGCTTCGTCTCGAACATCGCGGTGCTGCTGGGCATCGTCATCGGCTGCGTGGTGGCGGCCGGCATGGGCAAGATGCACTTCGACAAGGTGGCCCAGGCCCACTGGGTGGACATCGTCACCCCCTTCGCCTTCGGCATGCCCACCTTCGACATCGTGATGGTGCTGACCATGGCCCTGGTGATGGTGGTGGTGATGATCGAATCCACCGGCATGTTCCTCGCCCTGTCGGAGATCACCGGCCGCAAGATCAGCCAGCAGGACCTCTCCAACGGCCTGCGCACCGACGGCCTGGGCACCGTGATCGGGGGCCTCTTCAACACCTTCCCCTACACCAGCTTCTCCCAGAACGTGGGCCTGGTCGGTGTCACCGGGGTGAAGAGTCGCTGGGTCTGCGTGGCCGCCGGCATCATCATGGTGGTGCTGGGCATGCTGCCCAAGATGGCGGCCCTGGTGGAGTCGGTGCCCACCTTCGTGCTCGGCGGCGCCGGCCTGGTGATGTTCGGCATGGTGGCCGCCACCGGCGTGCGCATCCTCGCCAACGTGGATTTCAAGAGCAACCGCAACAACCTGTACATCGTCGCCATCTCCATCGGTGCCGGCATGATCCCCCTGGTGGCCCCGCGCTGGACCCAGCAGATGTCCCACAGCCTGCACCCGCTGCTGGAGTCCGGGATCCTGCTCACCTCCATCGCCGCTGTGGCCCTCAACCTCTACTTCAACGGTGGCAAGGCTGACGAGGCCGGCGCCATCGAAGCCGCCAAGGCCGCCGAAGCCCACTAAGCCTTCCGCGCCACCCACGCCCAGCTCCACCCTCAGCCAACCCGCCGTTCCGTCGTGATCGCGCGTGCAGTCCGCTGCACGCCGGGGCTTCGCTCGGCCATCGCTCACAAGAAAAGAGGAGACACCACCATGATCCGCAGCCTCACCCTCGCCGCCTTGCTCGGCGCCATCGCCCCCGCCGCCGTCGCCGCCACCTGGAGCGACACCTTCCTCGGCTACCGCTGGGGCACCCAGTTCCGCGAGCCGAACAACACCCAGGACGTGCGCAAGCATGTGCTGCAATTCACCCACGCCAGCGGCTATGCCACCGGCCAGAACTTCGTCAATCTGGACGTGCTGCAGTCCGACAAGAACGATCCCCTGTCGGGCGGTGGCTCCGGTGCCACCGAGTTCTATCTCACCTACCGCCACCAGCTGCACCTGGGCAAGCTGCTCGACAAGGACCTGTCCTTCGGGCCGGTCAAGGAGGTCGCCTTCACCGGTGGTTTCGACCTCAACACCAAGAACACCCGCTTCGCCCCGCGCAAGCGCCTGGTGGTGGCCGGCCCGACCCTCAAGTTCGACGTGCCCGGCTTCCTCGACGTGAGCCTGCTGGCCGGCAAGGAGTGGAACCACTGCGGCCTGGGCAGCCCGGCCTGTCCCGAGGCCGAGATCGGCTTCGATCCGCAGCTGATCCTCAGCGTGGCCTGGGGCATTCCCTTCCAGGCGGCCTCGCTGCCCCTGAAGTTCCAGGGCTTCCTCAACTACAACACCGCCAAGGGGCGCGACTACGCCAACGTGAAGACCGAGGCCGAAACCCTGATGCGCACCTCCCTGATGGTGGACGTCGGCCAGGTGGCCGGCAGCCGCAAGAACACCCTGCTGGCCGGGGTGGGCTACGAGTTGTGGCTCAACAAGTTCGGCAACCACGCCAACGCCGCCGGCGTGACCAAACCCGGCATCAACACCCGCACCCCGACCCTCCAGCTGGAATGGCATTTCTGATTCCGCCAGGCCACCCGGAGATCTCTTCCCATGCATGAAATCACCCGCGTCGAGGGCCTCGAGATCCTCGACTCCCGCGGCAATCCCACTCTGCAGGCCACGGTCACCCTGGCCTCGGGCCATCGGGGCACGGCGGCGGTGCCCTCCGGCGCCTCCACCGGCAAGCGCGAAGCCCTCGAGCTGCGCGACGGCGACCCGGCGCGCTTCGGCGGCAAGGGCGTGCGCCGTGCCCTGGCCCACCTGGAAGGCCCCATCGCCGCCGCCCTGACGGGCCGTGATGCCGCCGACCAGACCGCTCTCGACCTGGCCCTGTGCGACCTCGACGGCACGGCCGACAAGTCCCGGCTGGGGGCCAATGCCCTGCTCGCCGCGTCGCTGGCCTGCGCCCACGCAGCCGCGGCTGGCCGTGGCCTGCCCCTGTACCGCCACCTGGCCGTGGACGGGCTGGAGCCGCTGCTGCCGGTGCCGCTGATGAATGTCATCAACGGCGGTGCCCACGCCAACAACAGCCTGGACATCCAGGAGTGCATGATCGTCCCCCACGGCTTCGAGCACTTCAGCGAGGCCCTGCGCGCCGGTGTCGAGGTATTCCATGCCCTGCGCAGCCTGCTGCAGCGCTATGGACTGCCCACCGCGGTGGGGGACGAAGGCGGCTTTGCGCCCAATGTGGCCGGCACCCGCCAGGCCCTCGACCTGATCCTCGAGGCCATCCGCGCCGCCGGCTACCAGCCCGGCGAGCAGGTGGCCCTGGCCCTCGACTGCGCCGCCTCCGAGTTCCACCGGAACGACCGCTACGTGCTGGCCGGCGAGGCCCGCGCCTTCACTCGCGCGGAGTTCTCCGAGTACCTGGTCGGGCTGGTGAACGACTACCCCATCGTCAGCATCGAGGACGGCATGGCCGAGGACGACCGGGCTGGCTGGGGCCAGCTCACCGACCGCCTGGGGCGGCGCATCCAGCTGGTCGGGGACGATCTTTTCGTCACCGACGTGCATCTGCTGGCCGAAGGCGTGGAGCAGGGCCTGGGCAACGCCATCCTGATCAAGCCCAACCAGATCGGTACCCTCGGCGAGACCCTGGCCGCCATGGCCTACGCCCGCCGCGCCGGCTATGCGGCCATCGCTTCGCACCGCTCCGGTGAGACCGGCGACACCACCATCGCCGACCTGGCCGTGGCTACCGCCTGCGGCCAGATCAAGACCGGCTCGGCAAGCCGTTCCGACCGGGTCGCCAAATACAACCGCCTGCTCGCCATCGAACGGGAGCTGGGCGCCGCCGCCCGCTTCGCCGGCACCGCGGCCCTCGGGCGCCACTGAGAGGCCCGCCATGCTGCTCGGACTGGCCCTGTTCTACGTGGGTGCGGTACTGATCCTCAACGGCCTGTGGATGTTGGGCCGCATCGGCGACCGGGAGATCCCGGTGATCAACCTGTTCGCCGGCGGGCTCAGTCTGCTGGTGGCCCTCAAGCTGGCTTTCGGCGAAGGCGCCGACCTGGCCTCGGTGAAGGCGGCGGCCCTGTCGTTGCTGTTCTCCTTCACCTACCTGTGGGTCGCCATCAACCGCTACAGCGGGGCCGACGGCCGCGGCCTGGGCTGGTTCAGTCTGTTCGTGGCGATCACCGCCGTACCGGTCGCCGCCGACGCCCTGCGCCTGGCCAGCACCCCGGGTGAATGGTGGCTGGGTCTGTCGTGGGTGGCCTGGTCGGTACTCTGGCTGATGTTCTTCCTGCTCCTCGCCCTCGGCCGCCCCCTGGCCCGGCCCACCGCCTGCATGGCCATCGGGCAAGGCGTGCTGACCGGGTGGTTGCCGGGTTACCTGATGCTGACGGGGGGGTTGTAGCTGTGTTTTGGGGGGTTTCCTTTGTTCTAAGTTGGATTGGCCGGGATTTCGCCCCGGCGGGCGACCTCCTTTCTTGCGTCCCATGTAGGGGCGGCTTCAGCCGCCCGCGGACTCCGATCAAGCACTTGCGGGCGGCTGAAGCCGCCCCTACAGGCTGCTCACGCCAGGCGGCCGGCGCGGAACTCGCCCTTCGGGCTCAAACAGCCGCGCCGGACTACCCCGCCTGCCGTTCCGCTGCTCGGCGGGTCGGAACGGGCTTTGGCCAAGCTCCGAGCCTCTGCGGAAAGACTCGCGGATGCGAGACCTTGGGGTTTTGTTTTTCTCGTTGGAAGCCAACCTCGGCTTCAGCACACGCGCGGTGTTTGCGAAAAGCCCGTTCTGACCCGCCGAGCAGCGGAGTATCGGGCGGGGCCTTCCGGCGCGGCTGTCTGAGGAGGCGAAGCCGACGAGTTCCGCGCCGGCCGCCCGATGCGAGCAGCCTGTAGGGGCGGCTTTAGCCGCCCGCAGGTGTTTGATCGGAGTCCGTGGGCGGCTGAAGCCGCCCCTACACGCGACGCAAAGAAAGGGGTCGCCCGCCGGGGCGAAATCCCGGCCAATTCAAGGTGGAAAAAAGGAAAGGCGCCCAGTAAAGCCACCCAACCACTCCATACCAAAAGTACCGAAAGAACCGATCCCGCCGGCAATTCAAACGGGATCCCCGAATCCCTAAGCTGTCCCCATCGACCCATCGGACAGACCTACAAGGAGACACACATGGCCCGAATGAGAGCAGTGGATGCAGCCGCCGCAGTGATGCGCAAGGAAGGCGTGGAGACCGTTTTCGGTGTGCCTGGCGCCGCCATCAACCCCCTTTACTCGGCGATGAAGAAGGATGGCGGGTTCAAGCATGTGCTGGCACGTCACGTGGAGGGCGCCTCGCACATGGCGGAGGGCTTCACCCGGGCCCGCGCCGGCAACCTGGGGGTGTGCATCGGTACTTCCGGTCCGGCCGGTACCGACATGATCACCGGCCTCTACTCGGCCTCCGCGGATTCCATCCCGATCCTGTGCATCACCGGCCAGGCGCCGCGCGCCCGCCTGTACAAGGAAGACTTCCAGGCGGTGGACATCGAGTCCATCGCCAAGCCGGTGACCAAGTGGGCGGTCACGGTGCGTGAGCCGGCCCTGGTGCCGCGGGTCTTCCAGCAGGCCTTCCACATCATGCGCTCCGGCCGCCCCGGCCCGGTGCTGATCGACCTGCCCTTCGATGTGCAGATGGCCGAGATCGAGTTCGACCTCGACACCTACGAACCGCTGCCCCTGCACAAGCCGGCGGCCACCCGGGCCCAGGCCGAGAAGGCCCTGGCCATGCTCAACGCCGCCGAGCGCCCGCTGATCGTGGCCGGCGGCGGGGTCATCAACGCCGATGCGGCGGCCCGCCTGCAGGAATTCGCCGAGCTCACCGGCGTGCCGGTGATCCCGACCCTGATGGGCTGGGGCAGCCTCCCCGACGACCACCCGCTGATGGCCGGCATGGTCGGCTTGCAGACCTCACACCGCTACGGCAACGCCACCCTGCTGGCTTCCGATTTCGTGATCGGCATCGGCAACCGCTGGGCCAACCGCCACACCGGTTCGGTGGATGTGTACACCGAGGGCCGCAAGTTCGTGCATATCGACATCGAGCCGACCCAGATCGGCCGCGTCTTCGGGCCGGACTACGGGATCGTCTCCGACGCCGGCGCGGCCCTCGACCAGCTGATCGCCGTCGCCCGCGACATGAAGGCGGCCGGCCAGCTGCCCTGCCGCAAGGCCTGGGTGGCCGACTGCCAGGAACGCAAGCGCACCCTGCTGCGCAAGACCCACTTCGACACCACGCCGATGAAGCCCCAGCGCGTGTACGAAGAGATGAACAAGGCCTTCGGCCAGGACACCTGCTACGTCAGCACCATCGGCCTGTCGCAGATCGCCGCGGCTCAGTTCCTGCACGTTTACAAGCCGCGCCACTGGATCAACTGCGGCCAGGCCGGCCCCCTCGGGTGGACCATCCCGGCGGCCCTCGGCGTCTGCGCGGCCGACCCCCAGCGCAAGGTGGTGGCGGTCTCCGGCGACTACGACTTCCAGTTCATGATCGAAGAGCTGGCCGTCGGCGCCCAGTTCAAGCTGCCCTACCTGCACGTGGTGGTGAACAACGCCTACCTGGGCCTGATCCGCCAGTCCCAGCGTGGCTTCGACATGGACTACTGCGTGCAGCTGGCCTTCGAGAACATCAACGCCCCCGAGACCGAGGGTTACGGCGTCGATCACGTCACCGTCGTCGAAGGCCTGGGCTGCAAGGCCATCCGCGTGCGCCGTGCCGAGGAGATCCAGCCCGCCTTCGCCCAGGCCCGCGCCTGGATGGAGGAGTTCCGCGTGCCGGTGGTGGTGGAGATCATTCTCGAGCGGGTGACCAACATCTCGATGGGCACCGAGATCAACGCCATCAACGAGTTCGAAGAGCTCGCCGAGAAGGGCGCCGACGCGCCCACCGCGATCGCCCTGCTGGATTGAGCCCTGTCTGATTGGGCGGCTGAAGCCGCCCCTACAAAGGAAAAGACCATGCCGCGCTTTGCTGCCAACCTGTCAATGCTGTTCACCGAGCTGCCCTTCATGGAGCGCTTCGGCGCTGCCGCCGCGGCCGGCTTCAAGGGGGTGGAATACCTCTTCCCCTACGCCTTCGCCAAGGAAGACCTGGCCGCCGAGCTGGCTCGCCACGGCCTGGTGCAGGTGCTGCACAACCTGCCCGCCGGCAACTGGGAGGCCGGCGAGCGCGGCATCGCCTGCGATCCGGCGCGGGTTGCCGAGTTCCGCGAGGGCGTCGCCCGCGCCATCGATTACGCCACCGCCCTGGGCTGCTCCCAGGTCAACTGCCTGGCTGGCATCGCCCCGGCCGGTGTGTCTGCCGAAGTGCTGCGCGAGACCTTTGTGGCCAATCTGCGCTTCGCCGCCGCCCAGCTCAAGGAAGCGGGCATCCGCCTGCTGATCGAGCCGATCAACACCTTCGACATCCCGGGTTTCTACCTCAACCGGACTGCCCAGGCGTCGGAGATCCTCGACGAGGTCGGCTCGGACAACCTCTTCATCCAGTACGACATCTACCACGCCCAGCGCATGGAGGGCGAACTGGCGGCCACCGTGGCCCGCCACCTGCCGCGCATCGCCCACATCCAGCTCGCCGACAACCCAGGCCGCCACGAGCCGGGCAGCGGCGAGGTCCACTACCCCTGGCTGCTGCGCCACATCGACGGCCTGGGCTACACCGGCTGGATAGGCTGCGAATACAAGCCGGCCACCACCACCACCGAAGGGCTCGGCTGGCTCGAGGCCTACTGAAGCCCCCGCCCCGACGAGAACACCACAAAGACAAGGACAGGAGACAAGATCATGGCAAACATCGGATTCATCGGCCTCGGCATCATGGGCGCCCCCATGGCCGGCCACCTCATCGCCGGCGGCCACACCGTGCATACCTTCACCCATGGCACCACCCCGGCGGCCCTCGTCGAGGCCGGCGCCCGGGTGTGCGCCAGCGGCGCCGAGGTGGCGCGGGCGGCCGACATCATCATCACCATGGTGCCCGACACCCCCCACGTGGAGGACGCCTTGTTCAACCCCGAGGGTGTCGCCGCCGGCCTCACCCCGGGCAAGATCGTGGTGGACATGAGCTCCATCGCCCCGGTCGCCACCAAGGGCTTCGCCCAGCGCATCAAGGCCCTCGGCTGCGAGTACCTGGACGCTCCCGTGTCCGGCGGTGAGGTGGGTGCCAAGGCCGCCAGCCTGACCATCATGGTCGGCGGCAGCGAGGCCGCCTTCGACAAGGTCAAGCCCCTGTTCGAGCTGATGGGCAAGAACATCACCCTGGTGGGTGGCAACGGCGACGGCCAGATCACCAAGGTGGCCAACCAGATCATCGTCGCGCTGACCATCGAGGCGGTGGGCGAGGCCCTGCTGCTGGCCGCCAAGGCCGGCGCCGACCCGGCCAAGGTGCGCCAGGCCCTGATGGGCGGCTTTGCGGCGTCGCGCATCCTCGAGGTGCACGGCGAGCGCATGGTCAAGCGCAGCTTCGACCCGGGCTTCCGCATCGAGCTGCACCAGAAGGACCTCAACCTGGCCCTCGCCACCGGCCGCCAGCTCGGCGTGTCCCTGCCCAACACCGCCACCGCCCAGGAGCTCTTCAACGCCTGTGCGGCCCATGGCGGCGCCGGCTGGGACCACTCCGCCCTGGTGCGCGGGCTGGAGAAGATGGCCAACTTCGAGATCGGCCAGCAGGCCGCCTGAGGAGCCGAGCCATGCGCCACCTTGCCATCGAAGTGGGTTCGCGGCGTTTCGTCGCGCGCCTGGAGGAAGAGGCCGCCCCGAAGACCTGCGCGGCCTTCCTGAAGCTGCTGCCCTTCTCCAACCAGGTCATCCACTCCCGCTGGAGCGGCGAGGCGGTGTGGGTGCCGCTGGCCGATTTCGACACCGGCCTGGATTTCGAGAACCACACCAGCCACCCCTCGCGCGGCGACGTGCTGCTCTACCCGGGGGGCTTCTCGGAGACCGAGATCCTGTTCGCCTACGGCAGCAGCCGCTTCGCCAGCAAGATGGGGCAACTGGCCGGCAACCACTTCCTGACCGTGGTGGAAGGGGCGGACCAGCTCATGGACATGGGCCGCGAGGTACTCTGGAAGGGTGCCCAATGGATCCGCTTCACCGACCTGGGCAAACGCTAGACCAGCCGGGTGGGGACGGACCCATGCCCGTTGCCCAGCCTGGCTGCCCCCACCATCAAGACAGGACACCACCATGACCCACCCCATCCCCCGCGACCTGCTCCGTGCCCTCTTCGATGCCGCGGTGCAGGCGGCCCAGCCGGAGCACTGTATCCCCCGTTTCCTGCCGGCGCCGCCCAAGGGCCGCACCCTGGTGATCGGGGCAGGCAAGGCCTCGGCGGCGATGGCCCAGGCCCTTGAGCGCCACTGGCCGGGCGAGCTCTCCGGCCTGGTGGTGACGCGCTACGGCTATGCCGTGCCCTGCGAGCGCATCGAGATTGTCGAGGCCGCCCACCCGGTGCCCGACGCGGCCGGCCGCGAGGCCGCCGCCCGGCTGCTGGCCCTGGTGCAGGGCCTCACGGCCGACGACCTGGTGATCTGCCTGATCTCCGGCGGCGGCTCGGCCCTGCTGCCGCTGCCGGGGGAGGGCGTCAGCCTGGAGGACAAGCAGGCCATCAACCGGGCCCTGCTCAAGTCCGGCGCCACCATCTCGGAGATGAACTGCGTGCGCCGCCACCTCTCGGCCATCAAGGGCGGGCGCCTGGCGGCGGCCTGCCACCCGGCGCGGGTGGTGAACCTGCTGATCTCCGACGTGCCGGGCGACAACCCCATGGACATCGCTTCCGGGCCCACCGTGGCCGACCCCACCACCTGCGTCGACGCCCTGGAGATCGTGCGCCGCTACGGCATCGACCTGCCGGCCGGCGCCCGGGCCCTGCTGGAAAGCGGCCGCGGCGAGACGGTGAAGCCGGGTGACCCCCGCCTCGCTGCTGTCGAGACCCATCTGGTGGCGACCCCCCAGATGGCCCTCGAAGCCGCCGCTGCCGTGGCCCGGGCCGCCGGCGTCACCCCCGTGCTGCTGGGCGACAGCATCGAAGGCGAAGCCCGGGACGTGGGCAAGGTGATGGCCGCCATCGCCCTGCAGGTCAGGCGCCACGGCCAGCCGGTGGCCGCCCCCTGCGTGCTGCTGTCCGGCGGCGAAACCACCGTGACCGTGCGCGGCAGCGGGCGCGGCGGGCGCAACGTGGAGTTTCTGCTGGCCCTGGCGGTGGCCCTCGATGGCGCCGCCGGCATCCACGCGGTGGCTGGTGATACCGACGGGGTGGACGGCCTGGAAGAGATCGCCGGCGCCCTGGCCGCCCCCGATACCCTGGCTCGCGCCTGGGCGCAGGGTATCCGGCCCCGCGACAGCCTGGACAACAACGACGGCCACGGCTTCTTCGAGGCCTTGGGGGACAGCCTAGTCACCGGCCCCACCCTGACCAATGTGAATGACTTCCGCGCCATCCTGATTGTGTAGGGGCCTGTAGGGGCGGCTTCAGCCGCCCGCAGACGCCGATCCATCACCGGCCTTGGGCGGGCTGAAGCCCGCCCCTACGACGGCATCGCCGTCCCACCCCTCCACGCAACCCATCCCAACAGAGGGCAGCCCGAGCGGCCCCAACCATGAGGAGACACCCATGAAACAGATCCAGTCCCTGACGCTGGACGACGTCAAGCACATCGTCACCGCCGCCGAGGCCGAGGCCCGGGCCTGCGGCTGGGCGGTGAGCATTGCCGTGTGTGATGCCGGCGGCCACGCCCTGTGGCTGCAGCGGATGGACGGCGCGCCGCTGATGAGCGCCGCCGTGGCCCCCGAGAAGGCCCGCACCAGCGTGCTCTCCGGCAAGCCCAGCAAGGCTTTCGAGGAGATGGTGAACAACGGCCGCATCGCCGCCCTGGCAATGCCGGTGGTGCCCCTGGAAGGCGGCGAGCCGATCGTCGTCGATGGCCTGGTGATCGGGGCCGTGGGCGTCTCCGGCGTGAAGGCCGGCGAGGATGCCCAGGTGGCCCGCGCGGGTGTCGCCGCCCTGGGCCGGCTGGAGCGGGAAAGGCAGGTGGCATGATGCATCGCAGCCGCCGCTCCCGCATCCTGGCCACCCTCGGCCCGGCCAGCTCGACTCTCGAACGCATCCGCGAGCTGGCCCAGGCCGGTGCCGATGTGTTCCGCCTCAACTTCAGCCACGGCGCTCATGCCGACCACGCCGAACGCTACCGCCAGATCCGCCAGGTGGAGGCCGAGCTGGGCCGCCCCATCGGCGTGCTGATGGATCTGCAAGGCCCCAAGCTGCGGGTCGGCCGCATGGCCGGCGGCAAGGTGACGCTCACCGCCGGGCAGGCCTTCCGCCTCGATCTCGACCCGGCCGAGGGCGACACCACCCGCGCCGGATTGCCCCACCCGGAGATCTTCGCTGCCCTGGAAACCGGCACCGAACTGCTGCTGGACGATGGCAAGCTGCGCCTGCGGGTGGACTGCTTCGGCCCGGACTTCGCCGACACCACCGTGCTGGTGGGCGGCCCCCTGTCCGATCGCAAGGGCGTCAACGTGCCCGGCGTGCTGCTGCCCATCTCGCCCCTCACCGCCAAGGACAGGGCCGACCTGGCCTTCGGTCTGGAGCTGGGTGTGGACTGGGTGGCCCTGTCCTTCGTGCAGCGCCCGCAGGACATCCGCGAGGCCCGCGAGCTGATCGGCGACCAGGCCTGGATCATGGCCAAGCTCGAGAAGCCCGCCGCCATCGAGCATCTGGATGCCATCGTGGCCCTCGCCGACGGGGTGATGGTGGCCCGCGGCGACCTGGGCGTCGAGCTGCCGCCCCAGCAGGTGCCGGTGCTCCAGCGCCGCATCGTGCGGGCTGCCCGCAAGGCCGGCCGCCCGGTGGTGGTGGCCACCCAGATGCTCGAATCGATGATCACCGCCCCGGTGCCGACCCGCGCCGAGGCCTCCGACGTGGCCACCGCCGTGTATGAAGGTGCCGATGCGGTGATGCTGTCCGCCGAGTCCGCCTCCGGCCAGTACCCGGTGGAGGCGGTGGCCATCATGGACCGCATCATCGCCGAGGTGGAGCGTGATCCGGCCTGGCGCAGCGAGCTGGAAGCCAGTCACACCGCCGCCGAGGCCAACACCCCCGACGCCATCTGCTGCGCCCTGCGCCGCGTGGCCGGGCTGCTCGAACCGGCCGCCACGGTGGCCTTCACCAGCTCCGGCTTCAGCGCCCTGCGGGCCAGCCGCGAGCGCCCGATGGCGCCCATCCTGGCCCTCACCCCCCGGGCCACCACTGCCCGCCGCCTGGCCTTGGTGTGGGGCGTGCTGCCGGTGCCCTTCGACGAGGTGCATGATGTGGTGGAGATGATCGAGCACGCCACCGCGGCCACCCTCAAGGCCGGTGTGGCCCAGCCCGGCGACACCGTGGTGGTGGTGGCCGGCCTGCCCTTCGGTCAGCAGGGCAGCACCAATCTGCTGCATGTGGCGAGGGTGCCGGGGGTGTAGGGCTTTGGGGGCACCTCGGTGCCTTTGCTGGTTGGCTTTCCTTTTTCCACGTTGGATTGGCCGGGATTTCGCCCCGGCGGGCGACCTCCTTTCTTGCTTCGCCAAGAAAGGAGGCAAAGAAGGCGACCCGCCTCCCCGGTCATTCGCTTGCGCGAATGACTGCCCTGCGCTGCTCACGCCAGGCGGCCGGCGCGGAACTCGCCCTTCGGGCTCAAACAGCCGCGCCGGACTACCCCGCCTGCCGTTCCGCTGCTCGGCGGGTCGGAATGGGCTTTTCGCAAACACCGCGCGTTTACTGAAGCAGGGCGTGATGATCAACGCACAAGCAAAACCCCAACGCCTCGTATCCACCGGCCTTTCCGTAGAGGCTCGGTGTTTGCTGAAAGCCCGTTCTGACCCGCCGAGCAGCGGAGTATCGGGCGGGGCTTTCCGGCGCGGCTGTTTGAGGAGGCGCAGCCGACGAGTTCCGCGCCGGCCGCCCGATGCGAGCAGCCTGTAGGGGCGACTTCAGTCGCCCGCAGGTGCTTGATCGGAGTCCGTGGGCGGCTGAAGCCGCCCCTACAGGCGAAGCAAGAAAGAAGGTCGCCCGCCGGGGCGAACTCCCGGCCAATTCAACGTAAAACAACGGAAAGCCGACCAGTAAAGACACCAAAAGCCAGAGCACGAAACAGCCCCCCCTCACCGCCCCCTTCATCCCATCCCCACACCGACAAAGGAACCCTCACCATGGACCGCTACACCGAACTGCGCAGCTTCGTGCTCGTTGCCGAGAAGGGCAGCTTCGCCTCGGCGGCGGTGGTGGAGCAGGTGACGCCAGTGGTGATGGGGCGCCGCCTCGACGCCCTGGAGGCCCGCCTCGGTGTGAAGCTCATGCACCGTTCCACCCGCGGCCTGCACCTCACCGACCTGGGCGAGCGTTACCTCGAGCAGGCCCGCCAGCTGCTGCGCGACTTCGACGAGGTGGAGGCGGGTATCAGCGCTGGCCGCCATACCGTGCGCGGCCACCTGGTGGTATCCGCGCCGGCCGCCTTCGGGCGGCGCCACGTGGCCCCCCACGGACCGGCCTTCCAGGCCCTGCACCCGGACATCAAGCTGTCCTTCAACCTCACCGACAGCGTGGTGGACCTGGTACGCGAGGGCTACGACATGGGCATTCGCATCGGCGAGGTCACCGACCCCAACTACGTGGCGGTGCGGCTCTACCCCAACCGCCGCGTGGTCTGCGGCACTCCCGCCTACTTCGCCACCCACGGTACCCCGCACAGCCTTGAAGACCTGGCCGGGCACAACTGCCTCGCCTTCAATCTGCAGGGTGGCCAGCAGCGTGGCTGGTCATTCCGTCGCGACGGCAAGGTCGTCGCCCTGCGGGTCGGCGGCAACCTGGACTGCAATGACGGCGAGCTACTCTACGACTGGGTCCGGCAAGGCCTCGGCATCGGCTGGCGCTCCACCTGGGAGATCGAAGGCGAGCTCAAGCGCGGCGAGCTCGTCACCGTACTCGACGATTTCGCCCTCAGCGCCTATGACATCCAGGCCGTGTATCCCCAGCAGCGCTACCTGCCGGCCAAGGTGCGGCATTTCATGGACTACCTGAAGGGGATCTACCAGACCCCGGGCTACTGGGAGCGCTGAGGGGCGTCTCTTCCCCGTCCTCCGCCAGCCGGCTCAGCACCAGCAGGTGCCCGTTGCGCACACCTTCCAGCGCCGCCGGGGTGGTCTCCAGGCAGCCCAGGACATTGCACGGCGCGGGCAGCCGCGTGCCCCGGCCTGAGTTCAGTGGCACCGTCACGGAGGCACCCTCGACCCAATAGCACAGCGTTCCTGCCTCCACCACCTGCCGCGCACCCACCTCGCGCTTCAGGCCCAGCGCTGCGCTGATTCGCAGCTCCCCAGCCCGCCGGCTCGCGTTGGCATGAATCGGCAAGGCTGCAAACACCGCCCGGCCGCTGGGCGTATCGAACAGGCGGGCGGGCACCTGACCGTGGTCCCAGGAAATGAGGATGCGCATTGGGGACGGCGGAGTTGATCGTCTGGAGGCTGACGATAGCGCCGGGCGGGGAAGGGGGGAATGTGCGACGGGGTATGGACTGCCGGTACCGGAGAGTCGGCGCTGCGGAGTCTTCGCGAGGCGGGGAGCAGGAAATCATGGACCGCGCATCGCGTATCCAGGTGTAATGGTGTCCCCCGACTGTCATTCAGCTGTGTTTCTGCCATGAGCAAATGGATCCTCATCGCCATCGTCGCCATCGTCGCCTTTGTCGCCTTCTTCCACTGGAACTCCGGCCGTACCGCCCGGGCCTTTCAGAAGGCGACCGCCGAGATCCAGCGTCGGGCGCCCTTCGAGGTGACGCCGGATGTGCGCCTGGACAAGGCCGAGCTCAAGGGCAAGGAACTGGCTTTGTCCCTGACCCTGCTGGATGAGGAGGCCGATGCGCCCTTCGTGCAGCAACAGCAGAACATCCATCTGCTCAAGACCCACCTGATCAAGGGCTGGTGCGCCAACAAGGACCTGCGGCCGGCCATCAACGAGGGCTACGTGATCGCCGTGACGGCCCGCCGTGCGGATGGCTCGGAGCTGACTCGGGTGCAGGTAAACGAGGAGGAGTGCATCTGCGCCGTGCAGGGGGACATCTGCGTGATCCGGTGAGTGAGGGGAGGCGGCGGCGCGCAGGCGGTGCTTGTCATGGATGCTGTATATGTATACAGTCAACATGCTGAATGCGCAGCCAACCCCACCCCTGGAGTGATCCCTCATGCTTGACCACATGACTTTCCGCGTGACCGACATCGGCCGCGCCAAGGCCTTTTACAGTGCGGCTCTCGCGCCGTTGGGCTATACCCTGGCCTTTGAGGGCAACTACGGCATGAACATCCTGGGGTTTGCCTACCCTGACCCTGCCGAGCCGGATGGCAGGAAGGCCGATGTGTGGTTCATCGATGGTCCCTCGCCCTATGGTGGCCCTGCGGCAACCATCGGTTGTCACCTGGCATGGCGCGCAGGGACGCGCGCGGAGGTGGATGCCTTTTACCAGGCCGCGCTGGGTGCCGGTGGCAAGGACAATGGGGCGCCTGGCCTCCGGCCGGACTATCACCCCCACTACTATGGCGCCTTCGTGATCGACCCCGAGGGCAACAACATCGAGGCGGTGTGTCACCTGCCTGAATAAGCCGGACCGTACCCGGAGGTTTCCGCCTCCGGGCCGTCCAGCCCGGGCCCTGCGGCCCGCTGGGCCTTACTCAGGCTTGCGCGCGATCAGCCCGATCAGCGCCGACTTGCCCTTGTGGCCGCTGCCTTCGGTGATGTCTTCCTCGTATTCGACGAGCTCTTCGATCTCCCAGTCAGCGAAGGCGTCCTCGAGGATCTCGGGGGTATACAGGTTCTCCACGGCGGACGGGCCGCCGGTGCGGTATTCCAGTTGCTTGGGGGTGTAGCCCTGCAGCAGGATGCGGCCGCCGGGGCGGGTGAGCTGTTTCATGACCTCGAACTGGCGCTCACGCCATTCCGGGCCGACGAACTGGATGAAGACGCCCACGACCCAGTCGAAGGCGTTGTGGAGCTCGACGGGTGGCCAGCCGGGGGCCAGCATGTCGGCCTGCAGGAAGCGCACGTCCACCTTGCGGCCGGCGGCCAGGCGGCGGGCTTTCTCGACGGCCACGGCGGAGATCTCGATGGCCGTCACGTCCAGGCCTTGCTCGGCCAGCCACACGGAGTTGCGGCCTTCGCCGTCCGCCACCGAAAGGGCGGTGCTGCCGTTGCTCAAGAGTTCTTGCCGGTGGGCGAGGAAGCGGTTCGGCTCGGTGCCGAACAGGTAGTCCTCGCCGGCGTCACGGTAACGGGTGCTCCACAGGGCTTCCTGGTTCATGGGTGGCTCCTCTTCTTTCATGGTGGGGCGTGCTCCTCGTGAAACGAGTCCGCCGCCGTCCCCCGGGGACGGCAGTGGGGTCGGACAGCAGAGTTGGGCCGCAGGTTCAGCATGGCCGCATGAGCACTATAATCCGCGCATGCCCATTGTTCATGCTCCTCCGGTGGTCACGGACGACCACGACCACCTTTCCCTCGCCGTGCTGCGTCAGTTTCGGGTGATCTTTGGATCGGTGCGCCAGCACTTCCGTGAGATCGAGCAGCAGTGCGGGGTATCCGGCTCCCAACTGTGGCTGTTGCACGAGATCGCGCGCGCGCCGGGCATCGGTGTGTCGGCCCTGGCGCAGCGCCTGTCCATCCATCAGTCCACCTGCAGTCAGCTGGTGGACAAGCTGGAGGCGCGCGGTCTGGTGTGCAAGGAACGCGGGCGGGAGGACCAGCGGCGGGTGGGCCTGGCCCTGGCCGAGGGCGCCGGGGACTTGCTGGCGATGGCGCCGGGGCCGGTGGAGGGGGTGCTGCCGGAAGCCCTGGAGGCCCTGCCGGACGATGTCCTGCGCCAGCTCAATGGTGGTCTGGCCGAGCTCATCGAGCGTCTGGCCCGGCGCGACGAACCGTCCGCCGGCAGGCACCTGTCCGAGCTGTGAGGCGGGCTGCCGCGCGTGCTGCGGCCGGGCGGCATACGACAAGCCTGATACCGGTTATAAGCATTCCTGCACGCACGCAGGGGGCGGGGCTCCTACACTTCGGGCATCACTTAGCGACATGTGTAGCCGGAGCCCGACATGCCTGTTCTGCCCCCGACCTCCCTCGACCCCGCCTATCCCCGCGACCTGATCGGCTACGGCCGCAAGCCGCCCCATGCCGACTGGCCGGGCAAGGCCCGCGTGGCCGTGCAGTTCGTGCTCAACTACGAGGAGGGCGGCGAGAACTGCGTGCTGCACGGGGATGCGGGGAGCGAGCAGTTCCTTTCCGAATTGTTCAACCCGGCCAGCTACCCGGACCGCCACCTGTCCATGGAAGGTGTGTACGAATACGGCTCGCGGGTCGGCGTGTGGCGCTTCCTGCGGGAGTTCGAGCGGCGCGGCCTGCCGATGACCATCTTCGGTGTGTCGATGGCCTTGCAGCGCCATCCGGAGCTGACCGCCGCCTTCCGTGAGCTGGGCCACGAGATCGCCTGCCATGGCTGGCGCTGGATCCACTATCAGAACGTCGATGAGGCCACCGAGCGCGAACACATGCGCATCGGCATGCAGATCATCGAACAGCTCACCGGCGAGCGCGCCCTGGGCTGGTACACCGGCCGTGACTCCCCCAACACCCGGCGGCTGGTGGCCGACTACGGCGGCTTCCTGTATGACTCGGACTACTACGGTGACGACCTGCCCTTCTGGACTCCGGTGCAGAAGAGCGACGGCAGCACCGGGCCCCACCTGGTGGTGCCCTACACCCTGGACACCAACGACATGCGCTTCTCGCTGCCTCAGGGTTTCTCCCATGGCGACGAGTTCTTCGAGTACCTGCGCGACGCCTTCGACGTGATGTACGAGGAGGGCGACGAGCGCCCGGCCATGCTGAGCGTCGGCATGCACTGCCGCCTGCTCGGGCGCCCGGGCCGCTTCCGGGCCCTGCAGCGCTTCCTCGACCACATCGAGAAGCACGACCGCGTGTGGGTCTGCCGGCGGGTGGACGTCGCCCGCCACTGGATCGAGAAACACCCCTGGCAGGGCTGAGTGTCTGCCCTTTGCTGCCGCTTCCCGAAAAAACCGAATCCCAACAAATTCCAAGGAGACTTACCCATGGCCAGCCATACCCCCGGCGCCCCCGTCTTTGCCCCGCCTGCCGACCTGCCCGACTGGGCGCAGCGTTCGGTGGATCTCGCCAACCCGCGCCTGGGGGCCCGGGCCTTGTATGCATCGGACGACTTCTTCGCCGAAGTGTCGCGCATGATCAACCCGGAGCCGGCCCAGTTCGTGCCGGGCAAGTTCGACACCAACGGCAAGTGGATGGACGGCTGGGAAAGCCGCCGCAAGCGCGTGGCCGGCCACGACTGGGCGCTGGTCAAGCTGGGTGTGAAGGGCATCATCCGCGGCTTCGACGTGGATACCAGCCACTTCACCGGCAACTACCCGCCGGCGGTGTCGATCGAGGCCACCGTGTCGGCCAGCGACGAGGTGGAGGCCCTCAAGGCCGCCACGTGGACCGAGATCCTGCCGGCCACGCCGCTGGGCCCCAACAGCCACCACATCCTGGAATGCGCCAGCACCGGGGCATGGACCCACCTGCGGGTGAATATCTTCCCGGATGGTGGCATCGCCCGGTTGCGCGTCTATGGCCGTCCGGTGGGGGCGCTGGAGAGCCTCACCGGCGACGAGACCATCGACCTGGTGGCGATGGAGAACGGCGGCCGCGCCGTGTCGTGGAACGACGCCAGCTTCGGCTCCACCGTGGCGGCCCTGCTGCTGCCGGGACGTGGCCAGAACATGGGCGACGGCTGGGAGACCCGCCGGCGGCGCGAGCCGGGCAACGACTGGTGCGTGCTGGAACTGGGCGCCCCGGGCACGGTGGAGCGGATCGAAGTGGACACCGCCTTCTTCAAGGGCAACTACCCGGATCGTTGCTCCATCCAGGCCGCCTACGTGACGGGCGGCACCGACCGTTCGATCACCACCCAGTCCATGTTCTGGCAGACCCTGCTGCCAGAACAGAAGCTGCAGATGGACGCGGTGCATGTGTTCAGCGAACAGATCGCCAGCCTGGGCCCGATCACCCATGTGCGTTTCAACATCTTCCCCGATGGCGGCGTGTCGCGGCTGCGCCTGTGGGGCAAGGTCGAGAAGAAGTAGGGCGGGGCCATGGCAAACCTCCAGGACCTTCAGGAGCTCAGGGTCGAGCCCCTCACGCGGGAGGCCTTTGCGCCCTTCGGCGACGTGATCGAAGCCAGCGACGCGGTGCGCCACTTCACCATCAACGGCGGCAACACGGAGCGCTACCACGACTTGGCGGAGATCGAGCCGGGCCCGGAGGGCAAGGTCATCGTGTCGATCTTCCGCGGCCAGCCGCGCGGCCTGCCCTTCGTGGTGGAAATGATGGAGCGCCACCCGCTGGGCAGCCAGGCCTTCATGCCCCTCAATGGCAAGCCCTACCTGGTAGTGGTGGCCGAGGCCGGCGACCCGCCCGGGGTGGCGGACCTGCGGGTCTTCCTGGCCCGGGGCGACCAGGGCGTCAACTACGCCCGCGGCGTGTGGCACCACCCGCTGCTGGCCCTCGGATCGGTGTGTGACTTCCTGGTGGTGGACCGCAGCGGCAGCGCCCCCAACTGCGACGAAGTTCCCATCGCACCGGCCGGACGCATTCCAGCCTGATCTGCGCCGCCCCGAGCCGCCCCGAGCCGCTCCGCCCGCCTCAGTCCTGCCCCAGCAGCTGCTCGAGGCGGGCGCTGTCGCGGGCGTAGTCCACGGCGGCGACCCGGCCCGCGCTGAGCTGGATCACCGTGACTGCTCCCTTCTGGCGCGGCAGGTCCGCCACCGGGGCCGCCTCGCGGGCGAGGCCGATCGGGAAGGGCAGGGCGCGCAGGGCGGGAAGGGCAAACATGCGGGTCACCAGGCTCGGCATGCCGCTGATGTCGGCCACATACACCACCTTCCGGCGCTCCAGCGTACCGGGGGCTTGCCGGCCCAGCACCTCGTTGGCCAGGTCGCTGGCCGCGCGGTCAGCGGAGAACAGCAGGACACGGGTATCCGGCGCCACGCTGAGCGGCTTGTCATGCTGGTCCTCGAGGGTCAGCGCCGGGGCGGCCTGACCGGCCTCCAGAGGGGCCGCCCAGGCGCCCGCTGGTAGTCCGGTTGTGATGAGGGCGGCCAGGATGAAGGCGGCCGGATGGCGTGGGTTGATGGGCATGGTAGTGTTCCTCGGCAAATTGGGTCGCAGCCTTGGAGGGGCGGTCCGCCTGGAGGTTCGCCGCGCTTGCCGGAAACGAGGCGGGACTTACAATCCCCTGCATGGACAACCCCTTCCTGAACCGCGCCGAGATGCTGTTCTTCCAGGAGCAGCACGCTGAAGCCCTGCGCACGGCGCGGATGGGGCTGGCGCTGTATCCGGACGATGCTGGCCTGCTGGAGATCGCCGGCCACTGCGCTGCCGTGCTCGACCAGGTGGCGGACGCCGAAGCCTGCTGGGCGCGTCTGGCCGCCCTGTACCCCGATGCGGCGGAGCCGCGCAACGAGAGGGCCATCCTGCTCGGCCGGCTGGACCGCATGGAGGAGGCCGAGGCGGAATACCGGGCCGCCATCGCGCTGGCGCCCGATTGGGCGTTGGCCCATTCCAACCTGGGCACCCTGCTGGCCGACCTGGCCCGTGACGGGGAGGCCGAGGCCTGCTTCCGCCGTGCCCTGGCGCTGGATCCGGACTCCGCCGTGGCGGCCAGGAACCTGGGCCAGCTGCTGCTGGCCACCGGCCGCTTCGAGGAGGGCTGGGCGCGCCACGAGCGCCGCCTGCGGGAGACCCCGCCGGTGTCGGTGCCGGCCGACGCGCCGTGCCGCTTCTGGCAGGGCGAGCCGCTGGCCGGCAAGTCCGTGCTGGTGCTGCCCGAGCAGGGCCTGGGCGACGAGATCCAGTTCAGCCGCTATCTGCCCTGGCTCAAGGCTCAGGGTGCGGCCCGGGTCACCCTGGTCTGCCGGGTGGCCCAGAAGGCCTTGTTCGCCAGCCTGGCCGGGGTGGACTGCGTGCTCGACCTGGAAGACGAGGCCGCCGGCCTGCTGGACGCCCACGACTACTGGACGGTGCTGCTGAGCCTGCCCTTCCACGCGGCCACCCGGGCCGACACCCTCCCCGCCGAGGTGCCCTACCTGCACCCGGATCCGCAGCGCCGGGCGGCCCTGGCGCCACTGCTTGGCGGCGCCGGGCGCAGGGTGGGGCTGGTGTGGCGCGGCAATCCGGGCCACGCCAACGACCGGGACCGCTCCCTGCCCGACCTGTCCGTGCTGGCCCCCCTGTGGCGGGTGCCGGAGCTGCGCTTCTTCAGCCTGCAGGTGCCGGCACAACCCCGGCAGGACGGGTTGCCGCTGACCGATCTGGCCCCCCATCTGCATGACTTTGCGGACACCGCCGCGCTGCTGGCCGGGCTGGATCTGCTCATCTCGGTGGATACCTCCACGGCCCACCTGGCCGGCGCCCTCGGAGTGCCCTGCTGGTTGCTGCTCCCCGCCTGGCGCTGCGACTGGCGCTGGCAGCGGGGGCGCGACGACAGCCCGTGGTATCCCCGCACCCGGCTGTTCCGCCAGGGGCGCCGCGGCGAATGGGGCGACGTGGTCGAGGCGGTGGCCCGGGCGCTGGCCTGCTGGGCGGCGGCTCCACCCGGCTGAAGCCGGCCAGCCGCCCGGAGGGTTGCGCTTTCTGCCAACCCGTTTGCACATCCCGCCGTTCTGCGCCGGGGCCCTCGACGGCGGCGGCGGGGCCGCTACACTGGCCGCACAACAAAGACACACCCAAGACCGAGGAGAACCGCATGACCGAGCACGCCATCAGCCGCTACCCCGTCCCCGAACTCAAGAACCTGCCCGACGACATCCGCGAGAAGATCCTGGCCGTGCAGGAAAAGGCGGGCTTCGTGCCCAACGTGTTCCTCACCCTGGCCCACCGGCCGGCCGAGTTCCGGGCTTTCTTCGCCTACCACGATGCCCTGATGGAAAAGGACGAAGGCCTCACCAAGGCCGAGCGCGAGATGATCGTGGTGGCCACCTCCGGCGCCAACGGCTGCCTGTACTGTGTGGTGGCCCATGGTGCGATCCTGCGCATCCGGGCAAAGAATCCGCGGGTGGCCGACCAGCTGGCCATCAACCACCGCAAGGCCGAGATCAGTGAGCGCCAGAAGGCCATGCTCGACTTCGCCCTCAAGGTGTCCCTGGACTCCGCTTCGGTGAGCGACGCGGACATCGCCGCCGTGAAGGCCCATGGCTTCGACGACGAGGCGGTGTGGGACATCGGCGCGATTGCCGCCTTCTTCGCCATGAGCAACCGCCTGGCCAACCTCACGTCGATGCGCCCCAATGACGAGTTCTACCTGATGGGGCGTCTGCCCAAGGCCTGATCCGCGGGCCGGACGCACAAAGGGCCACGCCGCGGCGTGGCCCTTTTCACGTGTGCGCCCAGCATGGGCGCACTCCTGCGGGTGTAAGTCCCGCCGTAAGTTG
>CALBTT010000170.1 GCA_937967645.1 uncultured Zoogloea sp.
GGGTGGCTTCGGAAACGGACTCGGACAGTTGCGGCACTTTGACTTCGATCAGCATGTTTTCTCCCTCTTGTTCAGTTCAGCATGGACATCGGCATCAGGCTTTGATTTCGCCGAACGCATTTTCGATAACAGCCTTCTGTTGCGCGTTGTGCTTGGCGTAGTAGCCGACGGCCGGCGAGGCGGCAGCGGGACGGGCCACGAGCAGGAACTTGTGGGTGTCGCCCAGCGCGCTGTCGAGGTGATGACGGGAGGCGAGCCAGTACCAGACACCCTGGTTGCGCGGCTCTTCCTGGCACCACACGACTTCCTTGGCGTTCGGGTACTTGTTGACCTCGGCGGCAAAGGCCTCTGCCGGGAACGGGTAGAGCTGTTCCAGGCGCACGATGGCGATGTCGTCGATGTTGTTGGCACGACGGTGGGCCAGCAGCTCGTAGTAGATCTTGCCGGAGCAGATCACGACGCGCTTGACCTTCTTGGCGTCGAGCTCGTCCACTTCGCCGATGACGGTCTGGAAGGTGCCCTTGGACAGGTCGTCCAGGGACGAGATCGCATCCTTGTGGCGCAGCAGGGACTTCGGGGTGATGATCACCAGCGGCTTGCGGATCTTGCGCAGTGCCTGACGACGCAGCAGGTGGAAGATCTGCGACGGGCCGGACGGGATGCACACTTCCATGTTCATCTCGGCGCACAGCTGCATGTAACGCTCGATGCGGGCGGAGGAGTGCTCCGGGCCCTGACCTTCGTAGCCGTGCGGCAGCATCATCACGAGACCGCACTGACGGCCCCACTTGGCTTCGCCGGAGCTGATGAACTGGTCCATCACCACCTGGGCGCCGTTGGCGAAGTCGCCGAACTGGGCTTCCCAGATCACGAGCTGGTTGGGCTCGGCGGTGGCGTAGCCGTATTCGAAGGCCAGCACGGCTTCTTCGGACAGCACGGAGTCGTAGCAGTAGAACGGAGCCTGCCCCTCGCGGATGTTCTGCAGCGGGTAGAAGGTGCCGTCGTGCCACTGGTCACGGTTCTGGTCGTGCAGCGCAGCGTGGCGGTGGAAGAAGGTGCCACGGCCTACGTCTTCACCGGAGAGGCGCACACCGAAGCCCTGCACCAGCAGGCTGGCGTAGGCCAGGTTCTCGGCCATGCCCCAGTCGAAGGGCAGCTTGCCGTCGCCCATCGCCTTGCGGTCGTCGATGATCTTCTGCACGCGGGGGTGCAGGGTGAAGCCTTCCGGCGTGGTGGTCAGGGACTCGGCCAGACGCTTGAGCTCGGCCATCGGCACCGTGGTGTCGCACTTGTCGGTGTACTTCTTGCCGACATAGGGACCCCAGTCCTGGGAGAACTGACGCTTGAAGTCGGACAGCACCGGGTTGGACAGCAGCTCGCCCTTGTCGAGCGCGGCACGGTAGTCCTTGATGAACTGCTCGGGCTCGTCGGCCTTGACCACGCCAAGCTGGGTCAGCTTTTCCGCATACAGCTTGCGGGTGCCCGGATGCTTGGCGATCTTCTTGTACATCAGCGGCTGGGTCACCATCGGCTCGTCTGCCTCGTTGTGGCCGAGCTTGCGGTAGCAGACGATGTCGACAACCACGTCCTTCTTGAACTCCTGGCGATACTCCACGGCCAGGCCCATCACGAAGGCCACCGCCTCCGGATCATCGCCATTCACGTGGAAGATCGGTGCTTCGCCCATCTTGAAGATGTCGGTGCAGTACAGGGAAGAACGGTAGTCGCGCGGATCGGACGTGGTGAAGCCGATCTGGTTGTTCACCACGATGTGGATCGTGCCGCCCGTGCCGTAGCCGCGGGTCTGCGCGAAGTTGAGCATTTCCTGGTTGACGCCCTGGCCGGCCACGGCGGCATCGCCGTGGATCAGCACCGGCACGACTTCGGCCTTGCCGTTGGCACCGCGCCGGGTCTGGCGGGCATACACGGAACCTTCGACCACCGGGTTGACGATTTCCAGGTGGGACGGGTTGAAGGCCAGGGTGAGGTGCACCGGGCCACCGGCGGTCATGACGTCGCTGGAGAAGCCCATGTGGTACTTCACGTCGCCCGCCGACAGGTCGGAGGCAGCCTTGCCTTCGAATTCGGAGAACAGCATGCTCGGCGACTTGCCGAGGGTGTTGACCAGCACGTTCAGGCGGCCACGGTGGGCCATGCCGATGACGATCTCCTGCACGCCCTTGCTGCCGGAGACGCGGATCAGCTCGTCCATCGCCACGATGGTGCTTTCGCCACCTTCGAGGGAGAAGCGCTTCTGGCCGACATACTTGGTATGCAGGTAGCGCTCCATGGTCTCGGCAGCGGTCAGGCGCTCGAGGATGCGGCGCTGGTGCTCCGGCTGGAAGGACGGCTTGCCGCGGGTGGGCTCCAGGCGGGCCTGGATCCAGCGCTTCTCGCCGATGTCGGTCATGTACATGTACTCGGCGCCGATGGAGCCGCAGTAGGTCTGACGCACCGCGTCGAGGATCTCGCGCAGGGTGGCGTGGTCACCGGGCAGGCCGTGGAAGGAGCCGGTGTTGAAGGTCTGGTTCAGATCAGCTTCGGTGAAGCCGTAGTGGGACAGCTCCAGCTCGTGGATCTCGGGACGCTCGGTGCGCTTGAGCGGATCCAGCTGAGCCCAGCGGGTGCCCAGGAAGCGGTGCGCGTTGATGAGCTGCAGCACGCCGACCTGCTTCTGGTCGGTGCCGCTCGACACCACGGTACGCACCGGGCCGCGCTTGGCCATTTCGGCAAACGCGTTGATGATCGGGTAATGCGCCACGTCGGGGCCCTTGCCCGGGACGTTCTGCAGCGAGTCGAAATAGCTCCGCCATTCTTCAGAGACGGAGTCGGGATTGTCGAGATAGTTCTCGTAGAGTTCCTCGATGAACGGCGCGTTGCTGCCGAACAACTGGGAACTTTCAAACAGCTGTTTCATCATGGGCGACCACCTGTTTTATGTCTTGTCTTTTTGGATGTACTTGCATCCGGTGGGGAGAAATCCCTGATCTACAGATTCTTCCAGACAAACGAAACGGGATGGCCAAAGACGTCGACCATCCCGCATCCGTTTCTCCTGTTTCCCCCTCCCCCTCCGGGCAATATTAGGCGCGCTGGGCCAGCGGTACGACGTCGCGACGGGCGGCGCCGATGTACAGCTGACGGGGACGACCGATCTTGTATTCCGGATCGGTGATCATTTCTTCCCACTGGGTCATCCAGCCGACGGTACGCGCCAGGGCGAAGATGCAGGTGAACATGTCGGTCGGGATGCCGAGGGCCTTCTGCACGATGCCGGAGTAGAAGTCCACGTTCGGGTAGAGCTTCTTCTCGACGAAGTACTGGTCTTCCAGGGCGATCTTCTCGAGCTCCATGGCCAGCTTGAAGAGACGGTCGTTCTCGAGGCCGAGCTCGCCCAGCACTTCGTGGCAGACCTTGCGCATCAGCTTGGCGCGCGGGTCGAAGTTCTTGTACACGCGGTGACCGAAGCCCATCAGCTTGAAGCTGTCGTTCTTGTCCTTGGCGCGGTTGATGTACTCACCCACGCGCGACACGTCACCGATCTCTTCCAGCATGTTCAGGCAGGCTTCGTTCGCGCCGCCGTGAGCCGGGCCCCACAGGCAGGCGATGCCGGCAGCGATACAGGCGAACGGGTTGGCACCGGAGGAGCCGGCCAGACGCACGGTGGAGGTGGAGGCGTTCTGCTCGTGGTCGGCGTGCAGGGTGAAGATCACGTCCAGGGCACGGACCAGCACCGGGTTCGGCACGTACTTCTCGCACGGGTTGCCGAACATCATGCGCATGAAGTTCGCGGTGTAATCCAGCTCGTTGTCCGGATACATGAACGGCATGCCGGTGTTGTACTTGTAGGCCATCGCCACGATGGTCGGCATCTTCGCCACGAGGCGGTTGAAGCTGACGTTGCGGTGCTCGGCATCGGCGAAGTCCATCGCGTCGTGGTAGAAGGCGGACAGGGCGCCGACCACACCGGTCATGACGGCCATCGGGTGGGCGTCGCGACGGAAACCGGAGTAGAACTTGGAGAGTTGCTCATGCACCATCGTGTGACGCTTGATGGTGTTTTCAAAGTCGGTCTTCTGGGTGGCGTTGGGCAGCTCGCCGTTCTTCAGCAGGTAGGTGACTTCGAGGAAGTTGCAGTTGTCGGCCAGTTGCTCGATCGGGTAGCCGCGGTACAGCAGCTCGCCCTTGTCACCATCAATGTAGGTGACCTTGGACTGGCAGCTGGCCGTGGACAGGAAGCCGGAGTCGTAAGTGAACAAACCGGTCTTGCCCCCGAGGGAGCGAATGTCGATCACATCGTTGCCGTGCGTCCCCGACATGATCGGAAACTCGACGGACTTGCCATCTACGTTCAGTGCAGCAGTGCGTTGCGTGGTCATGTTTTGGTCCCTTTTCCCTGTTGAAACTCCAGCTCCCTAGCGGTCGGGCTGCCCGGCCTGTCAGCGTTCGCGCAGCAGCTCGACCATTTCCTTCCAGCTGTCTTTGGTGACCGGCTGACTGCCGTTGACCATGGCCCACAGGTCATGGTCCTCGACAATCAGCAGATCTTCCAGATCAGCCAGTTGATCGTCGGTCAGACGATCAAAGTGCCGTTCGAGGAAACGCGCGAACACCAGATCGAGCTCGAGAAGAGCCCGACGGCACTGCCAGCGCACGCGTCCCCTGTTCAGCGTCATACGGCGCGACGAACCATCATGTCCTTGATCTTGCCGATGGCCTTGGTCGGGTTGAGACCCTTCGGGCAGACATCGACGCAGTTCATGATCGAGTGACAGCGGAACAGACGGTACGGATCTTCAAGATTGTCCAGACGCTCGCTGGTAGCCTGGTCGCGGGTGTCCGCGAGGAAGCGGTAGGCAGCGAGCAGGCCGGCCGGACCGACGAACTTGTCCGGGTTCCACCAGAACGACGGGCAGCTGGTGGAGCAGCAGGCGCACAGGATGCACTCGTAAAGGCCGTTCAGCTCTTCACGGTCTTCCGGGGTCTGCAGACGCTCACGCTCCGGTGCCGGGTCGTTGTTGACCAGGTAGGGCTTGATCGAGTGGTACTGCTTGAAGAACTGGGTCATGTCGACGATCACGTCGCGGATGACCGGCAGGCCCGGCAGCGGACGGATGGTGATCGGCTGGGCCAAACCCTCCATGGCGGTCAGGCAGGCCAGACCGTTCTTGCCGTTGATGTTCATGGCATCGGAGCCACACACCCCTTCGCGGCAGGAACGACGGAAGGACAGGGTATCGTCCTTGGCCTTGAGGCGCACCAGCGCATCCAGCAGCTTCTTGTCGGACTCCTCGAGTTCGACCGAGATGTCCTGCATGTAGGGCTTGTCGTCCTTGTCCGGATCGTAGCGGTAAATCTTGAACTGTACGGTTCGCTTGCTGCTCATGTTCTATTCTCCGGAACGCTCAGTAGGTACGCTTGGCGAGCGCGATCGGCTCGACATCGGGGGACAGCGGCTGCAGGTTGACCGGCTTGTAGTCAAGACGGTTGCCTTCGCTGTACCACAGCGTGTGCTTGAGCCAGTTCTTGTCGTCACGGCCGTTGGGGGTCTCGGCGCAGTCGATGGCATCGTCACGCACGTGGGCACCACGGGACTCCTTGCGGGCCTCCGCGGAGATCATGGTGGCCTTGGCGACCTCGATCAGGTTGTCCAGCTCCAGGGCCTCGGTGCGGGCGGTGTTCCAGACCTTGGACTTGTCCTTGATCTGGGTGCTCTTGGCACGCTCGGCGACCTCGAGGATCTTGGTGACGCCTTCCTTCAGGATGTCGTTGAAGCGGAACACACCGGCATGCTTCTGCATGGTGCGCTGCATGGCCAGACGAACCTCATGCACATCTTCGCCATTGGTCTGGGTTTCCAGACGGGCGATCCGTGCCAGGGACACATCGGCGGCATTGTCGGGCAGCGGCTTGAGGGTCAGCTGACCGGACTTGAAGTCACTCACCACGGTCTCGCCGGCGGCCTTGCCGAACACCAGCAGGTCGAGCAGCGAGTTGGTGCCTAGGCGATTGGCGCCGTGCACGGACGCGCAGGCACATTCGCCGGCGGCGTAGAAGCCCGCCACGGGGACATTCGGGTTGCCGTCCTTCGGCACAACAACCTGACCCTTGTAGTTGGTCGGAATACCGCCCATCTGGTAGTGGCAGGTCGGAACGACCGGGATCGGCGCCTTGATCGGATCCACACCGGCGAACTGGATCGAGATCTCACGGATACCCGGCAGGCGCTTGTTGATGGTCTCGGGCGACAGGTGGGTGATGTCGAGGAGCACGTGATCCTTCTCGGAACCGCAGCCGCGGCCTTCGTTGATCTCGGTCACCATGGAACGGGACACCACGTCGCGGGACGCCAGATCCTTCAGGTTCGGGGCATAGCGCTCCATGAAGCGCTCGCCGGAGGCGTTCCGCAGGATGCCGCCTTCACCGCGCACACCTTCGGTAATCAGCACGCCCGCGCCGGCCACGCCGGTCGGGTGGAACTGCCAGAACTCCATGTCTTCCAGCGGGATGCCGGCACGGGCCGCCATACCCACACCGTCGCCGGTGTTGATGAAGGCATTGGTGGAGCTGTAGTAAATACGGCCGGCACCGCCGGTCGCGAAGATGGTCGCCTTGGCATGGAAGATGGAGACCTCACCGGTTTCCATTTCCATCGCGGTCACGCCCAGCACGTCGCCGTCCGCATTGCGGATCAGGTCCATGGCCATCCACTCCACGAAGAACTGGGTGTTGGCGCGGACGTTGCGCTGGTACAGGGCGTGCAGCATGGCGTGGCCGGTCCGGTCGGCAGCCGCGCAGGAGCGGGACACCGGGGTCTGGCCGTAATTCTGGGAGTGACCACCGAACGGGCGCTGATAGATCTTGCCGTTGTCGGTACGGTCGAAGGGCATGCCGTAGTGCTCGAGCTCGACGACGACTTCATTGGCCTTCTTGACCATGAACTCGATCGCATCCTGGTCGCCCAGCCAGTCCGAACCCTTGACGGTGTCGTACATGTGCCAGTGCCAGTTGTCCTCGGTGGAGTTGCCCAGCGAGGCTGCCACACCGCCCTGCGCCGCCACGGTGTGGGAGCGGGTCGGGAACACCTTGGTCAGGACCGCGGTCTTGAGACCGGCTTCGGAGAGCTGCAGGGCCGCCCGCAGGCCAGCGCCACCGGCGCCGACGATTACCGCATCAAAAGTATGCTTAGCGACTTTCACTTACAGCCTCCACAGAATCTGAGCAGCCCAGCCGGCATAGCCGATGAGCAGAAGGGCGACGACCGAATGCAGGGTCAGGCGAAGGCCGACCGGCTTGATGTAGTCCATGAAGATGTCCCGCACGCCAATCCAGGCATGGAAGAACAGGGACATGAAGAACAGGAAGGTCGCGAACTTCATGAAGCCGCCGCTGAAGACACCACGCCAGCTCTCGAAGGAGCCATCCGGCATGGAGAGCGCGTAAGCAGCAAAGATCAGGGTATACAGGGCCATCACAACGGCAGTGACGCGCTGGGCGAGCCAGTCGCGGAAACCGTAGTGAGCACCAACGATGATGGGCTTTACCATAGTTTGGCCACCAGAAGAGCAGTGAGGGTGAGGCTGACGATCAGCACGAGACGGGCGCTCTTGACGGCGGATTCCTTATCGACACCGACATGAACGTCCAGCAGCAGGAAGCGGATGCCCGCACAGAAATGATGCAGGTAAGCCCACAGCAGGCCCACGAGGATCAGCTTCACGAAGATATTGCCGACGAACTCGCGAAAGACTGCATAAGACTCGGGTGAGCCGACGCTCGCACCAAACAGTGCCAGCAGAACCGGCAGCATCAGGAAAAGACCGGAGCCGCTCACCCGGTGCAGGATTGACACCTTTCCGGGCAACGGAAGCCTGATCTCGTTCAGCGCCAGATGCTTCGGGCGCTGTTTCTTCAAAGTCACCTCTGTCATAGATTTTCCCTCTAGCAATTGCGGCCAAATAGGCCGCACTTTTCCCACACAACAAAATTATAAGTATATACCCTTACCGACTACTGACAGGCTGGGCCCTCCCGTCAACTTGAAAACCTCAATTCAATTCATTGAGATAGTAGTGCTCCGCGGTCGAATAAAGCCCCCGCCGCCACTCCACCGGCTTGTCGCCATAGGTGTAGGTCACACGCTCAACTGACAGCAATGGGGTACCTTCGGTAACACCAAGTGTTTCACTGGTCATGCGATCCGCAGCCACCGCACGGATACGCTCCTCGGCACGAATCATACGGACCCCGAAACGGGTTTCGAACAGGCTGTAAAGCGAACCGTGCCCGCTCTGCAGGACCTCCATGGTCAGCCCATGAAAGATCTCGCCCGGCAGATAGATCTCGTCGATCACCACGGGCTTTCCTGAAAACTTGAGAAGACGACGCAGAATGGTCACCGGCGCGCCGAGCTCGATGCCGAGCATCCGCGCGGCTTCATTGCCGGCCTTGGCCTTCCAGCAATCAAGGGGTACGCTCTGGGGGTGCGCGAGATCGCCGTCCGTAGGCACCAGGCGCAAAAACCTGAATAACGCACGCGGATCGTTGTGGGATGCCACGTAGGTTCCCTTGCCCTGCTTGCGCACCAGAAGATTTTCAGCCGCCATTTCGTCGATGGCCTTGCGGACGGTGCCCTGACTGACATTGAAGCGCAGCGCGAGTTCCTGTTCACTGGGAATGGCCTGTCCCGGCCGCCACTCGGCGGACTCCAGGGCATTCAGCATCAGATTCTTGATCTGACGGTACAGGGGGCTGAAGGTGGGCGATTCGGGTCGCATCGGTCTATTGAATCACACTTTTTCGGAGCAGTCTATGGGATGTCTTTTGTCTTATATAAGACATATAACATGGAAATTGACAGCCCCCGGAAATACTCCTACGATTCGGCTGTTGACCGATCAGACACTGATCCCAGCAACGAATCCTATCGCGGCGGCGTGAAGGCGGCGCGAGACAGCAGCAACGAGTCGATAACACTTCTTTCTGAGAGGGAGTCTCAATAATGGCAAAAGCCCCCGTTCGTGTCGCAGTAACCGGCGCCGCCGGTCAGATTGGCTACAGCCTCCTGTTCCGCATCGCCAGTGGCGAAATGCTGGGCAAGGATCAGCCCGTCATCCTTCAACTGCTCGATCTCCCCCAGGCCCAGAAGGCCGTCAAGGGCGTGATGATGGAGCTCGAAGACTGCGCGTTCCCGCTGCTGGCCGGCATGATCGCCACCGACGACCCCAATGTCGCCTTCAAGGACGCTCAGGTCTGCCTGCTGGTCGGTGCCCGCCCCCGCGGCCCCGGCATGGAGCGCAAGGACCTGCTGACCGAAAACGCCAAGATCTTCACCGTGCAAGGCGCCGCCATCGGCCAGCACGCGGCTCCGGACGTCAAGGTGCTGGTGGTGGGCAACCCCTGCAACACCAATGCCTACATCGCCAAGGAAATCGCGGTCAAGTACGGCCGTGTCAGCGCCAAGAACTTCACCGGCATGCTGCGCCTCGACCACAACCGCGCCCTGTCCCAGCTCGCTGGCAAGACCGGCCGTGAAGTGTCCAGCCTGAAGAACCTGGTCGTCTGGGGCAACCACTCCCCCACGATGTACGCCGACTACCGCTTCACCACCTCCAACGGCGACAAGGTGCCGGCGCTGGTTAACGACGAAGCCTGGAACCGCGACGTGTTCCTGCCCACCGTCGGCAAGCGTGGTGCTGCCATCATCGAAGCCCGCGGCCTGTCCTCCGCCGCTTCCGCCGCCAATGCCGCCATCGACCACATCCGTGACTGGGTGCTGGGCTCCAACGGCGAATGGGTCACCATGGGCATCCCGTCCGACGGTTCCTACGGCATCCCCGAAGGCATCATCTACGGCTTCCCGGTCACCACCGAGAACGGCGAGTACAAGATCGTCCAGGGCCTGGAGATCGACCAGTTCTCCCGCGAGCGCATGACCCACACGCTCAACGAGCTGCTGGAAGAGCGCGACGGCGTGAAGGACCTGCTGGCCTGATCGGCCGGGGCGTCAGCCTGATCGATCCAGCGCGGGGGCGGAAACGCCCCCGCGTTTTTTTATGCCGTCCTTTTTGTTACCCTCGCACGACTTTTCATTCCAGCTCATCCGCATCATGTCCTCCCTGCCCCACCCCGAGAGCGTCCTGTTCCAGGGCGAGAAGCCCTTCCCCATCCTGCCTGCCGTCGATCACTACGCGGGCAGCGAGAAGCTGATGCGCAAGGCCCTGGCCGTCCAGCACGAGCTCGGCCCAGTGTTCGACATCACCTGCGACTGCGAGGATGGTGCCCGCGCCGGCGCCGAAGCAGAACACGCCATGATGGCCGCCAGCGTGGTGATGTCCGAGGACAACCGCTTCGGCCGCGTCGGCGCCCGCATCCATGACATCACCCACGCCCACTGGGAGCAGGACGTGGACATCCTGGTCAGCCAGGCCGGCACCCGCCTCGCCTTCCTGACCCTGCCCAAGCCACGCAGCGCAGCCGATGCCGCCCGCCAGATCGAAGCCATCCGCAACGCCGAGAAAAGGCACGGCATCAACCAACCGATCCCGGTTCACGTCCTGATCGAGACCCACGGCGCCCTGCGCGACGCCTGGGAGATCGCCGCCCTGGACGGCGTCGAATCCCTCGATTTCGGCCTGATGGATTTCGTGAGCGGTCACCACGGCGCCATCCCCGGATCGGCGATGCGCAGCCCGGGGCAGTTCGAGCACCCCCTGGTCGTCCGGGCCAAGTGCGACATCGCGGCGGCGGCGCTGGCCAACGGTGTGGTGCCCGCACATAACGTCACCACCGAACTCAAGGACATCGACTACATCCGCCGCGATGCCGAGCGCGCCCGACGGGAGTTCGGCTATCTCCGCATGTGGAGCATCCACCCCAATCAGATCGTGCCGATCATCGAGGCCATGCGCCCCGACTTCTCGGAGGTCGAGGACGCCTCGAACATCCTGATCGCCGCCCAGGACGCCCACTGGGGGCCGATCCAGCACGCCGGCAAGCTGCACGACCGGGCCTCCTACCGCTATTACTGGGAATTGCTCAAGCGCGCTGCAGCCACCGGCATGGCCCTGCCGCAGGAAGCAAAGAGCCGCTTCTTCGAGTAAACAAAAAAACCGGGAGACAGCTCCCGGTTTTTTCATTCAGGCCCGAGCACTCACTCCGGCAGCGCGACCTTGTTGTCGGTGCTGAACTGGTAATCCCTGAAGACATGCTCCGCCGAGAGGATCTCGTAATTGCCATCTTCCTTGCGGCGCGAGGTGTCCTTCAGACGATAGGTATAATGCCCACAGGTCCACAGATCGAAATTGCGCATGTGGGTGCACATGCAGGTCTTGTCCATCACGACAAGCTTCTTCTCGCCCGGGTGCAGAGCCACCTGCTTGTTGTAGGCGTCGATGTAGGAGCAGTTGCCGCTACTGTCGAGCAGATAGCCATACGCCTCGCAATTGGGGCGGATTCCGGAACCGATGGCAGGACTGCCCGTCAGCATCCGCATCGGATAGCCGGTGGGTGAAATCTGATTGACGACGATTTCCTCTTCGCTGGCCTTGAAGTAGTGCTGCTGCACGTTCTCGGGCAGGCCGCACTCATGGGTCACGGTGAAGCGGGTCGCCACCTGAACGGCGCTCGCGCCGTTCTCGAGGAAGGACACCGCATCACTGCCGGTGAAGATGCCACCTGCCGCAACCAGGGGAATATCGAGCTTCTCTGCCACCAGCCAGGCGCGGATCTCGGCCACGATGGTCGCCAGGTCGTACTTGGCCCAGTCCATGCCGAACCCCAGGTGCCCCCCGGCCAGCGGACCTTCGACCACCACGTAGTCGGGCAGCCGGTTGGTGCGCGCGCTCTTGCGCAGGAAGAGTTGCAGGGCCCGCAGGGACGACACGATGATCCCCAGCTTGGCGTCACGGAAACGCGGATGATCCTCGATCAACGCAAAGGACCCAAGATGCAGGCCGGCCGCCAGGGTGATGCCGTCGGCACCCGCATCCAGAGCCGAGGCGAGACGCACCCGCAGGGTTTCCTTCGGCGCGTTCATCGTCAGCTTTTCCATGCAGTTGACGAAGATCATGCCCGGGCCGCGCTTGGCCTCCATGGTCTTGCCCACATGCAGGCGGGTCGCCTCGGCAAGCTGGCCCAGATCAAACTGCACCACCGACTTGTCGGAATTCGCGACGTTGTACTTGTACTGCTTGAGCTTGTCCTTCACGAACTTGGTATTGAAGCGACGATCGGCGACCGTCTTGACCATCGCATCCGAGATATGACCGATCCCGCCGAGCCGGGCAGCCTCCAGTGCCAGATCCGCGGTGGAGATATCCACCCCCATGCCGCCGATGACTATGGGCACCAGTTCCTGCTTACCGAAATTCAGGCGAAAATCATCAACTCGTTTCATGAAACCCCTTCCAGACAGACGTGATGAGTCGCGGCGCCCACAGGCCACCCGTGACTGAACACATTATTATCTCATCGCACCACCATGTATGTAGTGGGTTAGATCAAGTAAAAACGCGGTAAGTTGCCAAAACCCGCAGGAATCGTTGCCAACCCCGTCCGACAAGCGGCCTCGCAGGCATGTCGAAAATTTGATACTTTCCGGAGCGAGGAGAAAATCACGAACTCGGCTAAAATATCGTTTCCCATATCGCTCCCCGCCTGATGTCCGAATCCACCCCCCCCGCTCAAGAATGCGCTGTCCTGTTTGCCGACCTCGTCGGCAGCACGCAGTTGTACCAGCGCGTGGGAGACTCCACCGCCTTCGAGGTGGTGGACCGGAGCATTCGTGCCATGCGTATCGCCGTGGAAACCAAGCGCGGCCGCGTGGTCAAGCATACGGGTGACGGGTTGATGGCGGTGTTCCGCGAAGCCGACAGCGCAGCCGATGCCACCCTGGCCATCCACCTGGCGATCAAGGAGCTCCCCTCCCCGCCCGAGCAGCGCCTCGCCGTGCGCATCGGATTTCATTTCGGCGGCGTGGTGGCGAGCGGCACGGACGTCTTCGGCGACACCGTCAATTTCGCGGCGCGCCTGGCTGAGCTGGCCTCCCCGGGCAAGGCCATCACCTCTTCCGAAACCGCTCGTCGACTGGGCCCGGAATGGCGCTCGGTGCTGCACAGCCTCCCCCCCCGGGTGATCCGTGGCGTCACCCGCCCGGTCGAGTTGTGCGAGCTGATGTGCGAAGCCGTGGGCGAGCTGACCATCGTACAGAGCGACCACTTCCTGCTCGACTCGGAACCCGAGCTGCGCCTCTACCTGGACGCCAGCTCCATCATCCTGAACTCCGCCCGCCCCAGCGCACGGATCGGACGGGATCCCGCCGCTGACCTGGTCATCGCCGACACCCAGTCATCCCGGCGCCACGCCGAGATCGAGCTGCGAGGCGACAAATTCGTGCTGATCGACCGCAGCAGCAACGGCACCTTCGTGCAGATCGAAGGCGAGCGGGAATTCCTGCTGTCCCGCGAAGAGGTCGTCCTGCGCGGCCGCGGCCACTTCGCCCTCGGGCGAAGCTGCGCCAGCAGCCCCCAGATCGTCAGCTTCGTCTGCGTCTAGGACGCGTCTCCTGCAAAGGCGCGGCCCAGCGCCTCACCCGCCTGTCGGACCGCCTCATTGGCCTGGCTGAAGAATTTACCCAGAGTGATGAAGCCATGCACCATGCCTTCAAACTTGCGCAGCTCCACCGGCACACCCGCCTCCCTCAGCACCTCTCCATAGGCCTTGCAGTCATCCGTCAGGGGATCGCACCCGGCCGTGATGATCAGCGCCGGCGGCAGGCCGTCGAAACGCGCTGCACGGATGGGCGACGCGCGCCAGTCCTGCCAGTCATCCTCCTCCGGCAGGTACTTCTCGAAGAACCAGGTCAGGCTCTCGGCATCCAGGAAATAGCCGTTGGCATACGTCCGGCGCGACGGGCGCTGGCTCAGGATGTCGGTGGACGGATAGATCAGCAGCTGCAGCGCCGCGCGCGGCCCCTGGGCATTGCGCAGGCTGAGCGCCGTCACCGCGCTCAGGGTGCCGCCCGCGCTGTCACCCGCCAGGGCGAAGCGCGCCGGATCGATGCCCAGCAGGGCCGCATTGGCCAGGGACCACTGCACGGCGCGCAGCGCGTCATCGACCGCCGCCGGAAACGGATGCTCCGGCGCGAGACGATAGTCCACCGACAGCACCGCCGCCTTCGAGTGATTGGCCAGCTCGCGGCACAGCACGTCATGGCTGGTGATATTGCCGATGCACCAGCCGCCGCCATGAAAGTAGAAGGTCAGCGGCAGGACCTCATCCGGTCCGGCACTCAGCGGACGATACAGACGCGCCATGATCACGCCCTCCGCAGCCTTGGCCTGGGGGATGGGAACGTCAGTCACCGAGGCCACCGCGGGCACCTCCGGGCGTAGCGCGAACTGCAGCTTTTCGAATGAATGACGTGCCTGGGCAACGTCGAGCTCATGGAACCGGGGCGCACCGACACGGTAGACCATGTCGAGCAGGGCTTTGGCTTGGGGATCGAGCGACATGCAGAAAATCCGGAAAAAACGCCGCGCCGCCTGGGCCTGCGGGCAGTTTTGACCGGCGGCGCCCGGCTGCGGATTTGCGGCGAACTGCCGGGCCCGCTACCATGCGCGACTTTCCGCAATGCGCGGACGCTGCGCGAGCCCGAAACAGGATTGGTGCCGAGAGTGGGACTCGAACCCACACACCTTGCGGCGGCGGATTTTGAATCCGCTGCGTCTACCGATTCCGCCATCCCGGCACGGGAAGCCGCGCATTATCTACGAAACCCCGCACAGCATCAACTCATGGCCTGGACCCTCGACGATTTCGATTACCCGCTGCCCGACGACCTGATCGCCCAGGCGCCCCTCGCCGGCCGCAGCGACAGCCGCCTGCTACGCGTACAACCCACGCCGGCAGACCTCCGCTTCACCGACCTGCCGAGCCTCCTCGCCCCCGGCGACCTGCTGGTCTTCAACGACACCCGGGTCATCCATGCCCGCCTGTTCGGCACCAAGGACACCGGCGGACAGGTGGAGGTGATGATCGAGCGCCCCCTCGGCGCCCATGAAGCCCTGGCCCAGATCCGCGCCAGCAAGTCGCCCAAGCCCGGCACCCGCCTGCACCTGGAAGGTGCCCTCGACGTGGAGGTGCTGGGCCGCGCCGGCGAATTCTTCCACCTGCGCTTCCCCGCCACCGACGAGCTCATCGCCCTGCTCGAACGCCATGGCCGGCTGCCCCTGCCGCCCTACATCGAGCGCGCTGCTGGCGACACCGACGAATCCCGCTATCAGACCGTGTACGCCCGCAACCCGGGCTCGGTCGCCGCGCCCACCGCCGGCCTGCACTTCGACGAGCCGCTGCTGGCGCGCCTGGCGGAACAAGGCGTCAACACGGCCTATGTGACGCTCAACGTGGGCGCCGGAACCTTCCAGCCGGTGCGCGTGCACGACCTCTCCGAGCACCGCATGCACACCGAGGCCTACTTCGTACCGCCCGCCACCGTCGACGCCATTGCCGCGACCAAGACGGCCGGCCACCGTGTCATCTGCGTCGGCACCACCAGCATGCGTGCCCTCGAATCCGCCGCCCAGAGCGGCACCCTGCAGGCCGGCGAGTCGGAGAGCGATCTGTTCATCCTGCCGGGCTACCGCTTCCAGGTGGCGGACGGCCTGATCACCAACTTCCACCTTCCCAAATCCACCCTGCTGATGCTGGTCTCCGCCTTTGCCGGCATGGACACCATCCGCCGCGCCTACGCCCATGCCGTCGCCCAGCGCTACCGCTTCTTCAGCTACGGCGACGCCATGTTCCTGACCCGGGATCCCCAATGAAATACGAACTTCTCGCCACCGACGGCGCCGCCCGCCGCGGCCGCCTGACCCTCAACCACGGCACCGTGGAGACGCCGGCCTTCATGCCGGTGGGCACCTACGGCACGGTCAAAGGCATCTCCCCTCAGGATCTGCGCGACATCGGCGCCCACATCTGCCTGGGCAATACCTTCCACCTGTGGCTGCGCCCGGGCCTGGAAGTGATCGAAGCCTTTGGCGGTCTGCACCAGTTCATGGCCTGGGACGGCCCCATCCTCACCGATTCCGGCGGTTTCCAGGTGTTCTCCCTGGGCGCCCTGCGCAAGATCACCGAGGAAGGCGTGCGCTTCTCCTCTCCGGTGAATGGCGACAAGCTCTTCCTCACGCCGGAAGAGTCCATGCGCATCCAGAAGGTGCTCAACTCCGACGTGGTGATGATCTTCGATGAGTGCACGCCCTACCCCGCCACCGTCACTGAGGCCGCCGACTCCATGCGCCTGTCGCAGCGCTGGGCGCGACGCTCCCGCGACGAGTTCGACCGCCTGGAGAACAACAACGCCCTGTTCGGCATCGTCCAGGGCGGCATGTACGAAAACCTGCGGGACGAATCCCTGGCCGGGCTGGAGGAGATCGGCTTCCACGGCTACGCCATCGGCGGCCTGTCGGTGGGCGAACCCAAGGACGACATGCAGCGCATCCTGCACCACACCGCGCCGCGCCTGCCCAAGGACAAGCCGCGCTACCTGATGGGCGTCGGCACCCCCGAAGACATCGTCTTCTCGGTGCAGGCCGGCATCGACATGTTCGACTGCGTGATGCCGACCCGCAACGCCCGCAACGGCTGGCTGTTCACCCGCCACGGCGACATCAAGATCCGCAACGCCCGCCACAAGGCCGACACCCGGCCCCTCGACGAATCCTGCGACTGCTACACCTGCCGCAACTTCTCGCGGGGCTACCTGCACCACCTCAACCGCCTCAACGAGATCCTGGGGGCCCGCCTGGCCACCATCCACAACCTGCACTACTACCAGCAACTCATGCGCGAGCTGCGCGACGCCATCGCCGGCGGCACGCTGTCCGACTACGTGGCGCGCTTCCACCGGGAGCGTGCAGGCCAGGGCAACGGCCTCGCCGACTAGAAAATAGTCGTCCGGGTAAGGCCTTTGTAAGGGCGGGCTGCTGTGCGGACCCGCCCTTGCCGCTATAATCGCGCCTTTTCCCCCGCGTCCGTCCATGCAGGTTTTCCGTGGAGTTCCCGAGCACAGCGCCCATGGCTGCGTGCTCACCATCGGCAACTTCGATGGTGTGCATCGCGGCCATCAGGCATTGCTGGCGAAGCTCGTCGCCCTGTCCAGGGCCACCGGCCTTCCCTCCGCCGTACTCACCTTCGAGCCCCACCCGAGAGAGTATTTCGCCCATGAGAACCGCCCACGCCGGCTGACCTCGCTGCGCGAGAAGATCCAGCTGCTGGCCGACCAGGGCGTCGACCGTCTCTACATCGGGCGCTTCAATTCGCGCTTTGCCGCCCTGACCGCCGAGGAGTTCGTCGAGGACATCCTGATCCGCGGCCTGTGCGTGCGCCACCTGATGATCGGCGACGACTTCTGCTTCGGCAAGGGACGCAAGGGCAACTTCGCGATGCTCCAGGCGGCAGGCCGCGAGGCCGGCTTCACCGTGGAATCGATGGAAACCCTCGCCCACGAAGGCGAACGCGTCTCGAGCTCGGCCGTGCGCGCCGCCCTGGCAGAAGGCGACATGCCCCATGCCGCCCGCCTGCTCGGACGCCCCTACAGCATCCGGGGCCGGGTCATGCACGGCGACAAGATCGGCCGCACCATCGGCTTTCCCACCGCCAACATCCAGCTCAAGCACCGCAGCCCGCCGCTGATGGGCATCTACACCGTCAGCGTGGAAGGCCTGGCCGACAAGCCTTGGCCCGGCGTGGCCAGCGTGGGCGTGCGCCCAACCATCAACGACGCGGGCCGCCCGACCCTCGAAGTGCACCTCTTCGACTGGAACCAGGACTGCTACGACGCGCACCTCAAGGTCAACTTCCTCGTCAAGCAACGCGACGAGGAACGCTATGACAGCCTCGAGGCCCTGACCGCCCAGATCGCCCGGGATGCCGAGCAGGCCCGGGCCTATTTCGCCCAGAATCCCCTCTGAATTCACAGCCCAGACCCACCATGTCCCAGAAGCGTACCGATCTCAACCTGCCCGACACCCCCTTCCCCATGCGGGGCGACCTCGCCAAGCGCGAACCGGGCTGGATCGCCGACTGGCAGCAGCGCAAGCTCTACCAGAAGATCCGCAAGGCCTCCGCCGGGCGCCCCAAGTTCGTGCTGCATGACGGCCCCCCCTACGCCAACGGCAGCATCCACATCGGTCACGCGCTGAACAAGATCCTCAAGGACATCATCGTCCGCTCCAAGACCATGGCCGGCTTCGACGCACCCTACGTGCCCGGCTGGGACTGCCACGGCCTGCCCATCGAGCACAAGATCGAGGTCACCCACGGCAAGGGCCTGCCCGCCGACAAGGTGCGCGAGCTGAGCCGCGCCTACGCTGCCGAACAGATCGAGGAGCAGAAGAAGGACTTCATCCGCCTGGGCGTGCTGGGCGACTGGGACAAGCCCTACCGCACCATGGACTTCGGCAACGAAGCCGGCGAAGTCCGCGCCCTGGCCGAGATGGTCAAGCGCGGCTGGGTCTTCAAGGGCCTCAAGCCGGTCAACTGGTGCTTCGACTGTGGCTCCGCCCTGGCCGAAGCCGAGGTCGAGTACCAGGACAAGCAGAGCCCGGCGATCGACGTGGGCTTTGTTTGCGCAGAACCCGCCAAACTCGCGGCCGCCTTCGACCTGCAGGCCCTGCCCGCCGGCAAGGATGCCTATGCGGTGATCTGGACCACCACCCCGTGGACCATCCCCGCCAACCAGGCCCTCAACGTCCACCCCGAGCATGAATACGCCCTGGTGGACACGCCCCGCGGCCTGCTCGTGTTGATGGCCGAGCTGGTCGAGTCCAGCCTCAAGCGCTTCGGCCTGGAAGGCGCGATCGTCGCCCGCACCAACGGCGGCAAGCTGGGCCACATCAGCTTCCGCCACCCCTTCTACGATCGCCTGTCGCCGGTCTTCGTGGCCGACTACGTGGGTCTCGACGCCGGTACCGGCATCGTCCACTCGGCCCCCGCCTACGGCGTGGACGACTTCAACTCCTGCAAGGCCAACGGCTTCACCAACGACGACATCCTGAGCCCGGTGCAGAGCAACGGTGTCTATGCCGAATCCCTGCCCTTCTTCGGCGGCCTGCACATCTGGAAGGCCAATCCGGTCATCGTCGACAAGCTCCAGGAAGTCGGTGCGCTGTTCTCCCACGAGAAGATCAGCCACAGCTACATGCACTGCTGGCGCCACAAGACGCCGCTGATCTACCGGGCCACCGCCCAGTGGTTCGTCGGCATGGACCTCAAGCCCAATGGCGGCCCCAGCCTGCGCGAGCTCGCCCTTGGCGGCGTGGAGAGCACCCGCTTCTTCCCCGCCTGGGGTCAGGCCCGCCTGCACGCCATGATCGCCAACCGGCCCGACTGGTGCATCTCGCGCCAGCGCAACTGGGGCGTGCCGATCCCCTTCTTCCTGCACAAGGAAAGCGGTGAGCTGCACCCGCGCACCGTCGAGCTGATGGAGCAGGTCGCCCTGCGCATCGAGCAGGAAGGCATCGAAGCCTGGTTCAAGCTCAACCCGGCCGAGCTGCTCGGCGACGAAGCCGGCCAATACGAGAAGATCAGCGACACCCTGGATGTCTGGTTCGACTCCGGCACCACCCACTGGCACGTGCTGCGCGGCTCGCACCCCGACGGCCACGCCGACGGCCCGCGCGCCGACCTCTACCTGGAAGGCTCCGACCAGCACCGCGGCTGGTTCCACTCGTCGCTGCTGACCGGCTGCGCCATCGACGGCCACCCCCCCTACAAGGGCCTGCTGACCCACGGCTTCGCAGTGGACGGCACCGGCCGCAAGATGAGCAAGTCCCTTGGCAACGTCGTGGTGCCCCAGGAAGTCACCGGCAAGCTGGGCGCCGAGATCCTGCGCCTGTGGGTCGCCTCCACCGACTACTCGGGTGAGCTGTCCATCTCCAAGGAGATCCTCGACCGGGTGGTCGAGGTGTATCGCCGCCTGCGCAACACCCTGCGCTTCCTGCTCGCCAACACCGCCGACTTCAACCCGGCCAGCGACATGCTGCCGGCCGACCAATGGCTGGAGATCGACCGCTACGCGCTGGCGCTGACCCGCAAGCTGCAGGACCAGGCCAGGGCTGACTACGAGCGCTTCGAGTTCCACCGCATCGTGCAGGCCCTGCAGAACTTCGCCTCCGAAGACCTCGGCGCGGTGTATCTGGACATCCTGAAGGACCGCCTCTACACCACCCAGGCCAACTCCCCGGCCCGCCGCGCAGCGCAGAGCGCCCTCTGGCACATCCTGCAGACCGTCGTGAAGCTGATGGCTCCGATCCTCTCCTTCACTGCCGAAGAAATCTGGCAGCTGCTCAGCAAGGACGCGGAAGACAGCGTGATGCTGCATACCTTCCACGAGCTGCCCGCCCAGGACGGCGAGGAGGCCCTGCTCGACAAGTGGGCAGCCCTGCGCACCCTGCGTGCCGACGTGCAAAAGGAGATCGAAGCCGTGCGTACCGCCGGTCAGGTGGGCTCGTCCCTGCAGGCCGAGGTCGAGATCCGCGCGACCGGCAGCAAGTTCGACCTGCTCGCCAGCCTCGGTGACGACCTGCGCTTCGTGCTGATCTGCTCGAAGACCACCCTCAGCAAGGTCGCCGATGAAAGTGCCGAGGCCATCATCGTCACCCCGTCGGTCCATGCCAAGTGCGACCGCTGCTGGCATTACCGTGAAGATGTGGGGCATGACGCAGCGCATCCGGAACTTTGTGGCCGCTGCACGTCCAACCTCCACGGCGCCGGCGAAGCCCGCAGCGCCGCTTGAGTCAACCCCATTGTCAGGAGCCCTGCCCTTGAAGCTACGCCTCGGTAACTGGATCGGACTGTCCGCCATCGTCGTGCTGGTGGACCAGTGGACCAAACACCTCGTCCGCGGCGCCCTGCGCAATGGAGAGGTGATCCGCGTCACCGACTTCTTCGATCTGGTGCTGGCCTTCAACCCTGGCGCGGCCTTCAGCTTCCTGGCCGACCAGGGCGGCTGGCAGCGCTGGTTCTTCGTGGCGCTGGCGGCGGGCATCTGCGGCTGGCTGCTGCGCCTGCTGGCCCGGCATCAGCACGAGTTGCTCCAGCCCCTGGCCTTTTCGCTGATCATCGGCGGCGCCATCGGCAATGTCATCGACCGCTTCGTCTTCGGCGCGGTGGTCGACTTCCTGTACTTCCACATCGGCCGCTACGGCTGGCCGGCCTTCAACGTGGCGGATTCCGCCATCAGCGTCGGCGTGGTGCTGATGATCATCGCCCAGTTGCGCGAACATCGCCACGCCTCCGCCCAAGAGAAACTCTCATGACCCAGATCGTCCTGCCCGACAGCCTGCTGACCCTGCACTACCGTATTTCGCTGGACAACGGCCAGCCGCTGATCAGCACCTTCGAATCCCAGCCGGCCACCATGCAGCTCGGCAAGGGCGACATCGCCCCGACCCTGGAGCGCTGCCTTGCCGGGATCACCGTGGGCGAGCATCACACCTTCCTGCTTGAACCGGAAAACGCCTTCGGCGTGCACCGTGACGACCTGGTCGAGAAAGTCCGCCTCGAAGACTTCCCCGAAGGTGCGGAAGTCGAACCCATGGTCATCATGGAGTTCACCGCCCCCGACGGTACCCGCTACCCCGGCCTGATCCGTGAAGTGCTCGACACCCACGCGGTGATCGACTTCAACCACCCCCTCGCCGGCAAGTCCATCCGCTTCGAAGTCGAAGTGATCGGCATCAACTAAGTCGCACCACGAGGTCTGCCATGGAAGTCCTGCTCGCCAATCCCCGCGGTTTCTGCGCGGGCGTAGAACGCGCCATCGAGATCGTCGAGCGTGCCCTGGCGCTTTACGGTGCGCCCATCTACGTGCGCCATGAGGTCGTGCATAACCGCTTCGTGGTCGAGGGCCTGCGCGCCAAGGGCGCCATCTTCATCGAAGAGCTCTCCGACGTCCCCGCCGGCAACACTGTCATCTTCAGCGCCCACGGTGTCTCCCAGACCGTGCGCACTGAAGCCGAAGCCCGTGGCCTGCGGGTCTTCGACGCCACCTGTCCGCTGGTCACCAAGGTTCACCTCGAAGTGGCCCGCATGCGTGACCAGGGCCGCGAGCTGATCATGATCGGCCACAAGGGCCACCCCGAGGTGGAGGGCACCATGGGCCAGGTCAGGGATGGCATCTATCTGGTCGAGAGCGCCGCCGACGTGGCCGGCCTGCAGGTTCAGAACCCGGAGATGCTGGCCTACGTCACCCAGACCACCCTCTCGGTGGACGATGCCGCAGCCATCGTGAATGCCCTGCGCGCCCGCTTCCCCGCAATCGTCGGGCCGAAGAAGGACGACATCTGCTACGCCACCCAGAACCGCCAGGACGCCGTCAAGTTCATGGCGCCCAGGTCTGATCTGGTGCTGGTGGTTGGATCGGTGAACAGTTCCAACTCCAATCGCCTGCGCGAGGTGGCCGAGTTGCTCGATGTGCCGGCCTACCTGATCGACGATGCCGACGCCATCGACCCTGCCTGGATCGAAGGCAAGAAGCGAATCGGCGTCACGGCAGGGGCCTCCGCGCCCGAGGTGCTGGTTGACTCCGTCATTTCGCGCCTCAAGGAAATGGGCGCAGCTTCCGTAAAGGCCCTCGATGGCGTCCCCGAGAAGGTGACCTTTCCCCTGCCCAAGGAGCTGCAGACTCCGGCGGCCTGAGCGGAGGGCGCCCCTCGCCGGGCGCCCCTTGCTCCCCACACCGAGTCCAGCCCATGCCCTTCGTCCAGCGTGATTCCAACGGCACTGTCGTTGCCCTGTTTGCCGACGCCAGCCCCGACCATCCAGAGCACCTTCCGGCCGGCCACCCGGACCTCGCTTCCCTGACCGGCCCGGACGAATTCTCCCGCCTCGACGCCGACCTGATCCGCGTCATCGAGGACGTCGTCGACGTCCTCATCAATCGCGGCCTCCTCCGCCTCACCGACCTGCCCGCGGATGCCCAGCGCAAGCTGCTCACCCGCAAGGGCGCACGGGCACGCCTGCAGCAGGGTCTGAACCTGCTTGGCCCGGACGATGTCATTTGAATGACCCTGTCACCGAGCGGGCTAAAGACGCCCAATTTGGGGTCGTTATCCCCTACTCAATCGCCATCGGGATGAAAGCCGGCAACACCACACTGCCGGACCAGGCCCCCTCATGACAGCAAGACGCCGATGACCGAAGCCTCCACTCCCCCCCCGTCCGCGCCCCGGGCGGCAGAAGCACGCCCCACCGACAACCGCTGGCATCCTGGCGAGACCGCCACCCATGAGGACCCGCTCCTCGATGCCCTGGTCGCATTGACGCGCCTGCACGGCAATCCGTTCACGCCGGAAGCCCTGAGCGCCGGCCTGCCGCTGGTGGACAACCGCCTGACGCCCTCCCTGCTGCCTCGGGCGGCGGCCCGCGCCGGCCTGACCGCGCGGATCGTGCGCAAGCCCCTCACCGCGATCGCGCCGGGCCTGCTGCCAGCCATCCTGCTGCTGCACGACCGTCGGGCCTGCGTCCTGCTCGAGCACCTGGCAGACGGCAGCGTGCGGGTCTGCTTCCCGGAAACCGGTGAATCGTCGGACACGCTGAGCGCCGCGCAGATCGCCGAGCTGTACACCGGACTGGTGTGCTTCGTACGCCCCCGCTTCCGCTTCCAGGCCCGGGCCCCGGAAGTCCGCGCCGTCCGTGCCAGCCACTGGTTCTGGGGTACGGTGCTCGAGAACTGGCGCCTCTACCGCGACACCCTGATGGCGGCCCTGATCATCAACCTGTTCGCACTGGCCATCCCGATGTTCTCGATGACGGTCTACGACCGGGTGGTGCCCAACCACGCCACCGAGACGCTGTGGGTGCTGGCCATCGGCACCATCCTGATGCTGGGTTTCGACTTCGCCCTGCGCACCCTGCGTGCCTACATCGTCGATAGCGCAGGCAAGCGCATCGATGTCCAGCTGTCGGCCCGCATCATGGAGCGCGTGCTGGGCCTGCGCATGGACGCCCGGCCGGCCTCGGTGGGCTCCTTCGCCGCCAACCTGAGGGCCTTCGAGGGGGTGCGCGACTTCATCGCCTCGGCCACCGTCACGACCCTCATCGACCTGCCCTTCGTACTGCTCTTCCTGCTGGTGATGGTGTGGATCTCACCCTGGCTGCTGCTGCCGCCGCTGGTCGGCATGATCATCGTGCTGTTCTTCACCCTGGTGGCCCAGGACAAGATGCATGAGCTCACCGAAACCACCTACCGGGCCAGTGCCCAGCGCAACGCCACCCTGGTGGAAAGCCTGGTCGGTCTGGAAACCCTCAAGACCCTGGGCGCCGAGAGCCTGATCCAACGCCAATGGGAAAGAGCCACCCTGTTCATCGCCCAGATCGGCGGCCGCCTCAAGCTGCTGTCCGCCAGCACGGTCAATTTCGCCCAGCTGATGCAGCAACTGGTGAACATCGCGGTGATCATCGTCGGCGTCTATGAACTGTCCGAAGGCAACATGTCGATGGGCGGCATCATCGCCGCATCGATGCTGTCCGGCCGCGCCATGGCCCCCCTCGGTCAGGTCGCCGGACTGATGATGCAGTACCAGAACGCACGGACCTCGCTGGCCTCCGTGGATACCCACATGAAGCTGCCGGTCGAGCGCCCCGAAGGCGCCAGCTTCGTGCACCGGCCCACCTTCAGCGGCGACATCGAGTTCAAGGACGTCAGCTTCAGCTATCCAGGACGCGACCAGGCGGTGCTCAGGAAGGTCAGCTTCCGTCTGAAGGCGGGCGAGAAGGTCGGCATCATCGGACGTATCGGCTCCGGCAAGACCACCATCGAGAAACTCGTGCTGGGGCTCTACCAACCCACCGAGGGTGCGGTCCTCATCGACGGCATCGACTCCCGCCAGATCGACCCGGCCGAGCTGCGCCGGGCCATCGGCTTCGTGCCACAGGATGTCACCCTGTTCTACGGCACCCTCAAGCAGAACATTGCCATGGGTGCGCCCTTCGCCGACGACAGCGCCATCCTGGCGGCGGCCGAGCTGTCCGGCGTGCGGGAGTTTGCCGACACTCACCCGCAGGGCTTCGAGATGCCCATCGGCGAACGGGGTGAATCCCTGTCCGGCGGCCAGCGCCAGGCGGTCGCGATCGCCCGCGCCATGCTCAACGACCCGCCCATGCTGCTCCTCGACGAACCCTCGAGCAGCATGGACCACCAGAGCGAGGAAGGCTTCAAGCAGCGCCTGCGGCGCTTCGCGGTCGGCAAGACGATCATCCTGGTCACCCATCGCACCTCCCTGCTCGACCTGGTGGACCGCCTGATCGTGCTGGACCAGGGGCAGATCGTTGCCGACGGCCCAAAGGCCCAGGTGGTGGAGGCCCTGCAACAGGGCCGTATCGGACGGGCGGGGTAAGCACCATGACGACACTCCTGAAATCCCTCTTCGGCGTTTTCCGCCCCTTCTACGATGCCGTGTATCGCAAGGCGTCCACCACCTTCGACCGGATCCTCGACGGCGCCGAGAAGCGCGAGATCCACGACGATGCCGACTACCTGGCCGACGCCGAGTGGGCGATGGCCGAACAAAAGCTGCGCGGCAGCCGCATCGCCGTGTGGACCGCCGTGCTGGCCATGCTGGTCCTGCTGGTATGGGCCGCCCTGGCGCAGCTCGACGAAGTCACCCGCGGCGAAGGCAAGGTCATCCCGTCCCGCCAGGTGCAGGTGATGCAGAGCCTCGACGGCGGCATCGTCTCCGAGATCCTGGTCAAGGAGGGGCAGCAGGTCAAAACCGGCCAGCTGCTGCTCAAGGTGGACCCGACCCGCTTCGTGTCCTCCCTGCGCGAGAACCGCGCCCAGTACATCGCCCTGCTGGCCAAGGCCGCACGCCTCTCGGCTGTGGCCAGCGGCAAGCCCTTCGTGCCGCCGCCCGAGCTGCTCAAGGAGGCCCCCGACCTGATCGAGCAGGAACGCAGCGCCTACGAGAACAAACGCCTGGAGCTCAACGCCTCGGTAGGCGTGGCCCAGCAGCAGCTGTCCCAGCGCCGCCAGGAGCTCAACGAGCTGACCGCCAAGCGTGAGCAGGCCACCCAGAGCTACACCCTCACGGCCAAGGAGCTTGAGGTGACCCGCCCGCTGGCCAAGACCGGTGCCGTCTCAGAGGTCGAGCTGCTCCGTCTCGAGCGCGACGTGGCGCGCTACCGCGGCGAACGCGATGCGGCCAGCGCCCAGATCCCGCGGATCCAGGCCGCCATCAGCGAAGCCCAGCGCAAGATCGAGGAGGTCGAGCTCAACATGCGCAACCAGGCTCGCAGCGAGCTCTCGGACACCAACGCCAAACTCGCCGCCCTGTCGGCGGGCAGCGAAGGCCTGGCCGACAGGGTCAAGCAGGCGGAGATCCGCGCCCCCATGAACGGTACCGTGAAGCAGCTGTTCGCCAACACGGTGGGCGGGGTCGTCCAGCCGGGCAAGGAAATCATCGAGATCGTGCCGAGCGACGATGCCCTGCTCCTCGAGGCCAAGGTCCAGCCCAAGGACATCGCCTTCCTGCGGCCCGGCCAGAAGGCCCTGGTGAAATTCACCGCCTACGACTTCTCGGTGTATGGCGGCCTCGAAGCCACCCTCGAGCACATCGGCGCGGACACCATCACGGATGACAAGGGCAATGCCTTCTACATCGTGCGGGTGCGCACCACCCAGAGCACCATCGGTGAATCGCGGATGCCCATCATCCCGGGCATGGTCGCCGAGGTGGACATCCTGACCGGCAAGAAGTCCCTGCTCGCCTACCTGATGAAGCCTGTCCTGCGGGCCAAGGCCAACGCCCTCACCGAACGTTGAACCCCCTCTCCATGCGCACCACTCCGGAAACCCTGCTGATACTCACCACCGACGATCTGCTTGCCGAGCGCTGGCAAGGCCTGGCTGATCGCATCCTGCATGGCCGGCAGGCCGAGGCGCTCGATGCCTGGCGACGGGACGGTCATCGCCTGGTCGTCACCGACCTGGCCCTGGGCGGTCCTGACTCACCGCTGTGGGAGTCGCCCGCCTGGAAGCGCTCGGCGCCGGGACTGCTGATCCTTGCCACCTCATCCGCCCCGTCCGAGGAAGAGGGGCTGGCCGTCATGAAGGCCGGCGCCAGCGGCTACTGCCATAGCCATGGCCCGGTGGCCACCCTGCGCCAGGCGCTCGAGGTCATCGCCTCCGGCGAGCTGTGGGTGGGGCGCGCCCTGCTCTCCCGGCTGCTGCGCCTGGTGGATAGCCGCCTGCCACGTGCCGGCCTGGCCGACTGGGCCACCGGCCTGACCGACCGGGAGCGGGAGGTGGCGCACCATGCCGCCATCGGCGAGAGCAATGCGGTGATCGCCGACACGCTGGGCATCACCGAACGCACCGTGAAGGCCCACCTCAAGGCCGCCTTCGAAAAGCTCGGGGTGGAAGACCGCCTGCAGCTCGCCCTGCGGGTACACGGCATCCGTTAGCCGCTGGGCGTGGCATCCGTCACGCCCCCTGTCCACGTGGACAATAGCTGGGCTGGTCATCCGCCCGTAAAGTCGGCTTCATCTAAAAAGCCGACTTCCGGAGCACACCATGGCCACCCCCTCCTCGCCTGCCACCGCCAACGCCGTTGCCAAGGGCACCGTAGTCTTCGTCCAGGGCGAAGCCTACCTGCGTGACACCAGCGGCAAGCTCACCGCCATCAAGCCGGGCGATGCCGTGGGTGAAGGCCAGGAGATCGTCACCCAGGCCGGCGCCGTCGTCGAACTGCAGCTGGCCAATGGCGCCAAGCTCAGCGTCGGCCCGGAGCGGACCCTCCTGCTGAACGACGAGTTGTTCGCCACGAACCCCGCCGAGCGCAGCGAGAACGTCATCGCCAGCAGCCTGGGCGCGGAAGCCGAGCGGGTCATCCAGGCTCTCAATGGCGGCACCGACCCCTTCGACAACCTTGAAGACCCCGCAGCCGGCCTCACCGGAGGCGGGGTGGGCGACCAGACCCACGACTTCATCCGACTTGCGCGGGTCCTCGAGGACGTCACGCCGGTCAGCTACGACTACACCAGCAGCGGCAGCGGCGTCGACTTCCTGCCCGCCGGTACGCAAGGCAATCTCCCGCCCGTCGCGGCCGACGACACCATCACGATCGACGAGGATCAACCCTCCATCGTGGACGTGCTGGCCAACGACCGCGACCCCAACGGTGATCCGCTCACCGTGATTGCGGCCGAGGCGGTGAACGGCGTGGTCACGATCAATCCCGACGGCACCCTCTCCTACGTGCCGAAGGCCGATTTCAACGGCGTCGATACCGTCACCTACACGATCTCCGACGGCAAGGGCGGCACCTCCAGTGCCACGGTGACAATCCAGGTCACCCCGGTCAACGACGCACCGATCGCCAATCCGGATGCGGCCACCACGCCCGAAGACACCCCCGTCACCATCCCGGTGCTCAACAACGACCGCGATGTCGAAGGCGACCCGCTGACGGTCATCTCCGCCACCGTCGATCCGGCCAAGGGCAGCGTGAGCGTCAACCCCGACGGCACCCTCACCTACACCCCGGCGCCCAACTACAACGGCACGACCGAGATCACCTACACCGTCTCGGACGGCAAGGGTGGCACCGCCACGACCACCGTCTCGGTGAACGTCACCCCGGTGAATGACGCCCCGGTGGCCAACCCTGACAACGCCACCACGCCCGAAGACACCCCGATCACCGTCGCGGTGCTCGGCAATGACTTCGATCCGGACGGCGATCGCCTCACCGTCACCGGCGCCACGGTCGACCCCCGGTTCGGTTCCGTCAGCGTCAACCCCGACGGCAGCCTCACCTTTGTTCCGGCCACCAACTACAACGGGCCCGTGACGATCGTCTACACCGTCTCTGACGGTAATGGAGAAACCGCTTCGTCCACGCTGACCATCAATGTCACACCGGTCAACGACCCCCCTGTCGCCAACCCCGACGGCGCGTCGACCCAGCAAGGCACGCCGGTCAGCATCGCCGTCCTGAGCAACGACAGTGATCCGGATGGCGACCCCCTCAGGGTCACCGCAGCCTCGGTCAGCAACCCGAGCAACGGCACCGTGTCCATCAATCCGGATGGCAGCCTCACCTTCACGCCAGCTCCCAGCTTCAGCGGACAGGCCCAGGTCACCTACACCATCTCCGACGGCCAGGGCGGCTCCGCCAGCACCACCGTGACCATCAATGTCAGCCCGACCTCCGTGCCCCCGGGCGGCAATGCGCCTGTCGCCAGTGATGACCTCGTGACGGTCGCCCAAGACCAACCCAAGACCGGCACGGTCGCTGGTAACGACACCCCCAGCGCCGATGGCGGCAACGTCTGGGCCCTGGGCACCGGCCCCACCCACGGCACCGTCACCCTCGACCCCAACGGCAACTACACCTACACCCCGAACACCGGCTACACCGGCACCGACAGCTTCACCTACACCATCACCGACGCCAACGGCGATGCCTCCACCGCCACCGTCCAGATCACGGTTGCGCCGCCCACCAACCTCGGTGCGCCCGTGGCCGGTGATGACGTCGTGACGGTCAATCACGATCAGCCCAAGACCGGCACCGTCGCCACCAACGACACCCCCAGCGCCGATGGCGGCAACGTCTGGGCCCTGGGCACCGGCCCCA
>CALBTT010000171.1 GCA_937967645.1 uncultured Zoogloea sp.
CCAGGTGTTTTGTTTTTAATGTTCCGGCACCGACCGAGATCTACACTCTTTCCCTACACGACGCTCTTCCGATCTAGGGCGCCATGCTGACCATCGAGGTGAGCGACAACGGCCGCGGCATCCTGCCGGCCCCCGGCCAGGCCGGCTTCGGCCTGGCCGGCATGCGCGAGCGGGTCAGCGCCCTGGCGGGCAGCCTGGAGATCAGCAGCCCGCCGGGCGGCGGCACGCGGATCCGCGCCCGCCTCCCGATCCCCCCCGGCGGACGCGCCATTGCTGCCGCCAGCGCCGAGAGCATGGCGGCGGGCGCTGCCTGCCCTGCCCTTTCCTGAACGCCCGGAGACACCATGAACCCGAGCAACGCCGCCCCCACCACCCTGGTTCTCGCCGACGACCACGCCATCGTGCGCATGGGCTTCCGCCTGCTGCTGGAGGGCGCAGGCGCCCGCGTGCTGGCCGAAGCCGACAGTGGCGAAGCCGCCCAGCAGCTGATGCAGACCCTGGACCCGGACATCCTGGTGATGGACCTCTCCATGCCGGGTTGCGGCGGTCTGGCCGCGCTGGAGCGTATCCTTGCCCGCAAGCCCGGGCAGAAGGTCCTGATCGCCTCCGCCCATGCCGACGCGCTCACCGCCGAACGGGCCCTCAAGGCCGGCGCCGCCGGCTACCTGTGCAAGCGCAGCCCCCCCGACGAGTTGCTGCGCGCCGTGCAGGCGGTGGCCGCCGGGCTGCGCTACGTGGACCCGGAAATCGCCGCCGCCCTCAAGCGCGCAGACCGCCCGGAACACCCTGCCGAGGCGCTCACCGACAAGGAGTTCAACGTCTTCCTGCAGCTGGCTCAGGGCCGCTCGGTGGCCGAAGTGGCCGCCAGCTTCCACCTGAGCCCCAACACGGTGGGCACCCACCTGTACCACATCAAGCAAAAACTGGGCGTCCAGAACATGGCCGAACTGGCCATGGCCGCTGTCCGCTCAGGCCTCGTAGAAGTCTGACCCCCACCCACTGGAGACACCCTTGAATCCCAAGTCCGCCCTGCTCCTCGCCAGCCTCGCCCTGGCCGCCGCCACCCCCGCCCTGGCTGCCCGCCCCGAACTCAAGGTCACCGAACACATCGACATCTCGGCACCGCCCGCCAAGGTCTGGGAAGCCGTGCGCAACTTCGACAACCTGGGCTGGCATCCGGCCGTCGGCAGCACCGCCATCGACAAGGGCAGCAACAACACCAAGGGCGCCATCCGCACCGTGACCATCAAGGACGGCGCCAAGCTGGTGGAAGAACTGCTGGCCCACAAGGACAGCGCCCGCAGCCTCAAGTACCGCATCATCGAGTCGCCGCTGCCGGTGAGCAATTACGTGTCCACCCTTGCGGTGAAGGCCACCAAGGGCGGCAGCCGTGTGGAATGGTCCTCCACCTTCCGCCGCAAGGATGAGATCGCCGCGGAAGGCGCCGATGACGCTGGCGCCACCAAGGCCATCACCGGCATCTACACCAGCGGCCTCGACGCCCTCAAGAAGCAGCTCGAAGCCAAGTAATGGCCTGCGCCCCCGTGGCCGCCGCCCGCAGCCTGCTGCGCGGCATCGCCGCGGGTGCGGCCCTGCTCCTCGCCACGCTGGCCACCCCGGCCGGCGCCGGCGACCTGGACAAGGCCGACCTGGCCCGACGCTTCCAACCGCCCCTGCACGTGGGCGACAAGCTGCGCGACATCCCCGCCTGGCCCATCACCAGCGAACTCGAGCCCGAGGCCGGGCCTGTCGCCTACGCCTTCGAATCCATCGACCTCGCCCCCATACCAGGCTTCGAGGGCACCCCCATGAACCTGCTGGTCAGCATCGACCGCAAGGGCAACTTCATGGACGTGGAGCTGATCCGCCAGCACGAGCCGGTCTTCCTCTCCGGCCTGGGTGAAGGCCCCCTGCGGGACTTCCTGGCCCAGTACGCCAACAAGAGCCTCAAGCAGGAGATCACCGTCTCCAGCCTGTACGGCAACACCCGCAGCGGCGCCGGTGGCAACCGGGTGGTGCTGGACGGCGTCAGCAAGGCCACCGCCTCGGTGCGCATCGTCAACCAGACCGTCCTCACCTCGGCCCTGGCCGTCGCCCGCGCCCGCCTGGGCTTCGCCGCCCCGGCCGAGAAAGGCCCTTTGGCCGAGGTGCGCAGCGATGTTTACGAGAAGCGCAGCTTTGCCGAGCTGCTGGCCTCCGGCGCCATCGGCCGCCTGCACCTCAGCAACGCGGACGTGGAGCAGCGCTTCGCCGGCAGCGAGGGTGCCGGGGTGGATGCGGAAGCCCTGGCTCGCCCCGACGACACCCACATCGATCTGTATGTGGCCTACCTCAACGCCCCGACCATCGGCCGGGCGCTCCTCGGCGATGCCGGCCACGCCGACCTGATGCGCCGCCTGGAACCCGGGCAGCACGCCTGGTGGGTGGCCTCCGCCGGCCGCGACGCCTTCATCGACGACAGCTTCACGCGGGGCACCGTGCCCGCCCGCCTGGCCTTCAGCCAGGGGGGCGCACCGGTCGAGCTGCGCGACCTGGACCTGTCACCCCACCCGCCGGAGGGCGCCCCGCCCCTCAATGCCGCGCTGGTGCTGCGCGTGCCCCCCATGTCCGGGGTCGACCCGGCCAGCCCGCTGCGCTTCGAACTGAATTTCACCCGGGCCAAGGGATCGATGCTGCCGGTGCTCACCCAGCGCAGCGCCCACCTGGACTACCAGGCCCCGGAAGGGCTGTTCCACCGCCCCGCCGCCCCCTTGCCCGACTGGCTGCTGGCCTGGCAGGACCGGGCCACCGAGCTGGGCATCATCAGCGCGGCCCTGCTGCTGCTCAGCCTGGTGCTGGCCCGGCCGCGCTGGATGTCCGTGTCGGCCGGCCGCCTGAAGCTGTTCCGGCTCGGCTTCCTGGCCTTCACCCTGGCCTACCTGGGCTGGCATGCCCAGGGCCAGCTGTCCATCGTGCAGATCACCGGGGCGGTCAAGTCGCTGGTCGCCGGCGCCGGGCTCAAGAGCTTCCTGTACGACCCGGTGAGCCTGCTCCTCATCGGCTTCACCCTGGTCAGCTTCGTGGCCTGGGGGCGCGGCACCTTCTGTGGCTGGCTGTGCCCCTTCGGGGCGCTGCAGGAGTTCGCGGCCCTGCTGGCCCGCGCCCTGCGCCTGCCGGAGCTGAAGCTGCCGGCAAAGCTCGGCGCGGTGCTCGACCGCGGGCGCTTCGTGATCCTGGGGGCCCTGGTGGTCCTGGCCGCGGTGGCGCCGGGCTGGGCCGAGAAGGGGGTGGAGGTCGAGCCCTTCAAGACCGCCATCACCGTCGGCTTCGACCGCAGCGCGCCCTTCGTGGCCTACGCCGTGGGGCTGCTGGTGCTGGGTGGGCTGTACTACAAGTTCTTCTGCCGCTATCTGTGCCCGCTGGGCGCCGCCATGGTGCTGGGTGGCAAGCTGCGCATCCTCGACTGGCTGCCGCGCCGCAAGGAATGTGGCCAGCCCTGCCAGACCTGCCGCCACCGCTGCGCCTACGACGCCATCGAGAAGAGCGGCGCGATCCGCTACGATCGCTGCTTCCAGTGCCTCGACTGCGTCGGCATCTACCACGACGCGGGGCGCTGCGCGCCGATCATGCTGGTGCGCAAGCGGGAGCTCAAGGGCCAGGCGGGCGCCGCCGGCACGGCACCGGACAGCCAGCCCGGCCAGATGGGCGATCGGTAATACTGCATTCCCCGGCGCGGGCGCATAATCGACGGCGATGGCCGTGCAGGCCGCATTCGTCCAGACAGCGTCCGCCCCCATGCCGTCCTATCCGCTCGACACCGCCAATCCCCGCACCCGCCCCAGCCTGCGCAGCGACGTCTTTGCCGGGCTGAGCGTGGCCGGCATCCTGCTCCCCGAGGCGGTGGCCTATGCCGCCATCGCCGGGGTGCCGCCGGTGCATGCCCTGCTGGCCGCCCTGGTCGGCCTGGCGGTGTATCCGCTGGTCGGCTCGAGCCGCTTCGCCATCGTCGCCCCCACCTCGTCGGCCGCCGCCATCTTTGCGTCTGCAGTGGGTGCCGGCGGCCCGGCGATGGGCTTCGCCCTGGTGCTGCTCACCGGGGCCCTGTTCCTGCTGGCGGGCCTGCTGGGTGGGGGTTTTCTGGGCAGCTTCATCTCGCGGCCGGTGCTGCGCGGCTTTGCCTGGGGGCTGGCGGTCACCATCATCCTCAGGCAGGTTCCGCACCTGGCCGGCGTCCAGGTGGAGGGCAGCACGGCCCTCCAGGTGCTGGCCGGCCTGATCGGTGCCCTGCCCCGTTTCCATGGGCCCAGCCTCGGGCTTGGCGGCGCCGCCCTGGTGCTGTGGCTGGGGCTGCACCACGGCCTGCGCCGCTACCTGTTCATCCCCCAGTCGCTGATCGTCCTCGGGATGGGCGTGATCCTGGCCTCCACCGGCAACCTGGCGGCCCTCGGCGTGGCCCACGTCGGCCCCATCGAGTTGAACGCCCTGACCCCTTCCTTCCCGGACATCCGCATCGATCAATGGCTGCGCGCCGCCGAAATCGCTCCGGCCCTGCTGCTGATCCTGTTCGCCGAATCCTGGGGCGCCATGCGTTCGCTGGCGCTGCCGGTGGGCGACCGGCTGGACGCCAACCGGGAGATGCTGGCCTTCGGGCTGGCCAACCTCACCAGCAGCCTCCTGCAGGGGCTGCCGGTGGGCGCGGGCTTCTCGGCGGCGGCCGCCAACTATGCGGCAGGCGGCATGAGCAAGGTATCGGGCATCGCCGCGGCGCTCTGCCTGGGGGTGCTGCTGTGGCTGGCGCGGGACGCGCTGGCCCTGCTGCCGCTGCCGGTGCTGGCCGCAGTCGTGATCGGCATCCTCTCCCACAACCTGTGGCCGCGCACCCTGGTGGATGGGCTCAGGCTGGGCGGCGACGCCTGGCTGGCGCTGATGGCGGCATTCGGGGTGGTGGTGTTCGGGGTGCTGTTCGGCATGCTGCTGGCTGTCGGCACTTCGCTGCTGCTGGCCATCCGCCGCTTTGCCCAGCCCTTCGTGGCGGAGCTCGGCCAGCTGCCGGGCACCCGCGACTACCAGGACTGCAGCCGCCACCCGGAGGCGATCCGTCAGCCCCAGGTGCTGATCGTGCGCGCCGAGGAGCCGCTGTTCTTTGCCAATGCGGAACAGATCTTCCAGCTGCTCGACGGGTGGACCGCCCGGGCGCGGCCCCACACGGTGCTGATCAGCCTGGAGGTGTGCGACGATCTGGACGTGACGGCCACCGAGGCGCTGGCGGAATTCGCCGCGCGCCTGCGCCGCGCCGGGGTACGCCTGGCCCTGGCCCGGGTGAAGGACCGGGTCCGCGACACGCTGTCCCGCGCCGGCCTGGTCACCGGCCCGGACGGGATCACCGAGGTGTTCTGGAGCGTGGACGACGCCGTGCAGGCGATGACCGGCAAGCCGCCCCTCAAGCCCGAGCGGCGCCGTAGGGCACGCCCCTCCGGACACCGCGGCGGGCGACGCCAGTAAGCCGCCGGCAGCCCCCGCCGCCGGTAAACGGCATCAGGCGCCCAGCAGCGCCGTGGTCCATGCCACGAAATCCCGGGCGATCTGCGGCGTCACCTCATGGCCGGCCGGGTAGCGCCTATCCTCGAAGCGCACCCCCAGCTCCTTCAGCCAGGCATGGCTGCGATCGGCCCAGCTCACCGGCAGGCGCTCGTCGAGGCTGCCATGCAGGATCAGGCCGTCCAGCTGCGCCAGCGCCTCGGCGGACGCCAGGGCCGGGCTGATCTCCGGCAGGATGCGCCCCGACAGGATGGCGAAGCCACGCACCGCCTGCGGCCGGGTCAGGGCTGCGCCGGCCGACATGATGCCGCCCTGGCTGAAGCCTGCCACCACCGTGCTACGCGGGGAGATCCCGGTCCGCGCCTGCAGCTCGGCGATGAAGGCCAGCAGGCGGACCCGGCTCGCCTCCGCCGCATCCGCGTCGATCACCGGACCGCTGGCCGTGAAATTCACCGCGAAGGCGCTGAAGGACGCCGGCCCCATGGGGATCGGCGAGCGCACCAGGGCCACGCTCAGGGAGGCCGGCAGCAGGGCCGCCAGCCCCGCCAGCGAAGCCTCGTTGCTGCCCACCCCGTGCAGCAGCAGCACAAGCCCGGCGGGCTCGCCCTCGGCAGGGCGCAGGCGATAGGCCAGGCTCAGGTCTTCAACCAGGGGCGGGAGCTGGGGCAGGACGTTCATGATTTTCCTTGACGATCGAAAGTGGATATCGGGCAGGCAGGGAGAATACGCCAAGCTCCCTGCCTGAGGCCCCACCCGATCTACAGCCAGGTGCCACCCTGGCGTTCGCTCGGCACCTGGGTGGCCGGGTCGAAGTCGTGGATCCAGCCCAGGTGATGCATCATCCCCTCACGGCTGCCGAGGCGCGCGTTGCGCGCATCCGCGGCCGGGCCATCCGGCAGGTGCAGCACGTCGGCGGTGGAGATCGACGCAAACTGCACCTTGCGGGTACGGCCACGGCGCAAGCGCTCGTAAGCCTCCAGGCCTTCGGCAAAGGCCCCCGGGCCGAACTCGGCCAGCTTGGCGGCCAGCACCACCGCGTCTTCGATGGACTGGTTGGCACCCTGGCCGTGGTGCGGCACCAGCGCATGGGCCGCATCGCCCAGCAGGCTCACCCGACCGCGCGTCCAGCGGCCCAGCGGCGGACGGTGGAACAAGGCCCAGCGCTGGCTGGTGGGCACCGCCGAGATCATCTGCACCACCGCCGGATGCCAGTCGGCAAACCGCTTGAGCTGGTCGCCCTGCTCCGCCCCGGTGACCCACTCCCGCACCGGCCACGGCGACGGATTGCGCTCCACCAGCAGAAAGTTGTGATCGCCCTTGCCGATGGGGTAATGCAGCAGGTGGCCGCCCGGCCCCATCCAGAACTGGATCGCATCCGGGTCGGGCAGCTGATCCAGCAGCTCCGGCGCCACGATGCCGCGGAAGCCCGAACACCCGGAATACAGCGCATCGTCGTAGCCCAGCATCCAGCGCCGCACCAGGGACTTGGCCCCGTCGGCTCCGATCACCAGATCGGCGCGGGCCGAAGTGCCATCTTCAAACTCCAGCACCACTTCCTTGCCCGAATCCTTCAGGTCGGTGAGGCGCTTGCTCAGGTGGATGTGCTCCATGCCCACCGCCTTCGACAACACCGCCTGCAGATCGGCCCGGTGGATACCCCAGTAGCAGGCGCCAAACTGATCCTCGTAGGTCGGCTCGCCGCTGTGCCGGCCGATCACCCGCCCGTCGCGGCCGTCCCGGTAGATCAGGGTGGAGATGGCGTAGCACACCTCATCAAACTGGCTGCGCAGGCCGATGCGATCGTAGAAGCGGGTGGCATTGGCCGACAAGGCCACCGCCGCGCCCACCTCGCGCAGCTCGGTCGTCTGCTCGTAAAGCTCCACCGCGATGCCGTGTTCGCGCAGGGCCAGGGCCAGCGTCAGGCCGCCGATGCCGGCACCGACGATGGCGATCTTCATGTCTCCTCGGCTCATGAGAGCTCCTTCTCTGTGGGTTGAATCCGTAAGAAGAAGCTTATATCTCGAGATTTTTCCGCTCAATGCACCAAGGGTAATAGCCACTATTACCGTGAGTCATACTCACGAGCAGCGTGGATAACACTCAGAACAGCAAAGGCTTCATTCCAACGCCTGGATGCTCGGCAAGGCACACTGCACCGCAATCACGTTGCGCAACCAGCGGTTGGCCGGGTCGCGATGGAAACGCGCATGCCAGAACGCATCGATGGACAGGCGCGGCAGGCTCACCGGATGCTTCGAATAAGCCAGCGCCAGCGGATGAATGTTGGGCTGCACCAGCGCCTCCGGCACCGTCGCCACCAGATCGGTGGCCCGCAACAGATGCTCCAGGCTCGCATAGCTCGGCACCCGCAGCTTCACCTTGCGCTGGATGCCCTGCTTCTCGATCAACTCGTCGATACGCGCATGCCCCGTGCCCGCCGCCGTCACCACCGCATGCTCCGCCGCCACAAAGTCATCCAGCGTCATCGGCCGCCCCGCCAGCGGATGATCGGGCCGGAACACGCACACATAACCCTGCTTGAACACCTGCCGGCTGAAGAAACCCGTCTCCAGCCCATCGATCAAACCGATCGCCAGATCGATCCGCCCCGCCTCCATCTCGCTCTTGAGCCGCTCGCCCCCATCCCGCACGATGTTGATCCCCACCCCCGGCGCCTCCACGCTCAAAAAGCGCAACAAGCGCGGCAGGATGTAGATCTCCCCGATGTCCGACATGCGCAGGGTGAAACTGCGCCGGCTGCTCCGCGGATCAAAGTCGAACTCCCGACTGATCGCCATCCGCAAGGCATCCAGCGCCTCCCCCACCGGCTCCGCCAGATGCCGCGCATACGACGTCGGCTCCATGCCGCTGGCGGTACGGTAGAACAACTCATCACCCAATAACTGCCGCAGGCGCTTGAGGGAACGGCTGATCGCCGGCTGGGTGACACCCAGCGTCTCCGCCACGGCCGAGACCTTCCGCTCCTTAAGCATCTGGTCGAAGACGAGGAGGAGGTTGAGGTCGAAGTTTTTGAGGTCCATGGGGGTGGCGGGAAGCAGGAGCGGAGGGAGGGCTCATGCTAGCGCGGAAGGGCTAAGGGAGAGATGGGGAGGTGCTGCTTAATATAGCTTCCGACCTTGAGACGGTCAGTCGCGCGCTTCAAAGTGATCTGTAGCTCTGAATGTCAGCAAGCGACCCAATGCCGCCGTTGAGCTTTGACGAAAGCTGTCGTTCAACGTATAGCTTGCTGGCGGAGCGTCCCACTCGAAGCGCTTGTTGGGCGTCATTGGTTCTCCTGATCTGACGGCGTTATTGCCTTGACGAACTGGCCTTGATCGTTGAAATGGAGACCAAGTAGCCCTACCCAAACATAACCTTCTTTTTTGAATGCCCCTGTTGAGTCATTCGCAACTCTGGCCGCACTGATGATCTTCTCTCGTGAGGTGCCGTGGCGAGCGACTACTGGGAGTAAGGCCAGTAATTGCTTTAGTAATTTATTATTGGTTTCAAGTCACGTGCAGACTCCTGGCGCCCGACGTTTGACGTGGGGGCAGCTCTCGACGGAGTTGTTAGAGGTTACGGCGCCCCTTCAATTTCGCGGAAATGTAAGCAATAGCGGCAGCAGAAAAATCGAGGAAGAATTCGGCCTCGGCTTTGGTTAGGCTAGACTCCGTAGTGCCGCCGTGACGCACAAAGTCTTTGTTGCTTGTGTAGCCATAGGCCTGACTGACTAAGCGTTCAATGTCAGGATCGAGCCCAGCATTTTTGACGATCCTCCCAAGGGTGCCGTTTGGTTCGTTCAGAAGAATCATCAAGCAAGACTCAATTGCGTTGATTGATTCTTTGATCGAGTTTTCAAAGTCCGGCGTGGGTGAATAAATGAAATTCTTCGCCTTAAGCCACTGCGATCGAACGGGGGTTAGTTCATCTGAAAGTGCTTCATTCGCTTTTTCCCAGTTTTTCGATGATGGGGCGTTCTTTTGAAGTCGCTTCAAATCCAGCAGGATGTCGGCGTAAATATCCTCGACATAAACCCGACGACTGGCGTAGGTTCTCATTTCCTGTAGCTTGCAAAATGCGTAGAAAGCTTCCAACGATTTGTGGGGATTAGGATTTGCGTACCTTTCCTGTTCCAGGTCGATTGTCACTTCGGCGTAAAGATCACGATATGCGCGAGGTTGATCTGAAGTGCGGCCATCAGTTGCGTATGCAACCATGATTGATTGAAGCTCCATGATTTTGGCGGCAACTTCGATGGCTTTTTTTCTATCCATGAAACAGGATCTCTAACGTGTAGTTGACTGACGCTGTGCGGCTATATCGCGCAGCGTCCAGCGACCGAAGGGCGCGGGGTTGAGCGTAGGGTTAGATCTTATCATTCCGCTCTGAAATGTCTTTTACAGGCTTAAGAAGGCTCGCCAGTTCGCTTGATATTGAATGGTGGGAGCCAAGAAATTCAATCTTCTCTGGAGAGAGCAACTTCACCAAGTCGTTTGCGGAAAGTGATTCATCGCTCTCCATTAACTCGAGTGCAAATGCTCTCGAAAGCCAGTAGTTGGATAATAAGACGTTGTAGCGAATTATGCCAATTAGTAGCGCGCAAACGATAGAGGAAAAAATAACTACAAAGAACCGTGCGCTGACAAACAAAACAATCGCATTGGTGTTCTTCGATAATTTGTCTAGCTCATCCAGGGATAGATAAAAATCGGTATAGAGGAAATACCCCACTGAGCCAATGATTGCTAAGACAAAAAGTAAATTTAGACCTGCAACCAATTGGAGGCCCTTGTGCATCTTGCGAAGCTCAGTACAAAGAGTCGATCTTTTTTCAGTATCCAACTGTGCACTCCTAAGGTCTAACAGCGCTTTAGAAAAGCCCTATTCAGGGGCGACAGGTTTTGTCCGGCCTGCGCCGGCTTGAATTTATATTTCGTTACCTCGCCTTTTTCAGCCCGATCCGTTCGTCTCATCGTTCCTTCTCGCGCAAACGAAAGGTGTACGAATGCTGCGTCAAAGGACTTCCGCGTCCAATCCTCTGATTCGTTGCGCAACAAGGCCGCGATGCGACGGTCTTCTTCAGTGAACGTGGGTGCCAGCCAGATATCGCTCATGAGGCCTAGCGTTTGGTTTGAGGGGCGGTCGGAGCCGCAGGTGGAGGGAACCCAAAGCGCAACTTTGGGCCGTCCCTCTCGACAGAATTGTTAGAGCGGAAGAAGGTCGTCAATGCTTTTAGCCTTGGGCTTGCTGTTGGCTGCAGGGGTATAAGCAAGGATCAACAAGAATTCAAGAACAAGCCGATCCATATCATCGGAAAGTTGAACAAAACGCATCTTCTTCCACAAAGGCCACCATGACGAATTTTTGTGTGCCGATGTTTCGTCATGAAGACGAGCTTTGACGGAGCGTCCTGTTTGGCCAATGTAAACAGCTTTTCCATCAGGGGCGAAGTACGCGTACACGCTACCGGTACCTTCATCAGCGAGCCCGCCCTTCTTTTCGAATTGTTCGCGACTAATTAGAAGGGTGCGATCCTCAAACCAAACGCGAGCACTCGCGGCGGCTGAGCCAACATTTTGACGGACTTGGGATGTAGGTAATGGCATAAGCTCTAACTTTGTTTTGAGGCAGACAGTTCTGCTGCATAACAACGGAATGCCGGATAACTTTTCCTGCAAGTTACTGTTTAGATGAAGGAGCCTTGCTCAAAGCAAGATAACAAGACAGTAATAGCAGCAGCCGACAGATTAGTGGGCTAATGCGCCCCAACTGGCGCATAGGTATGTAGCATGCCGCCTCGCCCGGATGACCGCTATCCGGATTGGGTGGTCAGTGACGGCTTCTGGCCGACAGCTGCCTGATACGAACCGGCTGATGAAACGAAGGACAGCACCCGACCCGATGTTGCCGTTCAGCTTTGAGGAAAGCTGTCGTTCAACGTAGAAGTAAGGAGCGGCACGCATTTGCACCGTCCCTCGTGACTGCCGGGTTAGCCGGGAACATTGCTGCGCCTCATGTTTGCCAACATTTTTTCATTGACCTTCACGCGTGTTTGTAGCTGTTTGGCGGAGAGATTTCTTTTGCGCATGGTGTCAATCGTGAAATTGTACTCCCACTCGTTGATCCACCCTTTTTCGTAGGCATGTTGTATCGCCTCAGCGTTCAGGGACTTCTGGTTGTCTTTACGGACGCGTTTGACCGCTTGGAAAATTAAATCGGATGGCAGGCCAATGAATTTCTTGACGCAGCAGTTACCAACTGTTGCGAACTGGGCGTTTAGCTTGTTTTTCAGTATGCAAATTTCAATGATTGGAAAGTGACCGCAAAGGCAAGTTTCGGGCTCATCTGCCTCGTAAATCTCGTTCAATTTCCATTCGAGTTTGGCCATATCCCAAACCTTGGATTGGGATCGCTTAAGTATTTCTTCTGTCAGTTTGTATTCGGACATGCCCGTTCCTTACCGGCTAACGTGAAGGTGCGCGGATTTCGCGGCTTTTTGCGCAGATCCGCTCGACTTCCGGGTTAGAGCCCAGACGCCCCATTGCTCTTTGTTCGATACTGTTTGAGAAGCTCTTCATTTCCGGACGCGACCTCAAGCATCATTTGTAGAGTGAGAACCGGGCCAGGGACAATTTCTTCTGCATCAATCTCCTGTCCATCGAAATCGGAGTTAACAGGAATTTCGACATTCACCACCCACCAGACCTCGATCTTTTTAAGCAGAAAAACCAGCTCCTCGAATCTCTCAATATGATCGCAATCTTTGTCGGCGGTCACAATGGCGAGAAGTTCATGGGCCAGAAGATTTCTGGTTTTCCGGATCCGCTCGAACGCCTGGCAATCGCTCTCGTTTATGACTCCATTCTCTCGAAGCCAGTCAAGGGAGGCGTAAAGAATGCTCTTTCTTCGAGCAGCCACGGTCTTCTCGTATTTCTCGTCGACGATCTCTCCGCTTTCGTCGAAGCCGACCATGTAAAAAGAACGGATGCGGCCGACAATCGATTCCTTCAAAAGATCGTAGGCGGCGATATACAACGACGCGGAAACCAATTTCTCCTGCATTACTGCAGGAGTCAGCAACTTCTCCCATTTCTCGGTAGGCGACGACACTCTGGGCTCTAACGTAGAGCTAACCGGTGCTGCGCGGCTTTATAGTGCAGCGACCGAAGGGAGCGAGGTTGAGCGCCATGTTAGACCTGCCCCATTTGCCTGAGCATATTTTCATTGTCTTGAGTTCGCTTGGCATCGGTATCCACCTTCGAGGGCGTGGCTTCGATGGCCGCAATGTATTCGGCAGGGAAGCCGTGATAGCGGGCACCAGCCAGAACGAGGTTCTTATACCAGTGATAGGGGACGAGGTTCGAGTCAATGTGTGTAGATTGAGCGACGTACATGTATGGTGTGTAGGTTTCGCCGTTCAGTTGAAGTTGAACGAGCTGCTCGCAATAACCCTTGCCACAGCCTTCAAGTGCATCAAGGTTTGCCTTCTCTCGGTCGTCAAACTCATAGAGGACGCCGTATATCTTGTGATGCTCTCCCTGCTTAACGTAGATGAGGCATTTCCCTGATCCGTCGATGCTGCGCTTGTGAAAGGCCAGCAAGTAGCCAGGAACTTCAACGACATCGACGACGCGGGCGGATGGAACCCGCACAGCAAGCCGCAAAGGATGGAGATTGGAGCCGTACGCGAGATAGTGAACTATGGGCATAGCAGGTCTAACTTTGTTTTCTGGCGACAGTTCTGCCGCATAACATCGGAGTGCCGGATCACACGGCCGGCAAGTTTTTGTTCAAAAACGCAAACTACGCTCAATGCAAAATAACACAACAGGAAAAGCAGTAGCCGACGGTATATCAGGATGATCCGATTCATGTAGCACGTAGATCGAAAGTATACCGTCGCGCCCGATTGTCCGATATCTGGATCAGGTATCGACCGGCCGCTCCTGGCCGAAAGCTGTCGTTAGCTGACCATCTTCTCCTTGATTGCCGCCTCCCTTCTTCCCACTCCCGTCCAACCTTCCATTATTTCTTCTATATACACCCTTTATAACAAACATCATCGGACACAATCAGAAAACCTGAAGCCAAGGATGCCACCCGCGTAACGTGAACTACATCACTGGACATTCACCCTCCACACCATTAATCCAGAACATCGATTACCAATAGCCTTGAGTCAGGCAGGCAGCCCCCCGCAAAAGAAACGCAACAACTCCGCCTACCACTCCGAAGAAAAGAAGCGGCCCGCAGGCCGCTCCATTCCCCCTCCTCACCGCAGGCCCCAACCGGGGCCCGCGCTCCTCAACCTACCCCAACCTCACTCCCCCTCCCCTTTCTTCCCTTTCCCCACCTTCGCCCTCTCGCTCTTCTTCTTCAGCCCCAGCGCAGCCACCTGATCCGAGTTCGGTCCGTACAGGGCGCGGATTTCGTTCTTGATGCCGAGGATCACGTCGTGGAGGTCGCGGCGGGCTTTGGCGAGGGCGTCGCTGGCGGCGTCGGTGGCGGCTTGGGTGGTGATGGCGTGGAGTTCGGCTTCGCGCAGGGTCTTGTAGGCCAGGTCGGCGGCGTCGCGGCTGTGGGCGGGGTTGTTGGAGCGGTAATCGGTGAGTGCGGTGAAGGCCAGGTAAGAGTCGACGTCCTTGAGGGCCTGCTTGGGGGATACCTGGGTGCTTTCGCTGACGTTGTTCATGCTGTCTCCTGATGTGGTGTGGGTGTGCGTCGAGGCACGCGCCGACAATAAAATTACATATTCATATTTGCAAGACATCAGCATTGACGAAACACTATTTACCAGTGTGGTAGTGCGATACCGGGGCTTGGGTGGGGCGTGGCGAGGCGGGTTGGAGATGATGCGCGGGGGTGTGTTTGCGTTCTGGTGCCGGTGTGCTTGATCTCGCAGCGGCGGATTCGTGTTCTGGAGGCTTGGATTTGAATCTCGGGGGCACGGATCTCGAATCTGTGGGGCGGGATGTCAAATCTTTGGGCGCGGATGTCAGTTCCGGGGTGGCGGATTTGAGTGCCGGGGGTGCGTGATTGAGTTTTGGTGTGCGGGGTTTGAGATCCGGGTGGTCGGATCTCGATGCTGGGGTGGCGGATTTGAATCACGGGGGGCGTGAATTGGGTTTTGGGCGGCTGAAGCCGCCCCTACATGGCCCATACATAGCCGGGCGTGGCTTGGTGTTGGGGTCAAGTGCGGCGGGGGGCGGTGGCGTCTGCGGTGGGGGAGACTTGGGTCCGCCCTTCCGGCGTGGGCCGGTACATCAGTAGCAGCAGTTTGTACGACACCGAGCAGGCGGCGACCACGATGCCGACGGTGATGAGGATGGCGTCCAGCATGAGAGCTTCTCCTGGCTTGCCGGCGTGACGCGCCGCCGGCGGGTGAGGGACAGGGAGATGATAGGGATTCTGCGCCGGGTGTGGCATGACGAATCCAGATGGACGCATTCTCAAAAGGAGATTGACGGGCGTTGGGGGGTGGAGTGAGGGTGGTTTCGGCTGCCGACGGGGGGCGATCAGCGTAGGGAGGGCGGCTGAAGCCGCCCCTACATGGCCCCTACATGGCCCCTGCATGTCCCTTACATGCTGCCCTGTTTCAGGCGGTACGCTAGCTGGCGGCGGGTAATGCCCAGCAGTTTGGCGGCGTGGGTCAGGTTGCCGCCGGCCCGCTGCACGGCGAGTTCGAGCAGCCGGGCTTCGTGCTTTTCCAGGTCGAAGCCGTCCTGCAGGATGGCTTCGTAGAGGCGTTGGCGGGTGGCGTCGCCGGCATTGCCGACCTGGCCGGCGCGGTCGACTTCGGCGCCGAGGCTTTGCGCGGGGGCTCCGCCGGCAAAGAGATGGTCGATCTCGATGAGGCCGTCGTTGGGGGCGAGCAGGACGCCCCGCTCCACCAGGTTCTGCAGTTCGCGCACATTGCCCGGCCAGGGGTAGGCCATCAGGGCCTGCATGGCCCGGTCGCTGAAGCCCTGGATCTGCTTGTGGTACGGCGTTTCGTACTTCTTGACGAGGGCCGCGGCGAGCAGCGGGATGTCGCTGCGGCGCTCGCGCAGGGGCGGGATCACCACCGGGTAGGTGGCCAGGCGGTAGTACAGGTCGGCGCGGAAGCGGCCGGCGCGGATGGCGTCCTGCAGGTCCACGTTGGTGGCGGCGACGAGGCGTACGTCCACCTTGCGGGTCTGGTCGTCGCCGAGGCGCTCCACCTCGCCGGTCTGCAGCACGCGCAGCAGCTTGACCTGGGCGGCCAGGGGCAGATCGCCCACCTCGTCGAGGAACAGCGTGCCGCCGTGGGCGCGCTCGAAACGCCCGGCGCGGGATTGCTGGGCGCCGGTGTAGGCCCCCTTCTGCACGCCGAACAGTTCCGATTCGAGCAGGTCGTGGGGGATCGCCGCGCAGTTGACGGCGATGAAGGGCTGCCCGCTGCGGTCGCCGTGGTCGTGGATCCAGCGCGCGAACATCTCCTTGCCGACGCCGGTCTCGCCCAGCAGCAGCACCGTGATGGGGCTGGCGGCGGCCTTGCCGATCAGTTCGAAGGCGCTGCGGAAGCCCGGCGAGGCGCCGATCAGGTTGCCCGTGCTGCATTCGGCGCCCAGGCTGCGGCGCAGGCGGCGCAGTTCCTCGCGCATCTCGTCGAGCTGGCCCTGCAGGTCGTCGGGCTTGAAATAATCCAGGTAGGGGTCCTTGCCCCAGGCCTCGAGGGGCTTGCCGACAATGTGGCAGTGGGCGTCGCCGCAGGCCGTGCAGCTGGTCTCCTTGAAGATCACCGGACGGTTGAAGAACTGGGTGACGTAGCCCGAGGCGTAGCCGACGATGCTCCAGCAGGCCGGGTCCTCACCGATGCCGAAGAGCTGCAGGTGAGAGTCGGCCTCCCAGGAGTTGTGCCAGTCCACCTCGCCGGCAAAGCTCCCACGCTCCCAGTCCAGGTCGGACTTGACGATGGTGGCCTTGACCAGGCCCTCGAAGGCATGAAGCTCGGGCCCGATGCGGAACACGTCGTAGGGGTCGCCGGCCCCCAGCAGCTTCTTGGCCAGCTCGGCGTCCTGCTGGCCGGAAGCGAAGCCCATGCGGATCAGCAGCCCCTTGGCCCGCTCCGCACCGAGGGAGTCGAACAGCTCGCGGCGCAGCGCCCCCATGGCCCGCGCATGCAGCAGCAGCATGCGGTTCTCGTCGAGCCAGATCTGCCCCTCATCCACATTGAAGCGCAATCGCGAGCGCAGGTTGAACTGTTCTATGAGCTTCTGCTCGGCGGCCATCGTGTCCCCGTTCTACGTTCTATTCAGCCTCCGGCCTCTGCGGGCCGGAGTGGACGCGTACTTTAACCCTGCCCAGCGCCCTTGAGGGTAGGGACTGTAGGGGCGGCTTCAGCCGCCCACGGACCTTGAATCAGGGCATGCCGTCGATCGGGGTCCGCGGGCGGCTGAAGCCGCCCCTACAGCGCACCGCCCTCGATCAACGCCCGCGAGCGGATGAATCCGCCCCTGCATCGGCTCAGGCGGGGGCGGTGTTCATCAATCTGACGAACAGGCGCTTGAAGGCTTCGTCCTGTTCGCCGCCGATGCGTACGCTGGCGTTCTGGCGGAAGGCGTCGGCGATGGCTTGCCAGTCGGCGTCGTCCAGGTGCTGGCGGGCGGCGGGGAGGATGAGCTTCTCTTCGCAGCTCAGGTGGCGCCACTGGGCTTCGGCGAAGGCTTCGAGGGCGGCGGCCAGTTCGCCGTGGCGGCCGGGGTCGTGGCGGCCGGGGTCGTGGCGGGCCGCGGCGAGGCGGGCTTCGATCACCTGGATCTGCGCGCCGCCTTCCCGGTGCTCGTCATGCAGCTGGGCGATGAGGGTGGCGGACTCCGCATGGCGGAGGACCAGGCGGGCGAACAGGAACTGCTCCTCCTTGGGATGGTGCAGCGCCTCCGGGAAGGCCTGGAGGTAGCCGACCATCTGGCTGATGAAGTCCAGGTCCGGCACCGCGCCCTGCCCGCGCAGCTGGGTGGCGGCGTCGCGCAGGCCGCGGATCACCGCGGCGATGGCCCGGTGCTCGTCCTTGATGATGGCGATGGCCGCGTCGGCGGCGCTGCCGGCGGTGTTGGACTCGACGCTCGCCACCAGAACCGGCAGGGTGCTGTGGGCCAGTACCTTGTGGGTCTGCGAGCCGACCACCAGGGCCTTGAGGCCCTTGCGGCCGTGGGAGGCCATGAAGATCAGGTCGCAGCCGCGCTCGGCAGCCACATCGAGGATCAGCTCGTAGGGGCGCGGGCCGGTGCGCACCACCGCCTCGCAGGGGATGCCGAAGGCCCCCGCCGCAGCCACGCCCTTGGCCAGAATGGCACGGGCGTCACCGGCGGCGGCTTCCAGATAGTCCTGCGGCTCGAGGCTGCGCAGCAGGGCGCCGTCGCCGCTGGCGCCCAGGTCTTCCCGGGCGGTGAAGAAGGTGATGCGGGCGCCCAGGCTGCGGGCGAAATCAACGGCCTGGGTAACCAGGCCAATGGACAGCGCCGAGCCGTCCAGGGGTACGAGCAGGTGCGAGTACATGCGGCGAAGCTCCTCGGTGAATGGGGGATGCAGGGGCGGCTTCAGCCGCCCGCGGACGCCGATCAACGGCACGCCCTGATTCAAGGTCCGTGGGCGGCTGAAGCCGCCCCTACAACAGATGGATGCGGGGTCGAAGTCCGCGGGCCCGGTGAATGGGAGGGTGTAGGGGCGGCTTCAGCCGCCCCCACGTGATTAGCGGGGCTTGAGCAGGAAGTGCCCCAGGGCGGGCAGCAGGATCAGGGCGCCGAGCATGTTCCAGATGAACATGAAGGCCAGCAGGATGCCCATGTCAGCCTGGAACTTGATCGGCGACCAGGCCCAGGTGGCGACGGCGATGCCGAGGGTCACGCCGGTCAGCACCACCACCTTGCCGGTGAAGGTGAGGGCCTTGTAGTAGGCCTCGGAGAGGCTCATCCCGCCCTTCAAACGGGCCAGGGTCACGGTCATGATGTACAGCGCGTAATCCACGCCGATCCCCACGCCCAGTGCGATCACCGGCAGGGTCGCCACCTTGACGCCGATGTTGAGCCACACCATCAGGGCCTCGCACAGCACCGAGGTGAGCATCAGCGGCAGCACCGCGCAGATCACCGCGCGCCAGGAGCGGAAGGTGATGAAGGCGAGCACGATCACCGCCAGGTACACCAGGCCGAGCATCTCCACGTTGGCCTTCTTCACCACGATGTTGGTGGCCGCCTCGATGCCGGCGTTGCCAGCGGCGTTGAGGATGCGCAGCTCATCGCTGCCGTGGCGGGCGGCAAAGGCCTCCACGGTGCTCACCACACTGTTCAGGGTGTCGGCCTTGTGGTCCTTGAGGTAGGCATACACCGTGAGCAGGTCGCAGTTCTGGTTGAACATCTCACGCGGCGCGCGGGTGATGATGGCGTTGAGGTTGTCCTGGGAACGGGGAATCTCGAACCACTTGAGGCTGCCCTCGTTCATGCCCGCATTGGCCACCTTGGCCAGGCCGGCCAGGGAGCTGGTGGCCTCCACGCCGGGCAGCTGCTGCAGCTCGCGCTCCAGGGCATCCACGGTGGTGAGGGTGTCGTAGTGGGCGCAGGCGTACTGAGGCGTCTTGACCATCACCACATACACGTCGCTGCTGGCGGCGTAGTTGGCCACCACGAAGGCGTTGTCCCGGTTGTAGCGGGAGTCGGGGCGCAGCTCCGGGGCGCCCGGGTCGGTGTCGCCGATCTTGAGCTGGAAACTCACCACCAGGCCGGCAATGCCCATGGCGGTACCGACAAGCACGGCCACGCTGGCCCACTTGCGCTGGGTGAACAGATCCAGGAAGGCCCAGAACGGGTGCTTCACATGACCCGCATCGGCACCGTCGGCGATCTCGTCGCGCAGGCTGCGGCGTGCCGCCTCGGGGCTGACACCGGTGTAGGAGAGCAGGATGGGCAGCAGCACCAGGTTGGTGAAGATCAGCACCGCCACGCCGATGCTGGCGGTGACGGCCAGGTCCTGGATCACCTGGATGTCGATCACCATCAGCACCGCGAAGCCCACCGCGTCGGCCAGCAGCGCCGTCATGCCGGCCAGGAACAGGCGGCGGAAGGTGTAGCGGGCCGCCACCAGCTTGTGGGTGCCCCGCCCGATGTCCTGCATGATGCCGTTCATCTTCTGGGCGCCGTGGCTCATGCCGATGGCGAAGACCAGGAAGGGCACCAGCACCGAGTACGGGTCCAGTTCGTAGCCGAGGGTGGGCAGCAGGCCGAGCAGCCACACCACGGCGATCATGGAGCACAGCACCACCAGCAGGGTGCTGCGGATGCAGCGGGTGTACCAGAACAACACCGCGGTACAGATGGCGATGGCGGCGGCGAAGAACAGCAGCACCTGCTGCAGGCCTTCGATCAGGTCGCCGACCACCTTGGCGAAGCCGGTGACGTGGATCGCCACCTTGTCGGATTCGTACTTGGCACGAAGGGTTTCGATGCGCTGGGACAGTTCGTGGTAGTCGATGCGCGCGCCGGTCTCGGCCACCTTGTCCTGCAGCGGCACCAGCACGATGCTCGACTTGTAGTTGGCCGCCACCAGCTGGCCGATCTCGCCGGAGCGTTCCACGTTGAGGCGCACCTGGGCCAGGCTGTCGGGCGAACCGTCGTAGTCGTCGGGCACCACCGGGCCGCCGTCCAGGCCGTCCTCGGTGACGCCGGTCCAGCGCACCGAGGGCGCCCACAGGGACTTCATGTAGGGGCGGTCCACACCGGGGTAGAGGAAGAGCTCGTCGGAGATCTTCTTCACCGTGTCCAGGTAGTCCGGGTCGAAGATGTCGCCCTGCTTCGCCTCCACGGCGATGCGCAGGCTGTTGCCCATGCCCGCCAGCTGGCCCCGGTTCTCGAGGAAATTGACGATGTAGGGGTGCTTCGTCGGGATCATCTTCTCGAAGGCGGCGTTCAGCGACAGGCCCAGCGCCTGGTAGGCGAGGACCAGGCTGACCAGCGCGCACAGCACGACGATGACGAGGCGGTTGTTGAACAGGATGCGTTCGGGCAGCGTGCCGGAACGGGTGTCGAAGTCGGCCAGGTTGCGGATCACCAGGCCGTCGGGCAGATCGTGGGGGTGACTCATTTTTGGGCTTCCGCGTTGGAGGTGGCCGAAGTGGCCACAGCAGGGGCGAGGATGGCGGGATCGGCGCGGCTCACGCCGCGTGCGCCGGACACCACCAGGGCGCCGTCGGCGGCCAGGGCGAGGCTGGTGAGGCCGGTGGGCAGTCCGCCGGCCAGCGCGCTGAAGCGGCTGGCGGCGGCGTCGCCGCGCAGCAGACGGCCGCTCTCGTCGGCCAGCAGCACCGCGCCATCGGCCAGCCGGAGGGCGGCGGTGAGGGTCACCGCCTGGGCCAGCTCGATGCGGTTCCAGGTTGCGCCGGCATCGCCGCTGCGCCACACGTTGCCGCGCAGCCCGTAGGCCAGCAGCGCGCCATCGGCGACTTCGAGGGCGCCGAAGAAGGTGCCGGCATAGGGGGTGACGAGGCGCTGGAAGCTGGCACCACCGTCGCCGGAGCGGATCAGGGTGCCCTGCTCGCCGGCCAGCAGCAGGCGGCCGCCCTCCTCCCGCACGGCGTAGAGGTGCTTGCCGCCGGGGTTGGGGATGCGCCCCACCAGGGACTGCCAGGTCTTGCCGCCGTCGGTGGTGGCGAGGGCCAGACCGTAGGCACCGACGACCCAGCCGCGCTGGGCATCGGCGAAGTGCAGGCCGAGGAAGGGCTTGTCGGGACCGTCCTGCACCAGGGCTTCGGCTTCGCGCAGCTGCTTGGCGGCAGCGGCGTCGCCGTCGGCGGCCCGGGCACGGGCGGCATCGGCCACGAGGGTGGCGGCCTTGACGCCGTCGAGCTGGAGCTGCCAGGTGTCGCCCGCGTCGGCGCTGTGCAGCACCACGCCGCTGTGGCCCACCGCCCAGCCGAGGCGGTCGGAGACGAACTGGACCTGGGTCAGGGCGACGCTGACCGGCACCTGCTTCGCCTGCCGCCAACTGCGGCCATCGTCGTCGGAGAGCAGCACCAGGCCACGTTCGCCCACCGACACCAGGCGCTTGCCGGCCCGGCTGACCGAGAGCTGCAGGGAGCTGGCCGCCCGCACATTGGCCTGGGCCGGCTGGGCCAGCAGGTCGGGCACGGCGCGGGAGGCACCGTCGCCACTGGCGGCAATGGCGGTAATGGCGGACGCCACCGCCAGGGCGACACAGGAGAGGGTCGCGGCCAGGCGGCGACCAGAGAGAAAGGCTTGCATCGTCGAATACCTGAATCCGGGCTACCGAACATAAGAACTCGACGCGTGCCAAGAAATCGTAGCGAGCGGTTCGAGTTCGTTCCGAGAAGCGCAGCCGTACATGGGTACGGCGAGCATCACAGGAGCGAAATCGAACCGCGCAGTAGATTTATTGGCGCGCGTCAGCGGGCGGCTTCGGCCGCTACGGCATCACCGGTGAAGTAGGTTTCCTTCTTGCGCGGCACGATCTTGAAGTCCTCGTCGTTGAGCGCCTGGATCACGCTCATGGTGCCGGCCTGCAGGTTGAAGACGGTGGCGGTCTTCATCATGGTGCCGGGCAGCGAGGGCACCACGAAGGGGGTCACCTGGCTGGTGCGCCACAGCTTGCCCTCGGCGTCGTAGCCGTCCACCTGGCTGATCAGCCAGGTGTCCTCGTCGAGGTAGTAGCGGCGCTTGGGCACGGCGTGGCGCTTGCCGGCCGCGACGGTGGCCTCCACCACCCACACGCGGTGCTTCTCCCAGCGCACCAGGTCGGGGTTGAGGTGATGCTTGCCGATGGCGTCGTCCAGCTTGGCCCCGACAAAACCGTTGTTGTTGTAGGGGATGAGCATTTCCTTCTTGCCGATCAGCTTCCACTGGAAACGGTCGAGGGCGCCGAAGAAACCCTGCACTTCGTCGAAGTAGTTGGCGCCCGAGGCCACGAAGTCCGGGGTGTCATAGGACACCGTGGGGGCGCGCCGCACCCGGCGCTGACCGACCAGGTACTGCCAGGCCTGGCGCGACTGCTTCATGTCGATGCTGTCGCGGATCACCAGGGACTCACCGGCCTTGAACGGCGGCTCCAGGGTGTTGAAGCGGAACATGGCGTACTCGCCGGACCAGCTCTCGGGGGTGGCGTCCTTGTAGTACTGGGGGTACTGGAAGGCGATCTCGTTGCGGGTGGCCAGGGTCTTGCTGCCGTCGGCGTTGCCGACGATGTTCTTGAAGCGGTACTCGATGGACTCGGCCTCGAGGCGCATCAGGAAGTTCCACATCACCTCGACGCCATCCTTGGGGATCGGGAAGGGGGTGCCGCCGATGCAGCCCTCCAGGGAGTAGCCGCCATCCTTGGTCTTACAGCGGGTGGCGTTCTTGAAGACGTTGTCGTACACCTCCTGGGGTGCCGCCGCGGTGCGGTGGCTGGGGTAGACGTCGAGGCGGAAGCTGTCGGGGTACTTGGCCAGCAGGGCCTTGGCCCCATCGGAGAGCAGGTCGGCGTACTGGGCGGCGTTCTTGGCGTTGACCTGGTACAGCGGCTTCTCGTCGGTGAAGATCTGGGTGGGGATGACGCCCAGCTTCTTGCCCGGCAGGGGCTTGGTGATGCCGCCGTTCCACGCCGGGATGCTGCCGTCCTTGTTGGCGGCCTTCTCGGCGCCCAGGGGGGTGAGGGTGGATTTCAGCTTGGCGGCCTCTTCGGCGCTGACGGCGGCCTGGGCGGCGTGCCCGGCCAGCAGGGCGGCCAGGGCGGTGGCGATGATGGTGATCTTGTTCATGTATGTCTCCTGCGGAATCCCGGGTCAGAAGGTGCGCTGCAGCGAGAGGGAGATGAAGTCCCGGTCGCCGTGGAAGTTCTGGTACGACAGCTCGGGCACGGCCGTGCCGTAGCGCACCACCGAGCCGGCCGAGCCGATGTAGTGGGTGTAGTTGAGGCCGGCCTGCCAGGTCTTCTGGTAGTCGGCCTTGACGCCGATGCTGAGGTTGCCGCCGTGCTCCGCCGGGAACAGGGCGCCATTGACCGACGAGCGGCCGCTGATGCCGTAGGCCAGGCCGATCGGCACCTGCAGATCCACGCCGGGCATCACCTGGAAGTACTCGGGCTGGAAGATGAACTGCAGGGCGCTGGCGTCCTTGGTGGCCAGCGGGTCGAGCTGGCCGGCGTTGTCGCTGATCGACAGGCGGCGGTTGTAGGCGAACTCGCCGAGGAAGGACGCCCCCTCCCACAAGGCGCTGGCGCCCAGCACGCTGATCGCCGACACGTTGAGGTGCATCGTCTTGCCCACCGGGAAGGCGGCGCGGCTCTTGCCGTTGGAGTCGGCGCCGGTGATCACCGCGTTGCCGGAGGCCACCAGGGGCATGTTGTCGCGGAAGGAGAGTTCCGCCGCCACGTTGGTCTCACCCACCAAAGTGCTGATGCTGGCGCCCACGGTGCGGATGTTCTCGGCGTACACCATCACGTAGTCGCCGATGCTGCCCGACTTCGCATTGACGCCAGGACGGGCGTAGAACTGGGGCATCTTGTCGTGGAACTGAGCGGCGTAGAAGCCGTATTCCGTGTCGCCGGACTTGAGCTTGACCTGAAAGCCGCCCTGGCCGGAGTTGCGCGGCTCGATGTCCTGGCCGCGGAACAGCACCGCGCCGGGGCCGAGGATCAGCGACTCGCCGCCCGCGTCCACAAAGTCGGCAAAGCTGAAGTAGCTGCCCGCCGCCGGCAGGCGCGACTTGCGCCATTCCAGCTGGTAGTAGGCCCCCACCGACAGGGTCGGGCTGAGCTGCACCTGGGTGGACAACTGGCCCACCGGACGCGCGATTTCCTTGAACTGGGAGTTGGGCACCGACAAGGCCTTGACCAGATCCAGCGGGGTCTGGGCGCCGGCGATACCGTTGTTGCCGAAGAACAGGCTCTCGCCATACAGCTGGGTGAAGCGGCCGGCCTTCACATTGACGTTGAGGTCGCCAGGGGTGAGGTTGGCGTAGGCGAAGACGTCCATCATCTCGGCCTTGCGCCCGTGCAGCTGCTCGGTGGCCTTGGTGAACTCGCCGGGCTGCACCGAGCGGGCATTGACCAGCGCGCCACCCAGGGCGCCGCGGTTGTCGTTGCCGCGGTTGTAGACGTCGTCGTACCAGGCGGCGCCGCTGAGCCGGAAGCCGAAGTCCTTGCGGTAGCGGAATTCGAATTCGGAGAGCAGGTCGAGGCGGTTGGAGATCAGGCCCTTGCCGAAATTCTGGTCGCCGTCGTTGGTGTTGGCCTGGGGGCCGAGGGAGTCGTCGGCCACCTTGGAATCCACGCTGCGCACGCGGAAGGCGTTGCTGTACTTGACCGTGTTGTCCCACGACATGGTCACATCCGGGTTGCCCGAGTCGAGCTGGAATGCCGCCGCCGGACCGCCCGCCAGGGCGGCCAGCGCCGCCGCCACCGCAGTGGCAAGGCTGGCGCGGCCAGGCGCGCCTCGCCCGCAGAAACGCATGTTCATGACTTCCTCCTCTTTTGTGTGTATCTCGCGTTTTGTTGCCCGTCTGGCGCGTGCAGCGCAGCGGGTTGGAGCGCAAGTTATCGACTCGGAGGATTACCGTCCAATACCATTATTTCCCCTGCTCAATACCTCCAAGGTATGATCCTTCCCGCGCGCCAGCCGGGCGCCTGCCCCAAGGAGAAGTCCATGGATTTGCGCCACCTGCGCTACTTCGTCGCCGTGGCGGAGGAAGAGAACATCGGCCGGGCCGCCGCCCGCCTGCACATCTCGCAACCGCCCCTGACCCGCCAGATCCAGCAGCTGGAAGAGGAGCTGGGCGTCACCCTGTTCATTCGCACGCCGCGGGGCATGGAGCTGACCCAGGCCGGTGAACTGTTCCTGGCGGAGGCGCGCAACATCCGCGCCCTGGTCGAGCAGGCCACCGAGCGCACCCAGCGGGCCGGCCAGGGCAAGCTCGGGCGGCTGGACGTGGGCATCTTCGGCTCGGCCATCCTCGATGCCATCCCCAAGCTGCTGCTGTCCTTCCGCAACCGCTACCCGGATGTAAAAGTGGTGCTGCACACCATGACCAAGGCCGAGCAGCTCGAAGCCCTGCGCCAGCGCCGCATCACCGTGGGCTTCAACCGCATGCTGTCGCCGCTGGACGATATCGGCGTGCGCCAGGTGAGCACCGAAGGCCTGCTGGTGGCGGTGCAGGCCGACCATCCCCTGGCCCACCAGCCGGTGGTGCGCTTCGCCGAGCTGGCCGAGCACCCGATGATCCTGTTCCCCACGGGGGCGCGCCCCAGCTTCATCGACAAGGTGATCGGCTGGGCCACGGAAAGCGGCTTCCAGCCGCACATCTCCCAGGAGGTGGGCGACGCGGTGACCGGCGTGGCCCTGGTGGCCAGCGGATTCGGCGTCTGCCTGGTGCCGGACTCGGCGACCACCCTGCAGTTTCCCGGCGTGGTGTATCGCACCCTGACCGACACGCCGCCCAACTTCTTCGTGGACCTGAGCTGCATCTACCGGAAGGACGACCAGTCCCCCCTGCTGGCGGCGTTCATGGAGACGGTGGACGCCTTCCGTGCCGGAGAGCGCAAACGCTGAGCGCTGTCGGGCCCGGGCGCTAGGCCGCGGCCCCGATGCTGAAGCGGGCGATGATGCCGCTCATGCGGCCCGACAGATCCCGGATCCGGTCGGCAAAGTCCTTGGTGTGCTCGGCCGCCACGTTGGCGCGCGAAATCACCGCGTCGATGCTGTTCACCTGCACCACGATCTCCTGGCTGGAGCTCTGGCCCTGGCACACCTGCTGGCCGATCTGCTCCACCACCGACACCACCTGGCGGGCCGAGGTCTCGATCTCGCCCATGGCGGAGCCGGCGGAGCGGGTCACGTCGATGTTCACCCGCATGTCGGCGATCACCTTCTTCATCAGATCGGTGGACAACACCGACGATGCCTCGATGTCGGCCACCTGGCCGGTGATCGACTGGGTCGCCGCGGTCACCCGCTCGGCCAGCTTGCGCACCTCGTCGGCCACCACCGCGAAGCCCCGGCCGCTCTCCCCCGCCCGGGCCGCCTCGATGGCGGCATTGAGTGCCAGCAGGTTGGTCTGGTCGGCGATCTCCCGGATCTCCTTGACCTGCCCGGCGATGTTGCGGCCAGCGGTAGCCAGGGCGAAGACCTTGTCCGCCGCCGACTCGATGCCCTGGGACAGGGACAGGATGCGCTCCACCGCATCACGGATCACGTCGCCGTTGCTCAGGGCACGCTGGCCGGAGGCTTCGGTCAGGCTGCCGGCCTGGCGGGTGTTGGCGTGGATGTGATCGATCTGGACCTGGATCTCGCGCACCGCCGTCTGGATCTCCTTGGACGAAGCACTGCCATTGGCGGCGATGTAAGCCAGGGTGACCGCCGACTGGTGCATCTCGATGGCAGCGACCTCGTTGTCCTGGATCACCTGCACCATCTCCTTCATGCTCGACTGGAGCGTGTCGATGAGGGCGTTGAAGGCGGTGATGGACAGCCCGATCTCATCAGCCCGATGGACCGGCACGCGCCGCGTGAAGTCCAGGGAGGTGGCGATCTCGGCCATGGTCTGCTCCATCTCCCGCAGGGGCAGCACGATGCGCCGGTACAGGCGCACGCCCAGACCGGCCAGGATCAGCACGGTCAGCGCCGAAGCAGCCCCCAGCACGGCCACGGTGCGCTGCAGGTTGGCGTCCATCAGGCTGGCCGACTGCTCCTTGGCACGCCGCTTCTCCACCCGCAGGGTTTCCAGAATCTGCTCGAGCTCCTGCAGATAGGGGCCGGCCGTGCCGTCCAGGGCCGCCTCGGCCAGCAACTGCTGACCGCCCTGGCGCAGCTTGACCACCCCGTCGATGGCGCTGAAGTACTGCCGCATGCTCTCCTGCACCTGGCGCACCAGGCCTTCCTGGGCGGCCCCGTCGGCCATGCGCAGCTGCGCCTCCACCTCCTGCTCCAGCCCGCTGCGGAGCCGGCTCAAGGTGTCGAGGCGGGGGCCATCCTGATCCGGGTCCGGCGCCCCCACCAGGCTGATCACCGCGATCTGCAGGGATTTCAGCGAGGACGCGGTCTCGGTGGCGGCCAGAAAGCCGGGGATGGCGCCTTCAGTGTGGTTGCGGATCAGCGCCTTGTTGCTCTGCAACTGCTGCAGGGCCCCGACCCCCAGCAGCACCAGGGCCACGGATGCGATGATGAAAAGAAGGCTCAGCTGACGACGGATGCTCACAATGGAAAATGGACGTGTTCGAACAGGCGGCCACGTTAGAAGGGGAAGATTGCGAGATTGTTAATTAATGTGGAGCAAACTCACCCGGCCGCGCAGCCCCGTCACCTTTCCAGCGTAAGCTGCGATCGGTTCCCTCACCTGCCCGCCGCCTTCACCATGCCCCCCGTCCGCTGCAACGACTGCCGATTCTTCCAGCCCACCGAGCACACCAGCGGCACCTGTCACCGCTTTCCGCCTGCCTTCGCGGGAGACCACTCGCCCCGGGAGGACCACCGCTGGCGCTTCCCGGTGGTCAGTGAGCTGGCGTGGTGCGGCGAACACCAGCCACGCGAGCTGCCCCGCTGAACCTCTGTGCCGGGAGCGGGGACGCGTCCCTGTAACATCCCCTGACCATACTGCCCTGCTCGGACCTTATCGGAGCAGTGCCAGATGGATCGACGCAATTTCCTGCGCAGCAGTGGTTTCCTGACCGTCTCGGTGGCCCTCGGCGGGTTGGCGGGCTGTGGCGGCAATGACGGCGATGCAACGCCCCTGGCCAGCGGCAGCAACTGGAAGTTTCCCCAGAGCATCGGCGCCGGCGACCCGGCACCGGACGGCGTGGTGCTATGGACCCGCGTGGTGCCCGCCGATGCGGACGACGTGGCCACCCCGAGCGGCAGCCGCGATGTGCGCATCCGGCTGCGCGTCACCGACGCCGACAACCACGCCGCCCTGGGCAGCAACCAGCCCCTGGCCGGCACGCTGCGGGTGGACAGCCTGGTCCCCGTCTACGGCCGCTACGACTACACCCTGCGCAACAAGATCACCGGGCTGGCCCCCGCCACCACCTACTACTACCAGTTCCAGGCCGGCGACGTGCTCTCCCGGGTCGGTCGCTTCCGCACCGCCCCGGCCCGCGGCGCCAGCGTGGACCAGCTGCGCCTGATCTTCATGAGCTGCCAGGACTGGAGCGTCAATCACTGGGCCGGCTTCGAGCACATCGCGCAGAACGAGGACGCCGAGCTGATCGTGCACCTCGGCGACTACATCTACGAGACCGTCGGCGAAGCCTTCCAGACCGGCGCGGTCGAATCCCGCCACGGCGCGCTGGTGCTGCCCGATGGCGCCTTCAAGAACGGCAGCAGCGGCGCCCGCTACGCCAACACCCTGGCCGACTACCGCTACCTCTACAAGCGCTACCGGACCGACCCGCGCCTGCAGGCGGTGCATGAGCGCTTCGCCTTCGTGGCCACCTGGGACGACCACGAGTTCTCCGACGACTGCTGGGGCGACGCCACCACCTATGGCAACGGCAGCTACGACGCGGCCACCGGCAAGGCCGACAACACCCGCCAGACCAGCCGCCGCCGGGCCGCCAACCAGGCCTGGTTCGAGTTCATGCCGGCCGACGTGAAGCTGGACGAGCAGACCACCGGCTTCGAGACCCTGCGCCTGTACCGGGACATCCAGTGGGGCACGCTGGCCCACCTGGTGGTGACCGACCAGCGCACCTACCGCGCCGACCACATCGTGCCGGAAGCCCTGGTCAACCCGGCCACCGGCGAGGCCCTGGGCGAGATCGGCGCCCGCTACGTGGTGCCCCAGACCACCCGCGACACCTTCGAGAACCTGAAGATGGCCGGCGCCAGCGCCGAAGACAAGCTGTCCGGTGTGTCCATCCTCGGGCGCAGCCAGCGCGAGTGGTGGAAGCAGACCCTGGCCACCTCCCCCGCCACCTGGAAGCTGTGGTGCAACGAGGTGTCCCTGCTGCGCATGCAGCTGGACGGCACCGACGCCATCGCCACCCTGTTCGCGCTGCAGTCCGTCTCCACCCTGGCCGGCAACATCCAGGCGGCCCTGGCCTCCACCGGTGGCAACGCCGCCGTGGCCGGCGCCCTGAGATCGGAAGAGCGTCGTGTAGGGAAAGAGTGTAGAT
>CALBTT010000172.1 GCA_937967645.1 uncultured Zoogloea sp.
CGGTGAGCAGGCGCTTGCCGGCACCCATCAGCTTGCCGAAGAAGCCGCCCTGCTGGGCCGAGCCGTCGCCGAAGATGGTGTCCATCTGGATGCCGTCCTGCATGTACATCATCACCCCGGCTTCGCCGATGGCGGCCTCACCCGGGTCGAGCTCGACCTCCACGTACTGCATCTCGTGACCGAAGATTTCGTAGTCGACGACGTCCATTGCCATGTCTGCGTTCTCCCTGTGCTGAAGGACTCAAGTAGAGCCGGATTGTTCAGCCGCCGTGCTGCAGGCTCGTGACGGGCCCCGGCGGCAAAGCCGGCATGGTATGCCAGAGTGCCTCGGCCTGTCGGGAAAAGCAGGGGTGTGCAGGGCGGGGCTCAGCCCTGTGCCGCCAGCTCCACCCGGACCAGGGTGCCGTGCCCGCCTGGAGGTTCGCCGAGGGTGACGGTGCCGCCACAGCCGCGGGCAATCTCGCGCACGATGGGCAGGCCCAGTCCGCTGCCGGGGCGGCTGGCCGAGGGCAGCCGGAAGAAACGCTCGAAGACCCGCTCGCGGAATTCGGGGGGGATGCCCGGCCCGTTGTCTTCCACCTCGATCACGCAGAGGTGCTCATGGCGGCGGCAGCGCACCGTGACCTCCCCGGGGGCTGGGGTGTAGGCGAGGGCGTTGAAGACCAGGTTGGCGATCATCTCGCCGAGCAGCAGGGGGTCACCCTTGAGGCGGGCGGGGTCGAGCTCGAAACCGAGGTCGAGGCCGCGCGCTTCGGCCAGGCGGATCCACTCGGGGCTGCGCTCGCGGATCAGGTCGGGCAGGTCGACGATCTCGGCCAGGTCGGCCTGGCGTCCGCCGGGCTCCGCCGAAAGCAGCACCAGCATCTGGTTGATGAGGTGGCCGAGGCGCTCGATGGCGCCGATGCACTGGCCGATGCGCTGCTCGCGGCTGCTGGCATCGACCTCCCGCGGCAGGACCTCGAGCTGGGCCCGGATGCCGGCCAGGGGGGTGCGCAGCTGGTGGGCGGCGTTGGCGACGAAGCGTTGCTGGGCTTCGGCCGCCTCTTCGAGACGCAGCAGCAGCTGGTTGAATTCATCCACCAGCGGGCGGATCTCGCCGGGGGCGGAGGCCGCATCGAGGGGCCGCAGGGCCCGGTGCTCCATGCCATGCAGGGCGCGCCGGATGTCCTCGACAGGGAGCAGCGCATGGCGGATGCCGAACCAGATGGTGAAGCCGGTGGCCGAGGCGAAGAAAATCAGGGGCAGGATCAGGGCGAAGGCCAGGTCCACGCGCAGCTGGTCGCGCTTGCGGGTGGTTTCGGCGGTGACGAAGACGAAGGGCTCGCCGGCGATCTGGCGGTGGATGGCGATGACCCGGATCGGGTGACCGCGGAAGTGGGAATAGAAGCTGACCCGGTCGCCCTCCGTCTCGGCCCCCTCGGGCGCCTCGTGGGGCAGGCCGGCGTCACCGGCGACGAAGCGGTTGTTGGGGCCGAGCACGAGGTAGTAGATGTCATCGACCCGGTCGGCCCGCAGGACCTGCTCGGCGGCGGTGGGGAAGACGAAGCGGGGCTCGCCCCCGATCATCTCGAGGTGGGGGACGAGCGCCAGGCTGGCATCCGCCAGGGCCCGGTCGAGGGCCTCGATGGCGGGCTGGTGGACCAGGTGGAAGGCCAGGGGCAGGAAGGTCAGGACGGCCAGGGCTGCGGGTAGCAGCAGCCACTGCAGCAAGGCTTTACGCAGGCTTCGGGTCATGGACAGGATTTTCGAGCATGTAGCCCAGGCCGCGCACGGTGCGGATGCGGATGCCGCCCGGCTCGAGCTTGGTGCGCAGGCGCGAAATGTACACCTCTACCGCATTGACACTCATGTCCCGGTCCCAGGAGCAGATGGCCGCCACGATACGCTCCTTGCTCAGGACCCGCTCGGGGTTGTCGATCAGGAACTGCAGGATGGCCCACTCCCGTTGGGGCAGCTCGACGGGTTGCCCCGCCAGCCAGGCCCGGCGGGCTTCCTCGTCGAGAGTCAGGGGACCGAATTCGCGACGCTGACCGGCCTGGCCCCGGCTGCGCCGTACCAGGGCATTGATGCGTGCCAGCAGCTCGACGGCGGCGAAGGGTTTGGTCAGGTAGTCGTCCGCGCCCAGGTTGAGGCCGCGTACCCGCTCGTTGAGGGCATCCCGGGCGGTCAGCATGAGCACGTGGATGGGGTTGTGGCGCGCCCGCAGGCGGGTCAGCAGTTCGAGCCCGTCCATGCCCGGCAGGCCGATGTCGAGCACCATCAGGTCGAAGGACTCGGCGGCCAGGGCGGCTTCGGCCTGCTCGGCGCTGCCGACGAAGTCGGCGTTGAAGCCCGCGCCACGCAGGAGCTGGGCCAGGCCGTCGGCGAGGAGGGGGTCGTCTTCGACGATGAGGGTGCGCATGGCGGATGTCCTGTCGGAGAAGGTCGGGGGCTCAGGGGGGGGGGCTGTCGTCACGGGGTGCTCCCTCGCGGCCGCCGCCGAAGCTCAGCAGCACCGGCAGCAGCAGCAGGGTGAAGATCGTGGCGCTGACGATGCCGCCGACGATCACGACGGCGAAGGGACGCTGGGTTTCCGAGCCGATGCCGTGGGACAGCGCGGCCGGCAGCAGGCCGAGGCCGGCCATCAGGGCAGTCATCACGATGGGGCGCAGGCGCAGCATGGCACCGTCGAGGATGGCCTCGGTACGGGGCGCGCCGCGTCGGGCGATCTCGATGACCTGTTCGACCATGATCACGCCGTTCTGTACCGAGATGCCAGCCACTGCAATGAAGCCCACCGCGGCCGAGACCGACAGGTGCAGGCCGGCGATGCCGAGCCCGGCGAAGCCGCCGATCAGGGTGAAGGGCACCATCGACAATACCAGCAGGGCCGGCCGGATGTCCTTGAAGGCCCAGAACAGCAGCGAGAAGATCAGGCCGAGGGTGATCGGCACGATGAGCTTGAGGCGGCCCATGGCGCGCTGCTGGTTCTCGAACTGTCCACCCCAGGTCAGGCTGTAGCCGGGGGGCAGGGTGACCTCGGCGGCGACCTTCTGCTGGGCCTCGGCAACGAAGCTGCCCTGGTCGCGGCCGCGCAGGTTGGCCTTGACGATCACGTTGCGGCCGCCCGCTTCGCGCTGGATGCGGGAGGCGCCCTGGCGCAACTCGACATCCGCTACGTCGCCGAGCGGGATGCTGGTCTTGCCGTCGCCGAGGGCGACTGGCAGGTGGGCGATGTCATCGATCTGGTCGCGGAACTGGGGGCCGAAGCGCAAGGTGACGTCGTAGCGCCGCTCGCCGTCGTAGAACACATTCACCGCGTTGCCGCCCAGGGCGGTCTGGATCATGGTGTTGATGTCGGTGACGTTGATGTCGTAGCGCGCCAGGGCTTCCCGGCGCAGGCGGATGTCCACCTCGCTCTGGCCGCCCACCGGCAGCGCCGCCACGTCGGCGGAGCCCTGGATACGCCCGATCACCCCGGCCACCTGGCGGGCCTTGGCCTCGAGGACATCGAGGTTGGGGCCGAAGATCTTCACCGCGATCTCACCCTTGGCGCCGGAGAGGGACTCTTCCACGTTGTCCTGGATCACCTGCGAGAAGTTGGTGGGCAGGCCGGGAATCGCCGCCAGCTTGGCCGACATGCTCTCGACCAGGGCTTCCTTGCTGGCGAAGCGCCATTCGCCGCGGGGCTTGAGGTCGGCCAGGATTTCCAGGTTGTTGGGGCCCTTCGGGTCGGTGCCGTCGTCCGGCCGGCCCACGTGGGTGATCACCGCCTTCACCTCGGGGTAACTGTTGAGCACCGCCCGGACCTTGCGCTCCACTTCCTTGGTGTTGGACAGGGCCGAGGACTGGGGCAGGGTGATGGTCAGCCAGATGTTGCCTTCGTCGAGCTTGGGCAGGAACTCGGAGCCCAGCAGCGGGGCCAGGGCCAGGGCGCTGACCAGGCAGGCGGACGAGGCGAGGATGGTGAGGCGGCGGTGGCCCTGCAGGCGGATCAGGAGTTCCCGGTAGCGGTGCTGCAGGCGATGCAGCCAGGGGCTCTCCTTCTCGGCCATGTCCTGCTTGTTGAGGGCGTAGGACAGCAGGGTCGGAACCAGCGTGAGGGTCAGGATCAGGCCACCCAGCAGGGCGAAGGAGAGGGTCAGGGCCACCGGCGTGAAGATCCGCCCCTCGACCCGCTGGAAGGTGAAGATGGGCAGGAAGGCGACGATGATGATGGCCTTCGAGAACATGATCGGCGACCCCAGCTCGATGCAGGTCTGCTTGAGGGCATGCAGGCGGCGGCCGACCGGCGAGATGATGCCGTGGTGTTCGGCATGGGCATCCACGGCGAGGCGCACCATCAGGGCCTCCACCATCACCACCGCGCTGTCGATGATGACGCCGAAGTCCACCGCGCCAAGGGAGATCAGGTTGGCCGACACGCCCATCGCGTGCATCAGGATGAAGGCGAACAGCAGCGACAGGGGAATCACCGCGGCGACGATGATGGCGGCGCGCAGGTTGCGCAGGAAGCCGAGCAGGATGGCGGTGACCAGCACGGCACCGACCAGCAGGTTCTCGGCCACGGTGGCCACGGTATGGGCGATCAGCTCGGTGCGCTGGTAGATCGGGCGGATCCGGTAGCCTTCGGGCAGGCGGGCATTGACCTCATCCACCTTGAGCTTGAGGTTCTCGACGATCTTGGCGGCGTTGCCGCCCTTGGTCATCTGCACGATGCCCTCGATCACGTCGTCGCGGTCGTTGAAGGCCACGATGCCGAAGCGCGGCCGCGCCCCGCTGACCACCTCGGCCACGTCGCTGATGCGGACCGGCTTGCCGTTGCGGGACACGATGACCACGTCGCGGATGTCGTCGGCGCTGCGGAAGAGGCCGAGGCTACGGATTACCAGGGCCTCGTCGCCACGCCGCATCAGCCCGCCGCTGCCGTTGCCGCTGGCGGTGGCGAGGGCATCGCTGACCTCGGACAGGCTGATCGAGTACTTGCGCAGCAGATCCGGCTGCAACTGGACCTGCATTTCGCGGATGGCGCCGCCGAAGCTCACCACGTCGGCGATGCCGGGCACCATGCGCAGGGCCGGGCGGACCGTCCAGTCCTGCACGGCGCGGACTTCCTCCTTGGGGGCCGAGGGCGGGCTTTCCAGGATGTAGCGATAGACCTCCCCGACCGCGGTGGTCAGCGGCGCCAGCACCGGCTGCAGCCCCGGCGGCAGGCTGACCTGCTGGAGGCGCTCCAGCACCTGCTGGCGGGCGAAGTAGTCGGCGGTCTTGTCATTGAAGGTGAGGGTGACCACCGACAGGCCGGTGATGGAGACCGAGCGCAGCTGGGTGAGCCCGGGGACGCCGCTCATCTCGCGCTCAATCGGCAGGGTGACGGTGCGCTCGACCTCTTCCGGGGCCTGGCCGATGGCCTGGGTGACCACCTGGACCTGTACGTCCTGGACGTCAGGGAAGGCTTCGATGGAGATCTGGTTGACCGCGTAGAGCCCATAGCCGAGCAGGGTGAGGGCGGCCAGCAGGATGAAGGCGCGCTGGCGCAGGGCCAGGGTGATGAGGGTGTCGAACATGGTGCGGCGTCCTTCAGCGCGAGCTGCTGGCCAGCTCGGCGTTGAGCAGCAGGGCGCCGACGCCGACCACCTTCTCGCCGGCCTTCACGCCGCTCCAGGCATAGGCGTGGGTGCGGGTCTGCACGGCGAGGCTGACCTCACGCTTCTCGAACACGCCGGGCTCGCGCTCCACGAACAGGTAGTTCTTGACCCCCTCCACCAGCAGGGCACCGATGGGGACCCGGGGCAGCTCCTCCCGGGTGTCGGCCAGCAGGGCGACCTTGGCATACATCTCGGGCTTGAGCAGACCCTCCCGGTTATCCACCGCAACCCGTGCCTGGACCCGCCGGGTCTGCGGGTCGAGGGTGGGGGCGATGCGGACCACCTTGCCCTCGAAGCTGCGGTGGGGGTAGGCCGACACTTCGACCTGGGCCGCCTTGCCGACGGTGACGATGGACAGGTCCCGCTCGGGGACGTCCACCAGCACTGACAGCTTGCTCATGTCGGTGACCACGAATAGGGGCTCGGGCAGGTCAGGGCGGACTTCCATGGACGGGTTGATCTGGCGGGTGGCGACGATGCCGGCGAGCGGTGCGCGTACCGCCAGGCGCTGGCTGCCTTCGCCGAGCCTGCCACCGGGGGTCAGGTTGTCCAGGCGCAGCCGCGCGCGCTCGGCCTCGGCGCGGGCCTGCTGCCAGTCGGCCTGCGCGGCCTCCAGCTCGCGGCGGGGCAGCACCTCGGCTTCGACGAGGCTCCGGATCCGGTCCAGGCTTGATTTCTTCTGTTCCGCGTCGGCCCGGGCCTTGGCCAGGTCGGCCGCGGCGGTGCCCAGTTCGGGCGCGTCGAGCACGGCCAGGATGTCGCCGGCCTTGACGCTGTCCCCCACATTGGCGCGGATCTCCACGACCCGGCCGGCGATCGGGGAGTAAACGCGGGCGGTGGCATTCTCGTCATAGGCGACCCGGGCGGCGAGAGGGTCGTCCATGGGTACCGGAGCCAGCTGGGCAACTTCCGACTGGATCTGGGACAGCTGCGGGGCAGCCGTGGGGAAGCGCAGGACGCCGGGTTCGGCCGACGGCTTCTGGACGACCGGTTCAGCCTGCGGCGTTGCTGTGTCCTCACGGAAGTGGAGGGCCGCCGCGACACCGAGGGCGGCGAGGAGGGCGATGGACAGGGCGAGGATGCGGGGCTTCATTGAGTGGATTCTCCAGCCAGGCGCAGCATGAAGGCGGCACGGGCAAGGTCGGCCCGGGCCTGGATGGCCTCGAGGCGGGCGGCACGCAGGCTGCGCTGGGTGTCGAGATAATCGGTGAGGCTCATGCCGCCGCGCTGCAGGGCGATGTCGGCGCCTTTGCCGGCGCGCTCGGCGGCGGGCAGGATGACCTCGGTGGTCCGTTTCAGGCGGGCCAGGCTGGCGGCGTAGGCGCTGCGCAGGCGTGCCCGCTCGCTATCGACGGCGACGACGGTGGCCGCCAGCTGTGCCTCGGCCGTCGTGTAGTCGGCCTCGCTGCGGGCGATCTCACCGCTGTAGTCATAGCCGAGGAAGAGGGGGATCGACAGGCTGATGCCGACCGATGATTCGGAGTAGCTGTTGTTGATGTTGGCGGGCGCGTGCTCGTACTGCAGGCCGATGGATACGTCACGGGTACGCTGGGCACGGGCCAGTTCCCGCAGCGCATCGGCCTGGGCGATACGCTGGCGGGCGGCCAGGATGTCGGGGCGCTCGGTGGGAGTGGGGAGCAGGGCCGCCTCGTCAGTGGGCCACTCTTCCAGCAGTTCCAGGTTTGCTGCGGCAGGTCGGCCGCCCAGGAGGGCGGACAGGGCCGCACGGGCCTGGGCGAGCTGGGCTTCGGCCTGTACGGCGTCGTTGGCGACGCGGGCTGCCTCGGCGGCGACCCGGGCGACGTCGACCCCGGCCAGGTCGCCGGCCTTGGCGCGGATCTCGGCGGCTTCGGCGGCGCGCGCCGCCAGTCTGGCGTTCTCGGCCGAGATGCGTGCGGTGGCCTGGGCCGCGCGCAGGTCCACCCAGGCGTTGGTCAGGTCGCTGCGGGCCAGCCGGATCGCGTTGTCCAGGTCGGCGCTGGTGGCTGAGAGGTTGTCGTCGGCCGCGCGCAGGCGGAGGTCGCGCTTGTTGCCGCGCTCGATCGGCTGGTCGATCCGGATGGTGTTGTCGGTTGCCCGATCCCAGGTGTTCGAGCTGCCCGGGCGGTGGGGGCTCGAGCCGCTGGCCGAGACGGTCAGGGTGGGGTTGGGGCGGGCACCGGCGGTCTGGATGCCGGCACGAGCCGCAGCGACCGCGCTGCGGGCCAGGACGATGGACGGATTGGCCTCGAGCAGGCGGGCGTCCGCCTCGGGCAGCGTCAGGGGGGCAGCATGGGCGTAGCCCAGCCAAAGGGTGCTGATGAGCAGAAGGGGGATGCGCATGCCGTTCAGCCTGATAGGTCAGGCTCCCAGTCTAAGTTCGCACCCTGACGATCGGCTTAAGACTTTCTTGCGTCAAGCTTGCATCTATCCCCTCGTGCGGGGGCAGGGCTTCAGGCCCGGGCTTGGGGTGGGAGACCGTCGGGCCGTGGGCCCAGCAGGCGCCCGACGATGCGCCGGATCATCCCTCCGGTCACCACCTGGATGGATGGGTTGGAGGGGCTGCCGACCTTGTTACGCGGCATCTGTCGCTGGGGTGTCTCCACGTGCCCGAGGGCCGCGCAGGCACTGTAGAAGGCGAAGACGTAGCGTTGCGGGATGCCGAGCTGGCGCACCGTTTCGCGCAGGCTCTGGGGCCCGCGCGACCACAGGCCGGCGATGCGCATGGCTTCGGGGGGCAGGGTCAGGCGGTTCAGGTTGGGCCAACTGCGCAGGCGGACCGGGGCGTCCACGTCCGTTCCGGCCGGGAGGCGACCTCGGGAGGCCCACAGGGCCAGCTCCCATTCGAACTCTTCGAGGGGGCGCGCCGACAGGCCCGCCGGAACGGAGGGCGCGCGAGGGTCAAGGGTCGCCATGCGCAGGATTCCGCGCGCGGGCAGCTGGGCCAGGGCGCGCAGGGCGTTGGCGCTGCGTGTCGCGTAGGCCCGGCCATTGCGGGGATCGAGGTAGAGCGCGGGGCCTTCTGCATCGTCGATGCGTACCGGTTGGGCGATCTCGCGGGCATGGCTGACAGCTCGTGCCACCAGGCCTTGCAGGAAGAGCTCGGGCTGGTACTGGACCTGGGCACGCGCCTCTGGATCGTTCAAGTCCACATCGGGCATGGACCCTACGTACAGGGTGGCCAGACGCTCCTCGAAGCGGCGCAGCAGGCCGGCGGGCTCTTCCGCGGGGACGAAGGTCGGGTGGCTGCGCAGGGCGTCGAAGGGCATCTCGTCGGGGATGCTGTCGAGGGAGTCGCCCGCGCCCTCGGCTACGTCGGCCAGGTCATGGTTTGCCCGTCGTGGCATGAGCTCCCGTGCCCGCCCGAGGGCGGCGGACAAGGTGCTTGGACGCAGGGGTTTGCTCAGTTCGATGGTGAGCGGGTCCGGCCGGTAGCCTGGAGGGCGACGCGTCACGATCAGCGGGCGGAGGGGATAGAGCAGGCGGTGTGCGGCCAGCAGGTAGGGGCCGAGATCGCTGTCCATGTCGATGAAGGCCGCATCGGCCCCGGCTTCCTCCGTCAGCCCCCAGGCTTCTGCGCCCATCACGCTCAGGCAGGCCTGGAACCCGCTGAGGGTCTTTTCATCCATGCCGGAGTGACAGAGTCGTAGCGTGGTGTCGGTCATCGTGGATTCTCCCTTTGCGGCGGTGACGACCGCAGCATTTACCCGGACGTATTGGAACGGCCCGCTCTTCGGGGGCATGGGACGGGATTCTAGGCTGTGAAATTGGCGTATGCGTATGCAAAAAGGGTTTATTTGTTATTTTTGTGAATTTTGACGTATGCGTAGCGTGCTGCAGGTCCGGGAATCGGGCGTACATGGATTCCGGGTGACGCTGTCCGGTCCGATGGGCTGTTCACGGGCAGTGTTGAAAAGAATCCCTGAAAGTGCTCTTGAAAAGGTCACGACCCGACCCTATTATTAGCACTCGCAGGGGTTGAGTGCTAACAGTGCCTCGCCCCGTTACCCGCCAGTCCGCTGGCCTTGATTTTTTGGTTGGGCGCCTTGCCCGATGTAAACGAGTAGGAGATCACTACATGAAAATCCGTCCCTTGCATGATCGCGTGATCGTCAAGCGCGTCGAAGCCGAGCGCACCACTTCCAGCGGCATCGTCATCCCCGACTCCGCCGGTGAAAAGCCCGATCAGGGCGAAGTGCTGGCCGTCGGTAACGGCAAGATCCTCGACAACGGCGAAGTGCGCAAGATGGATGTCAAGGTGGGCGACCGCGTGCTGTTCGGCAAGTACGCCGGCCAGACCGTGAAGGTTGACGGCCAGGAAGTCCTGGTCATGCGCGAAGAAGACATCATGGGTGTGCTCGAGGCCTGAGCCCCGCGCGGATGCTTCACCGCATCCTCCAGCGCCTGGCAGGCTGAAGATGGCTAGGCCATCCTCGTCACCCACGTACTTCCGTAAATACTGAATTCCGGAGAAACACTAAATGGCAGCTAAAGAAGTCAAGTTCGGCGATTCCGCCCGTTCCCGCATGGTTGAAGGCATCAACGTCCTGGCCGATGCGGTCAAGGTGACCCTGGGCCCGAAGGGCCGCAACGTGGTGCTCGAGCGCTCCTTCGGCGCCCCCACCGTGACCAAGGACGGTGTGTCCGTGGCCAAGGAAATCGAGCTGAAGGACAAGTTCGCCAACATGGGCGCCCAGATGGTCAAGGAAGTCGCTTCCAAGACCTCCGACATCGCCGGTGACGGCACCACCACCGCCACCGTGCTGGCCCAGTCCATCGTCCGCGAAGGCATGAAGTTCGTGGCCGCCGGCATGAACCCGATGGACCTGAAGCGCGGTATCGACAAGGCTGTCGCCGCCACCCTGGAAGAGCTGAAGAAGCTGTCCAAGCCCTGTTCGACCAACAAGGAAATCGCCCAGGTCGGCTCCATCTCCGCCAACAGCGACTCCTCGATCGGCGACATCATCGCCAACGCCATGGAGAAGGTCGGCAAGGAAGGCGTGATCACCGTTGAAGACGGCAAGTCCCTGCAGAACGAACTCGACGTGGTCGAGGGCATGCAGTTCGACCGTGGTTACCTGTCCCCCTACTTCATCAACAACCCGGACAAGCAGGTTGCCATCCTCGACAACCCGTTCGTCCTGCTGTTCGACAAGAAGATCTCCAACATCCGCGACCTGCTGCCGGTGCTCGAGCAAGTGGCCAAGGCTGGCCGCCCGCTGCTGATCATCGCTGAAGACGTGGACGGCGAAGCGCTGGCCACCCTGGTGGTGAACAACATCCGCGGCATCCTGAAGACCTGTGCCGTCAAGGCTCCGGGCTTCGGCGACCGTCGCAAGGCCATGCTGGAAGACATCGCCGTGCTGACCGGCGGCCAGGTGATCGCCGAAGAAGTCGGCCTGACCCTCGAGAAGGCCACCCTGGAAGATCTGGGCCAGGCCAAGCGCATCGAAGTGGGCAAGGAAAACACCACCCTCATCGACGGCGCTGGCGTTGCCGAGCGTATCGAAGCCCGCGTCAAGCAGATCCGCGTGCAGATCGAGGAAGCCACTTCCGACTACGACCGTGAAAAGCTGCAGGAACGCGTGGCCAAGCTGGCCGGCGGTGTTGCCGTGATCAAGGTTGGCGCTGCCACCGAAGTCGAAATGAAGGAAAAGAAGGCCCGCGTGGAAGACGCCCTGCACGCCACCCGTGCTGCGGTTGAAGAAGGCATCGTCCCCGGCGGAGGCGTGGCCCTGCTGCGTGCCCGTGCCAACCTGTCCGGCCTGAAGGGTGACAACCACGACCAGGACGCCGGCATCAAGATCGTGCTGCGTGCCATGGAACAGCCCCTGCGCGAGATCGTTGCCAACGCTGGCGCCGAAGCTTCCGTGGTGGTCAACAAGGTGACCGAAGGCACCGGCAATTTCGGCTACAACGCTGCGACCGATGTGTACGGCGACATGGTTGAAATGGGCGTGCTGGATCCCACCAAGGTGACCCGCACCGCGCTGCAGAACGCCGCTTCCGTGGCGGGCCTGATGCTCACCACCGACTGCATGGTGGCCGAACTGGCTGAAGACAAGCCGGCCGGCGGCATGCCCGACATGGGTGGCATGGGCGGCATGGGCGGCATGGGCATGGGCATGTAATTGCCTCCCCCGGACGTCCTGTCCTCTGAAAAACCCCGCCTTGTGCGGGGTTTTTCTTTTTTGGTGCCGGGTAGGGACTCTCGCCAAGCCGTGCGTTTCGGTTTATAACTCCGCCATAAACCAAAATAAGCAGTGTGCGGGAGGGGAGAAATGATCAAGGCGACCTTGACCGGGCAGCGCCTGGTAGCGGTGTTCCTGCTGGGTTGTGTCCTCGTGAACTACCCAGTGCTGTCGGTCTTCAATCCGGAGGGGGCCTGGGGCGGTATCCCGGTCCTTTACCTGTATGTTTTCGGGGTCTGGGCGGCGGTGATCGCCCTGATGGCCTGGATCATCGAGCGCTAGCATGATGGCGCGCGTCCTCTCCGTCCGGGCGGGGTGAGGCCATGACCGGCTCCGTCATCGTCGCAGCCTCCTTCCTGTACCTGGCCTTCCTGTTCGCGGTCGCTTATTTCGGCGACAAGCGCGCCGATGCGGGCCGCTCCCTGATCGCCAGTCCGACCATCTATGCCTTGTCCCTGGCGGTGTATTGCACCACCTGGACCTACTACGGCAGTGTGGGGCGGGCCGCCTCGTCGGGGCTGGGCTTTGCCCCGATCTTCCTGGGACCGACCCTGGTGGTGGGCCTGTGGTGGTTCGTGATGCTGAAGATGGTGCGGATCGGCAAAACCCACCGCATCACGTCCATCGCTGACTTCATCGCCTCGCGCTACGGCAAGAGTCAGCTGCTGGGCGGGCTGGTCACGGTGATCGCGGTGCTGGGGGTGATTCCCTACATCGCGCTGCAGCTCAAGGCCGTATCCACCAGCTTCAGCATCCTGACCCACTACCCGGCCATCGTGATGCCGGCCAAGTCGGAGACGGTGCCCTGGCTGGCCGACACGACGCTCTACATCGCCCTGATGATGGCGGCCTTCACCATCCTTTTTGGTACCCGCCATCTGGACGCGACCGAGAGGCACGAGGGCATGGTGGCCGCCGTGGCCTTCGAGTCCCTAGTCAAGCTGGTGATCTTCGTGGCGGTCGGGTTGTTCGTGACCTTCGGCCTGTTCGACGGCTTTGGCGACATCTTCTCCAGGGTTGCCGAAGATCCGTCCCTGCGCCATCTGATGAGCATGGGGGCGGGGGGGAATAGCTTCGGCAACTGGTTTGCCCTGACCCTGCTGTCGATGCTGGCGGTGATGTTCCTGCCGCGCCAGTTCCAGGTGGCGGTGGTGGAGAACGTCAATGAAAACCACCTGCGTCGGGCGATCTGGCTGTTTCCGCTGTACCTGCTGCTGATCAACATCTTTGTGCTGCCGATTGCCCTGGGCGGGCTGATCCATTTTGCCGGGCAGGGGGTGGATGCCGACACCTTCGTGCTGACCCTGCCGATGGCCTCGGGGCATGGCTGGCTGGCGCTGCTGGTGTTCATCGGCGGCCTGTCGGCGGCGACGGGGATGATCATCGTCGAGACCATCGCCTTGTCGACCATGGTCTGCAACGATCTGGTCATGCCGGTCCTGCTGCGCTACCGCTGGCTCGCGCTGCAGGGGCGGGAGGATCTGTCCGGCCTGTTGCTGGGGATCCGGCGTTGCGCCATCGTGCTGATCCTGCTCCTGGGCTACCTGTACTTCCGGCTGGCGGGTGAAGCCCACGCGCTGGTCAGCATCGGCTTGATCAGTTTTGCCGCTGTTGCACAGTTTGCGCCGGCGATGATTGGTGGCATGTACTGGCGTGGCGGGACGCGTCCGGGGGCCCTGGCGGGGCTCTCCTGCGGCTTCGCCGTGTGGCTTTACACGCTGCTTTTGCCGTCCTTCGCCAAGTCGGGCTGGTTGCCCATCGAGTTTCTGCAGGGCGGTGTCCTGGGTACGGAGCTGCTGCGCCCCTATGAGCTCTTCGGCCTGAAGGGGCTCGATCCGATCGCCCACAGCCTGTTCTGGAGTTTGCTGGCCAATATAGGGGCCTATCTCTGTGTCTCCCTGATGCGAAGGCCGAATGCCAGGGAAGCGGGCCAGGCCACGCTGTTCGTGGATGTCTTCAAGCAGAGCCGGCCGGCTGGCGATGCCTTCTGGCGGGGCAGTGCCCGGATCGGTGACCTGCTCCCCTTGATCGGTCGATTCATGGGGCCGGAGCGGGCCAGGGCGGCTTTTGCAGACTATGCGCGAAGCCGGGGTGTGGCCTCGGTCGAGGCCTTGCCGGCCGACGCCGGCCTGGTGCATTTTGCCGAGACCACCCTGGCGGGGGCCATCGGCAGCGCCTCGGCCCGGGTCATGGTGGCGTCTGTGGTGCAGGAGGAGCCTCTGGGGCTGGACGAGGTCATGAACATCCTCGACGAGGCCTCGCAGGTACGGGCCTATTCCAAGCGCCTGGAGCTCAAGTCCCGGGAGCTCGAGGCGGCCACCGGCGAATTGCGCTCGGCCAACGAGCGCCTCAAGGAACTTGACCGCCTGAAGGACGATTTCATGTCCTCGGTGACCCATGAACTGCGCACGCCGCTGACCTCGATCCGGGCTTTCTCCGAGATGCTGCTCGATGATCCGCGGATTGATCTGGCTGAGAGAAAGCGCTTTCTGGGGATCATCGTCAGCGAAACCGAGAGGCTGACCCGGCTGGTGAACCAGGTCCTCGACATGGCCAAGATCGAGTCCGGGCATGCCGACTGGCACAACGGCGAGGTGAGCCTGATCGAGGTGGTGGAGCAGGCCGTCGCCTCGACCAGCCAGCTCTTCAAGGACAAGGACGTGGCCCTGACCATGGATCTGCCGGAGTCCGTGCCGATCATGCTGGCCGACAGGGACCGGTTGGTTCAGGTGGTGCTCAACCTGCTGTCCAATGCCGTCAAGTTCGTGGCCCGTGGTGAGGGGCAGGTAGCGATCCGTCTGTGCCAGACGGAAGAGGGCTTGCGCGTGGATGTCCGTGACAACGGTCCAGGCCTTACTCAGCAGGAGCAGATTGTCGTTTTCGAGAAGTTCCGGCAGGGTGGCAACACAATGACGGACAAACCCCAGGGGACCGGACTCGGGTTGCCGATCAGCCGCCAGATCGTGGAACACTATGGGGGGCGGCTGTGGGTGGAAAGCGTCGCCGGGGAGGGGGCCTGCTTCTCCTTCCTGTTGCCTTGCGGCAAATCAACAGAAAGCCTTGAAGAGGCAGGATAAACTAATAGAAATCAAATGATCTGCATCCCCGGGTTGAGCGGCCTGTGCTGGCGAATCCCGGAGAGACGGCGGGGAGGGGACCGAATGACCAAAAAAATACTGATCGCCGACGACGAACAAAACATCGTCATTTCTCTTGAGTTCCTGATGAAGCGCGAGGGCTTCAGCGTGTGTGTCGCCAATGATGGCCAGGAAGCGCTCGACAAGGCCCGCAGCGAGCAGCCCGATCTGGTCCTGCTCGATGTGATGATGCCGCGCAAGAACGGCTATGAGGTGTGCCAGGAGATCCGCGCCGATGCGGCGCTGCAGGGCATGCGCATCCTGATGCTGACAGCCAAGGGGCGCGAGACGGAAGTGACCAAGGGGCTCGCCATTGGGGCTGACGCCTACATGACCAAGCCCTTTTCCACCAAGGAACTGGTGGCCAAGGTGAAGGCCCTGCTGGACGTCGCAGCGTGAGTGTCCAGTCCAGACAGGTGCTGGCCGTACTGGCCGGCAGCGGGCTGGTGCTGGCCGTGCTGGCGGCGGCCGGGGTGGCCGTCTGGCGGGATCTCGGTGCCGACGAGCGGGAGATCCTCGAGCCCATCCTGAACCCCCGCATGGGTCTGCTGATCATGGTGGGGCTGGTCGGGGCAGGGGCTGCGGCGGTGTTCATGAAGTCGTTTGCCCAGAGTGCGCTGACCCTGCCGGCCAGGATGGCCGACGAGTTGGGGCTGATCGTCGGCACCGATCCCGCGCGTCGCCTGGTGCCCGATGGCTCACCCGAGCTGCGGCGGATTGCCGAGGCAGTCAATGCGCTGGCCGATCAGCGGCGCAGTCTGCAGGAGGACGTGGAGGCCCGCATCCGTGAGGCCCGCCTGTCCGTGGAGGAGGAGCGCAACCGGCTCGCAGCCCTGATGTCGGAGCTCAGTCAGAGCGTCGTGGTGTGCAACCTGGACGGTCGCATCCTGCTCTACAACAACCGCGCCAGGCTGCAGTTCAAGGCCTTGTCCGACGCGCCGGCGGCGGCCGGCGGGGGCGAGATCATCGGGCTGGGGCGTTCCATTTATGCGGTCTTCGAGCGCAGCCTGATCGTCCATGCCCTGGAGGGCATCCAGGAGCGCATCCGCCGCCAGAGCGCCCAGCCAGTGGCCAACTTCGTCACCACCACCCGGGCCGGGCAATTGCTGCGCGTGCAGATGGCGCCGGTGCTGTCCTCTGCAGAGGCCGGGGGCGACGCCGTGGTGTCGGGCTTCGTGCTGATGCTCGACAACATTACCCGCAATTTCGAGGCGGAGACCCGGCGGGACCAGATGCTGCACTCCCTCACCGAGGGCAGCCGTTCGTCCCTGGCCAACCTGCGTGCCGCGGCGGAGATGCTGGAGTATCCCGATCTGGACGGCGAGCTGCGGGAGCGCTTCCTCAAGGTGATCCGTGATGAAGTGCAGGGCATGAGCGCCCGCCTCGACGACACCGCCAATGCCTTTGCCGACTCCCTCAAGACCCGCTGGCCCCTCGACGAAATGCTCGGGGCCGACCTGGTGGCGGCTGCCCAGCGCCGCGTCGAGAAGAAGCTGAACCTGCCCACCAAGCTCGAGGAGGTGGACCCCGAGGTGTGGGTCAAGGTGGACAGCTTCTCCCTGCTGCAGGCCATTGGTTATCTGGTCAGCCGCTTGTCCGACGAGTTCGAGGTGCGTGAGGTGCGTTTCCGGCTCAGCGCTGCCGGGCGCCTGGCCCACCTGGATCTGATCTGGTCGGGGCAGGCGATGAGCACCGAGACCGTGATGGCCTGGGAGCTCGAGCCCATGACCTTCGCCGGTGAGAGTTCCCCGCTGACGGTCCGTGACGTGATCGAGCGGCATGATGGCGAGATCTGGCTGCAACGCGAAAAAACCCAGCATCGAGCCTTCTTCCGCCTGCTGCTGCCGTCGGCCCTGCCCCAGGAGCAGGTGGAGGCCGCGGCCTTCCTCAAGGGCGATAGCCGGCCGGAGTACTACGATTTCGACCTGTTCAAGCAGACCGAGGCCAGCCATGCCCTGGATGACCGCCTGCTCAGCGAGCTGACCTTCACCGTCTTCGATACCGAGACCACCGGCCTCAACCCCTCGGAGGGGGACGAGATCATCCAGATCGGGGCCACTCGCATCGTGAACGGCAAGCTGCTCAAGTCGGAGTCCTTCGAGCAGCTGGTGGATCCCCTGCGGGAATTGCCCGAGGCTTCGACGAAAATCCACGGCATCACGCCCGACATGCTGGTCGGTCAGCCCCCTCTGGCCAAGGTGCTGCCATCCTTCCATGCGTTCGCCGAGGACACCGTGCTGGTGGCCCACAACGCGGCGTTCGACATGCGTTTCCTGCAGCTCAAGGAGGCTGCTACGGGGCTCCGATTCACCCAGCCCGTGCTCGATACGCTGCTGCTGTCGGCCGTCATCCATCCCAGCCAGGAATCCCATCGCCTGGAGGCCATCTGCGAGCGCATGGGGGTGCATGTGATGGGGCGCCACACCGCGATGGGGGATGCGATCGTGACCGGGGAAGTCTTCCTGCGCATGATCCCGCTGCTGGCGGAGATGGGGATCCGGACCCTGGGCGAGGCGCGGCAGGCCTCGGAGAAGACCTACTACGCCCGGGTCAAGTACTGAGTCGCCGGCCATGGACGGGCCCGCTGACACCGTGCCGGAGCAGGGCCGCAGCTTCCGCGAGGGCAGTCTGGTGGGGCTGTTGAGGCGCCCGCCCGTGAGCGTGCAGCCAGAAACGTCGGTACGCCAGGCTCTGGGCCTCATGAAGGGCGCACGGGTCGGGACGGTCGTCATCACGGATCCTGAACGGGGGCTACCCCTGGGCATTCTGACCAAACAGGACGTCATTGATCGCGTGGTGCTGCCTGGCACAGGGCTGGACGAGCCTGTCGCGGGGGTGATGACAGGCGGTGTGGTCGCGCTGCCCTTGAGGTCCTCGCCCCATCAGGCCCGCCTGGCGATGGCCCGGCATGACCTGCGCCATCTCGTCCTGCTCAATGCGGCGGGCGGGCTCGCCGGGGTGGTGTCGCGAAACGATCTGTATGCCTCGCGGAGCCTGAGCACCGACGATCTGGTCGAGGCCATACGCGGGGCGCGCAGCCCGGATGCACTGGCCATCGCGGCCGGGAAGGTGCGGGAGGTGGCGCGCGGTATGGTTGCCCGGGGAGAGGGGGCGGAGCAGGTCTGCGAGTGGATCGCCATCCTGAACGATCTGATCGTCCAGGCCGCCATCGACCTCGCGGAGCTGGAGTCCGATCTTCCCCTGGTGCGCTGGTGCTGGCTGGGTTTCGGATCGGAGGGGCGCCTGGAGCAGACGCTCGATACGGATCAGGACAACGGGCTGCTCTTCCTGCCTGAGGACAAGGCCGACACCGAAGCGCTGCGGGCCCGCTTTCTGCCCTTTGCCCAAAAGGTCAATGCGCTGCTGGATCAATGCGGATTTCCCTTGTGCAAGGGGGGCGTGATGGCGGGTAATCCCGCCTGGTGTCTCTCCCTGGCCGAGTGGCGTGGGCAGTTTGCGTCCTGGATGTGCTCCGCCAGCCCGGTGGATCTGCTCAATGCGACGATCTTCTTCGATCTGCGCGCCCTGTGCGGAGATGCCAGCCTGGCGGCTGCCCTGCAGGAGTGGCTGCTCGGGGCTGCCGGGGACAATCCGCTGTTCCTGCGCTTCATGGCGGCCAATTCCCTGCAGGCGGGGCCTCCGCTGGGACGGATCCGGGATTTCGTGGTTGATCGGGAAAGCGGTCTGCTCGATCTGAAGCGCGATGGCAGCCGCCTGTTCGTGGATGTAGCCCGTATTCACGCGCTGGCCCTGGGGGTTACCGACACCTCCACCGCCGGTCGTCTGCGGGCTGCCGCAGCGGCGCTTGGATGGCCCGCGCGGGAGGTGGATGCATGCACGGAAGCCTTTGCCTTCATCCAGCAGCTACGCCTGCGGCGCCAGTTGGCAGGGGGGCAGGAAGCTGCGAACAGTATTTCTCCGGATGCCCTCAACGAGCTTGAGCGCGCATTTCTCAAGGAGTCTTTCCGCCAGGCACGGAAACTCCAGCAGAAGCTCCAGCTGCGCTATCAATTGTGAGTGCCTTGGCGCGCCCGGCTATACTCGGGTGGTTGGCAACTGAGGAGCAGGCATTGAGGGACACCTACGCAAGGCAGGGGACTTACTGGAAGCAGAGCCTCCGGTTGACCGTGATCCTGCTGCTGGTGTGGGCGGCAGCCAGTTTCCTGCCCGGCTGGTATGCCGTCGAGCTCAATGCCATCAAGTTCCAGGGCTGGCCGCTGGGCTTCTACATGGAGGCGCAGGGCTGCCTGATCATCTTCCTGCTGATCGTCTGGATCTACGACCGCTGTATGGTCCGGATCGAGCGTCGCCACGGCTACCGTGAAGAGGACTGAGGCCGCCCGCCGATGAGTGTCCGTTCCCCGTTGGTGAGACGCCTCTGGCGGTACTACGCTGTCTATGCGATCGGCTTTGTCGGGCTGATCGTATCCCTGGCCGTCGCAGAGCAACTGGGCATGACGCCTCGCTGGATCGGCCAGATCTTCCTCTTCGCGACCATCGCCATTTATGCCCTGATCGGCGTGATGAGCCGGACTTCCGACGTGTCGGAGTATTACGTCGCGGGCCGGCGGGTGCCGGCGCTGTTCAACGGCATGGCGACGGCCGCGGACTGGATGAGCGCAGCATCCTTCATCGGGCTGGCCGGGACGCTGTACTACGCGGGCTTTGCCGGCCTGGCCTTCGTCACCGGCTGGACGGGCGGCTACGTGCTGGTGGCCCTGCTGCTGGCGCCCTTCCTGCGGAAGTTCGGCCAGTTCACCATCCCTGATTTCCTGGGGGCCCGCTACGAAGGCCACTTTGCCCGGGTGGTCGGCGTGTTTGCCGCCGTCCTGGCCAGCTTCGTCTATGTGGTGGCGCAGATCTATGGCGTGGGCCTGATCACCAGCCGCTTCATCGGCATCGAGTTCGAGATCGGCGTGTTCGTCGGCCTTGCGGGTATCCTGGTGTGCTCCTTCCTGGGCGGAATGCGCGCGGTGACCTGGACCCAGGTGGCCCAGTACCTGATCCTGATCATCGCCTACCTGGTCCCGGTGACCATCCTGTCCTACAAGGTCACTGGCGTGCCCGTGCCCCAGGCCGTCTATGGGCAGGTGCTCAACGAACTCGGCATCAAGGAGCTCGAGCTCTTCTCCGAGCCGCGGGAGAACGAGGTCCGGGCCATGTATCGAGCCCGGGCCGACGAGTATGCGCGCAAGATCGTGGACCTCCCCGAGTCACTGACCACCGAGCGTGCGGGGCAGGTTCAGCGGGTCACCGAACTGCGCACGATCGGGGCGCCCGCGAGGGAGATTGCCGCTGCCGAGCGGACCCTGCGTGATCTTCCCCGCACTCCGGATGAGGCGCGCATGAAGTGGGAGAAGATCCGGCAGGACTGCCTGTCGCGCGCCGTCAATCCACCACCCCATGCGGAGGCCTTCCCGGGGGCGGATACCGCCGCGCGGGAGAGCGCCCGCAACAACTTCCTGGCCCTCAGCTTCGTCCTGATGCTCGGTACCGCGGCGCTGCCCCACATCCTGATGCGCTACTACACCACGCCTTGTGTGCGTTCCGCCCGCCGTTCGGTGTTCTGGTCGCTGTTCTTCATCTTCCTGCTCTACGTCACGGCACCGGCCTACGCGGTGTTTGCCAAGTGGGAGGTCTACAGCAACCTGATCGGCAGCAACATCGGGAGCCTCCCGCCCTGGGTGGCCTCCTGGGGCAAGGTGGGGCTGGTCAAGGTCGAGGACATCAACGGAGATGGCATCCTGCAACTGGCCGAACTGACCATCAACAGCGACGTGATCCTGCTGATCATCCCCGAGATTGCCGGACTGCCCTATGTGGTGTCGGGCCTGGTTGCCGCCGGTGGACTCGCGGCCGCCCTGTCCACCGCCGACGGCCTGCTGCTGACGATCTCGCACGCCTTGTCCCACGACCTGTACTACAAGATGGTCAATCCCCAGGCCTCGACGCAGCGCAGGCTGGTGATCACCAAATCGCAACTCCTCGTGGTGGCGGTGGTGGCTGCCTGGGTGGCCTCCCTGCGGCCGGACAGCATCCTGTTCATGGTCGGTCTGGCTTTCTCCATTGCTGCCTCGGCCTTTTTTCCGGCGCTGGTGCTGGGCATCTTCTGGAAGCGGGCCAACAAGTGGGGGGCGGTTGCCGGCATGCTGGCGGGTCTGGGGATCACGCTGTACTACATCGTGCGGACCCATCCCTTCTTCGGTGGCACCATGGCGGATGCCTGGATGGATATCCATCCCATCTCCTGTGGCGTGTTCGGGGTGCCGGTCGGCTTCCTGGTCATCGCGATCGTCAGCCTTCTGACCCCGCCCCCCCCGCCGGAAGTCCAGGCCCTGGTGGACTTCGTGCGCCTCCCGGACCAGGTCGGAACCTTGCCGGCATTCGAAAAAAGACTTTGACTTTTTTCAGTCTTGATATATAGTTCTGCCTCCACTTGGAGAGGTGGATGAGCGGTTTAAGTCGCACGCCTGGAAAGCGTGTTCAGGGTAATACCCTGACGCGGGTTCGAATCCCGCCCTCTCCGCCAAATTCAAAGCAGAAACGCCCCGCAAGGGGCGTTTCTGCTTTCTGCCGTCCGCTCCCGCCGCGGTGCCGATCCTGGGGCGTCGCGGCGGGAGCGGGTTTCAGGCGCTGCACATTTTGACGCCCTCGTAGAGCCAGCCAGCCAGCATCATCTCGCCGACGACCCTCAGGTCGGTCGTGAAGCGGTGGTTCGAGTCGTTATAGGCGAAGCGGTTGTTGTACAGGCGGTGAACCGGGACCGTGTCGGCCGGGCAGGTGCCGTTCTGCGGGACCTTCATGTAGAAGGCGATGCCTTCGTATACCCATCCTTCAAAGCCCTTCACGGCCTCGCATTCCCTCGCGTCGGCGGTGTAGAAGTGGGAATTCGGGCCCTTTGCGTAGAAGCGGCAGACCGGTTGGGCGCCGCTGGAGGTATCCCGCCAGGCAAAGAAGTAGTCGTAGGTGTCGCGCCAGCCATTGCCGGCGTTGCCGGCCAGGATGAAAGCCGAGTCACTGCGGGCGCCGGTCCGGAAATAGTGGCGGATGTCCACGTTGTAGTACTCGGTGACCAGCAGGTAAGGCTGCAGTGCCACGACGGTCCGCAGGGTCTGATGGGCATCGGCGATGCCGGCGCCGCACAGCAGGTAGGTCTCGGCCGTGCTGCTGCACAGGGAGTCCGCAGGAAAGTCGTGGCTGGACAGGTAAATCGAGAAATACAGGAGCTCCGGGCTGATCTCCGGGTCCTTGGCCAGGGCGAGGGCGGCAATGCCGGCCACGTGGGGGGCGGCCATGCTGGTGCCCTGTTTGTACCCGTAGGTGCTGGCCACCGGCCATTTCGTCCCGCTGTTCAAGGTTGAATAGATTCCGGCCCCCTCTGTGCCGTAGTAGCTGATGTCGCCACCCGGGGCAGACACGCTGACGTTGTACACCAGGCTGTAATTGCTGAAGCTGGACCGGTAGCCGTCATGGTCGACGGCGCCGACGGTCATGACGCCGTCGCACGCGGCAGGGACGTAATTGGCGGCTTCGTCGTCGTTGTTGCCGGCCGCGGCGACGATGAAGGCGCCGGTGGCGCGCACCCGGTTGAGGGCTTCCTCGTAGGCGTAGGTGCAGCCGCCCGGGCTCCAGCCGCCCAGGCTCATGTTGACGACCCGGGCAGGGTGCTGGTTGACGGGCACGCCGGGGACGTTCAGACCAACGGCCCACAGCAAGCCGTCGATGATGTCCGACACGGTGCCGCCGCATTTGCCGAGCACCCGCACCGGCAGGATCCGCGCTTGCCAGTCGACGCCCGCGACGCCCGAGCCATTGTTGCCGGTGGCGGCCAGGATGCCCGCCACATGGGTGCCGTGCCAGCTTGAGTCAGTGCCCGGAATGCCTGGGCCGCATTCATTGTTGGCAGTCCAGTCGCCGGGGTCGCTGGGGTCGGCGTCCCGCCCGTTACCGTCATTGCTCGACAGGGGGTCGGAGATGAAGTCGTAGCCCGGCAGGAGGCGCGCCTGAAGTTCCGGATGGGCGGTGATGCCGGTGTCGATGACTGCGACGACCGTGGTGGCTGATCCGGTGGTCAGGTTCCAGGCGAGCGGCGTGTTGATGGCGCCCCGGTAAGTGCCTGATGAGGCCAGATTCCACTGCCGGGAAAAATCCGGATCGTTGGGTGTGAGCGTCCTGGTTGAGCGGAAGTCTTCCGATGCGAGTTCGACTTCGGGCAGCTTCCTGATCTCCGCGAGGATTGCGCCTGCTTCGGTGCTGCTCAAGGGCGTGGCGAAGCGGAAGACATGGAAACCCATGGACATCGCGCGCTGAAACTGCAGCTTGCCTCCGGCGACGCTGTTGAGGCGCGCCACGACTTCGTCCGGCGGCGGCATGTTCCTGGAGGATAGGGCCTGGATCTCCGCGGCGCGGAAGCGGATCACCAGGCCATCGATGCGTGTTTGCCTGGCGGGGTGGTCAACGCCTTGCTGGGCGCGCTTGATCTGCCGGGCGGCGTCGAGCGAGGCCGGCATGGAGAAGGGCTTGTCGGCTCCGATGCCCATGCCTTTCAGCTTGGCTTCGAGACGGAGTCGGCCTTCTGTTGCATCGGGAAACGTGCTGTCAGCCGGAGCCTGGGGAGAGGCCACGCCTGTCCATGCTGCCAGGAGCAGGGGAGCGAGGGTGGTGCAGCGGGTGCGTAGGGGGGACACGGAGCCTCCGGGATGAATGCGTATGGAATAGATCTGCCGCATGATAGTCGTTTGGGGGGGCGCCGGGATGTGATGTGTTTTGCCCGAAATGCGGTACTGCGTCGGCGGGTAGGGTGTGATGGTGCTCGAAATTGTGAAATGGTGGTGTGGCTAGATGCTTGCCGGCCCTGTTGCAGCGCCTGCTCGCGGTGCAGGTTCGACTGTCTGATGGCCGGGGTTGTGCCCTCCGGCTCCGCCACTTGACCATTTTGATGTCCCGTATGCGCCACCGTCTTCCGTCATCCCGTCATTCCCACATCGGCCTCGGTTCCGGGCAGGAGGCGGTGACCGTCCGCCATCTTTCGCGTGAGCTGGAGCCCCTGCCGCGGCAGGTGCGTTGTCAGGCCGTGCTGGACCGGTTTCTGGTGGATGACGAAGTCTATGCGTTGCCGGTCATCGATGCCGCGGGGCGGCCCGTCGCGTTGATCGACCGGGCAACCTTCATCGAGTTCTTCAGCCGGCGTTTCAGCCGGGATGTCTTCGGGCGCCGCAGTATCGACGAATTGCTGGCCCACCCCCGCTACCGCCATGGAGACCCCCTGGCTGTCGAGGAGAGCTGTACGGTCGAGGATGCGGCCCAGATGATCATCGGGGCCGGGATGCGCCACATGGTGACCGGCTTTGTCGTGACGCGGCGCGGCGCCTACCACGGGGTGGCCAACGGACGGGATCTGCTCGACATCATCACGCGTCGCAAGCAGGCCGTGCTCTACCAGATGGCGCACTATGATGCGCTGACGGGCATCCCGAACCGGTCCTTGTTTGCCGACCGGCTGGAGCGCGCCTGTCTGGATGCCGACCGTTCCGGGCGTCTGGTGGCGCTGCTGTTCATCGATGTGGACCGCTTCAAGCAGATCAACGACTCCCTGGGGCACAGCGCCGGTGACGAGGTGCTGCGCCAGGTGGTTGCCCGCCTTCAGGCTTGTGCGCGGGAGGTGGATACGGTGGCCCGTCTGGCTGGCGACGAGTTCGTGATCCTGATGGAGGGCTTGACCAGTCCGGATCAGGTGGCTCCGGTGGCGGGCCGGATCATCGACTCCATGCAGGATCCCGTGTCGATGCCGGGGCAGGCGCTGGTGGTGACGGTGAGTATCGGCAGTGTCCTCTACCCCCGCGACGACCGGCGTGTCGGCGCCTTGCTGGCCAAGGCCGATGCGGCCATGTACGAGGCGAAGGGGGCCGGACGCAACGGCTTTCGAAGCTATTCGCCGGACATGCCAACTTGCAGTGTGGGATGCATTTCCCTGGAAAATGAACTGAGGGGGGCCATCGAGCGGGACGAGCTGGAGCTGCATTATCAGCCCCAGGTCGATCTGGATGGCGGTCAGGTCCTGGGCGTGGAGGCGCTGCTGCGCTGGCGTCATCCCGAGCGCGGGTTGGTGCCGCCCATGCAGTTCATTCCCGCTGCCGAGGAGAGCGGGCTGATCATCGGTCTGGGGGAGTGGGTGGTCCGCAACGCTTTCGCCCAGCTGCGCATGTGGCTGGATACCGGGCTGCCGCCGCTGCGGATGTCGGTGAATATCTCGGCCCTGCAGTTCCGTCAGCCCGGCTTCGCCGCCTTCCTGGAGGGGCAGCTCGCTCTTTACCGCCTTCCGGCCGGATGCATCGAGCTTGAATTGACGGAGAGCGTTCTGATGAAGAACCTGGAGGAGGTGCTGCGGACGCTGACGAGTATCAAGGCGCTGGGTGTCCGCCTCGCGATCGACGACTTTGGGACGGGCTTTTCCAGCCTGGGCTATCTGAGGCGCTTTCCGATCGATCGTCTGAAGATCGACCAATCCTTTGTCCGGGACATCGACACGACGCCGGTCAACGAGTCGATCGCCCGGGCCATCGTGGCGCTGGCGGAGAGCCTGTCGCTGGAGATCGTCGCCGAAGGCATCGAGCGGGACGGGGAGGCCGCCGTGCTGCGGCGGCTCAACTGCCAGCAGGGGCAAGGCTATCTGTTTTCGCGGCCAGTGCTGGCCGAAGCCTTCGCCACCTGGTGGCAGGCTTCCGTCGCCAGGGGCATGGCGCTCAGTAGCTGAAGCTGCGCCCGCGCGGATTGGCGCTTGCCTGCAGCTGGCGGGCCCGCAGCCGGTTCAGCTCGGTCTGCTGCCCACCAAAGGCATCCCTCTCGGCGGCGCTGTTGGCGGCCCCGGCAATGGAGCGGAGGCAGCGCCAGCGCTCCCCTCTGGGCGTGTCCACCCTGCGCATCTGCGCGGCAGGGTGATAGGTCATGCAGTGATAGCAATAGATGCGGTCTTCCATGAAGCCCTCGTCCAGTAACCCTGGGGAGGAGCTTGCGCCGCATCGATTGCAGGGCGATGACGGCGGGGTGCCAGGCTTGTTATCGGCGGGCCGCTAGGTAGTGCACCCCTGCCGGTCCGTAGTCTTCGCTGTGGGGCGCCTCCGCCGCGAGGTGGAAGATGTCGCCTGGTCCGTAGCGGCGCGTTTCACCCTTCGTCTCGATACGGATCTCCCCGGCCAGGATCAGCGCCCTGGCCTCGAACGGATGGGTATGGGTGTCCAGGTGGCCGTTTGGCTCCCTGGTCACTTCCGCAAAAGTGCTGAAGCCGGCTGCGCGCTGTTCAGCCTCGAAGTCGTCCCGGGTCATGCGATGTCTCCGTGCAGGGAATGCGGTGGGGGGCTCCACGCTAGGTGGTGGATGCGGATGCAGCCAGATTGCGTTCGCGCCAGGCCTGGGGAGACAGCCCGGTCCAGGTGCGGAAGGCGCGGGTGAAGCTCTTCTCGTTGCCGAAGCCGACCAGCGCCGAGATCTGTTTGACCGGCTTGCGACTGCGGTCGAGGAGCTCCATGGCGTGGTCGCGGCGGGTCTCGTCCTTGAGCTGCTGCAGGGACGAGTCTTCCTCCCTCAGCTGCCGGTGGAGGGTGCGCACCGAAATGTGCAGGTGCGCGGCGACCCGCTCGGCGGTCGCGCCAAGATTGGCCGGATTGTGCAGGAACTGCCGGACCCCCTCCACCAACAGGCGGTCGCGCCGGTATTGCAGTACGGTGAGGGGGAGGGCCCGTTGCAGCATGCTGCGCAGGGTGGCCTCGTCGCGGCGGATCGGCAAGGAGAGATACCGGGCATCGAAGCACACCTCGGCGCGCGGCGCATCGAAGACCACGGGGCCGGGGAACATCAGCGGGTAGGCATCCGCGTGCGGTGGCGCCGGAAAGGGAAAGCGGCTTTCCAGCAGCGGAATGCGTGAGTCGATGGCCCAGCAGGCATAGCCGAGGACGTAGCGCAGCAGGGTGACCAGGCAGAATTCGCGCAGCTCCCCCAGCTCCCTGCAGGGCACGAGGCTGAGCCGGGCTGTGCTGCCGTCGCGCTCCACGGCCAGGCGGATGTCTTCGGTGAGCAGGCGGTGGTGGCGGCACCAGCGCTTAAGGGCGACGCCCAGGTCCGGCGAGGTGATCGAGGCCCGGCACAGCATGCCGTAGCTGCCCCACGGCAGGCGTCGGGAGAACCAGCCCAGGGCCTCGTCGTCCAGCTCCTGCATGGCCGCGCCGGACATGACCTCCATCTGCAGGGCTGTCACACGGGCGCTGTCCTGGTCGAGCAGGGCCGGGTCGATGCCGGCCTGGGCCAGGGCCCGCGACGGGTCGGCCGCGTAGCGGTGGTAGGCCTGAACGATGGCCCGGATGAAGGCGATGGGCGTGGCTGCGCGGCCCATCGGGCGGGATGGCTGTAGCGCGTTTGTCATGGTTCCCCAATCTAGAGATTGCTGGCACGATTTGCAACCACGATGGCGCCCGTCGCCCCCTTCGTGCCAGTACTCTGCACCGTGCTCTGCGGCCGGCCCGATCCGGTTCCGCCCCACTCAATTTCCGGAGGAGACAGAACAATGAACATTCCCAGCCTCAACTTCCACCTCGGCGAAACCATCGAGGCCCTGCGTGACACCGTGCAGGCCTTCGCGGCCAAGGAGATCGCCCCGCGGGCGGCCGACGTGGATCGGGACAACCTGTTCCCGGCCGACCTCTGGAAGAAGCTCGGCGACCTGGGACTTCACGGCATGACCGCGCCGGAGGAGTACGGCGGCACCAACATGGGCTACCTGGCCCACATCATCGCGCTGGAGGAGGTCTCCCGCGCCTCCGCCTCGGTGGGCCTGTCCTACGGCGCCCATTCCAACCTGTGCATCAACCAGATCCGCCGCAACGGCAATGAGGCACAGAAGCAGAAATACCTGCCCAAGCTGATCTCCGGCGACCACGTGGGCGCCCTCGCCATGTCCGAGCCCAATGCCGGCTCCGATGTGGTCTCCATGAAGCTGCGCGCGGACAAGAAGGGCGACCGCTACGTCCTCAATGGTTCCAAGATGTGGATCACCAACGGCGGGGATGCCGACACCCTGGTGGTGTACGCCAAGACCGACATCGAGGCCGGCGCCCGCGGGATGACCGCCTTCATCATCGAGAAGGGCATGAAGGGCTTCAGCCATGGCACCCACCTGGACAAGCTGGGCATGCGCGGCTCCAACACCTATCCGCTGTTCTTCGACGACGTGGAAGTCCCCGAGGAGAACGTGCTGGGCGGCGTGGGCAACGGCACCAAGGTGCTGATGTCCGGCCTCGATTACGAGCGCGCCGTGCTGTGCGGCGGTCCGCTGGGCATCATGGCAGCCTGCATGGACGTGGTGGTGCCCTACCTGCACGACCGCAAGCAGTTCGGCCAGAGCATCGGCGAGTTCCAGCTGATGCAGGGCAAGGTGGCCGACATGTATTCCACCTGGATGGCCACCCGCGCCTACGTGTATGCCCTCGGCCAGGCCTGTGACAAGACCGACCACGCCCGTACCCTGCGCAAGGACGCGGCCGGCGCCATCCTGTACTCCGCCGAGAAGGCCACCTGGATGGCCGGCGAGGCGATCCAGACCCTCGGCGGCGTGGGCTATACCAACGAATATTCGACCGGCCGCCTGTGGCGCGATGCCAAGCTCTACGAGATCGGCGCCGGCACCAGCGAGATCCGCCGCATGCTGATCGGCCGCGAATTGTTCGCCGAAACCTGCTGAACCGGCGCGCCGAGGAGCTTCCCATGAGCGTCATCAAATCCAGCATCAACCCGCGTTCCGCCGAATTTCAGAGCAATGCCGAGGCGATGAACCGGATCGTCGGCGACCTGCGCGAGAAGGCCGCCCAGGTCTCCCTCGGCGGCGGCGAGGCGGCCCGCGCCAAGCACACCGGACGGGGCAAACTGCTGCCCCGCGACCGGGTGGATCACCTGCTCGACCCGGGCACCGGCTTCCTGGAGGTCGGCCAGCTGGCCGCCTACGGCATGTACGACAACGAGGCTCCGTCGGCCGGCGTGATCACCGGCATCGGCCGGGTCAGCGGCGTCGAGTGCATGATCGTCGCCAACGATGCCACCGTGAAGGGCGGCACCTACTACCCGATGACGGTCAAGAAGCACCTCCGTGCCCAGGAGATCGCCCAGCAGAACAAGCTGCCCTGCATCTACCTGGTGGATTCGGGCGGCGCCTTCCTGCCCAAGCAGGACGAGGTCTTCCCCGACCGTGACCACTTCGGCCGGATCTTCTTCAATCAGGCCAACATGTCGGCCGAGGGGATCCCCCAGATCGCCGTAGTGATGGGCTCATGCACCGCCGGTGGCGCCTACGTGCCGGCGATGAGCGACGAGACCATCATCGTCAAGAACCAGGGCACCATCTTCCTCGGCGGCCCCCCGCTGGTGAAGGCGGCTACCGGCGAGGAGGTCAGCGCCGAGGACCTGGGCGGTGGCGATGTGCACACCCGTGTCTCCGGGGTGGCCGACCACTTGGCCGAGAACGACACCCACGCCCTGCATATCGCCCGGCGCATCGTCGGCACCCTCAACCGCAACAAGCCGGTGGGCCTCAAGCTGCTGGATGCGGAGGAGCCGCTCTACGACCCGGCCGAGCTGTACGGGGTGATCCCCACCGACACCCGCAAGCCCTACGACGTGCGCGAAGTGATCGCCCGCATCGTCGATGGCTCCCGTTTCGACGAGTTCAAGGCCCGCTACGGCACCACCCTGGTCACCGGCTTTGCCCACCTGTACGGCATGCCCATCGGCATTGTCGCCAACAACGGCATCCTGTTCGGCGAGTCGGCCCAGAAGGGCGCCCACTTCATCGAGTTGTGTGCCCAGCGCGGCGTGCCGCTGGTCTTCCTGCAGAACATCACCGGCTTCATGGTCGGCCGCAAGTACGAGAACGGCGGCATCGCCAAGGACGGGGCCAAGATGGTCACCGCCGTGGCCACCGCCCAGGTGCCCAAGCTCACCGTGCTGATCGGCGGCAGCTTCGGCGCCGGCAACTACGGCATGTGCGGCCGCGCCTACAGCCCGCGCTTCCTGTGGATGTGGCCCAACAGCCGCATCTCCGTGATGGGCGGTGAGCAGGCCGCCAGCGTGCTCGCCACGGTGCGCCGCGATGGCATCGAGGCCAAGGGGGGCAGCTGGAGCAAGGACGACGAGGAGGCTTTCAAGTCGCCGATCCGTCAGCAGTACGAAGATCAGGGGCATCCGTACTACGCCACCGCTCGCCTGTGGGACGACGGCGTGGTCGATCCGGCGCAGACCCGCCGGGTGCTTGGCCTGTCCCTGTCGGCCAGCCTCAACGCACCGATCCAGCCGACCCGCTTCGGCCTGTTCCGGATGTAAGGGGGCGCCATGTACGAGACTCTCGAAATCACCCGTGAAGGCGGTGTCGCCACCCTGTGGATGAACCGCCCGGACGTGCATAACGCCTTCAACGAGCAGCTCATCGCCGAACTGACCGTGGCCTGCCGCGCGCTGGACGCCGATGACAGCGTGCGCGTGATGGTGCTGGCTGGCCGTGGCAAGAGCTTCTCCGCCGGGGCCGACCTCAACTGGATGCGCCGCGCCGCCGATGCCTCGGTGGAGGAAAACCTCCACGATGCGCGCAAGCTCGCCGGCATGCTGCGCACCCTCGCCGAGATGCAGAAACCCACCATCGCCCGTGTCCATGGTGCAGCCCTGGGCGGCGGCATGGGCCTGGCCTCCGCCTGCGACATCTGCATCGCCGGCGAAGGGGCGGTCTTCGCTACCTCCGAGGTAAAGTTCGGGATCATCCCCTCGGCAATCAGCCCCTATGTGATCCGCGCCATCGGCTCGCGCCAGGCTCACCGCTATTTCCAGACTGCCGAGCGGATATCCGCCTCGCGGGCGGCCGACCTCGGGCTGGCCCATGAGGCGGTGCCCGCCGATCAGCTGGATGCGACGGTTCAGGGCGTGGTGACCGCCCTGCTGCAGGGCGGCCCCCTGTCGCAGGCCGCAGCCAAGGATCTGATCCGCGCGGTGGCCGACCGTCCGGTGAGCGACGAGATCGTTGAGGACACCGCCCGCCGCATCGCCACCCTGCGCGCCACGCCCGAAGCGAAGGAGGGCCTCGCCGCCTTCCTCGACAAGCGTCCGGCGGCCTGGGTGCCGGCCTAGATCTGTAGGGGCGGCTTCCGCCGCCCAACCTGAATCGACGTCCGCGGGCGACTGAAGTCGCCCCTACAAGAAAGCGGGAGACAAGCATGTTCAATAAGATACTGATCGCGAACCGGGGGGAGATCGCCTGCCGGGTGATCAAGACAGCCCGCCGCCTGGGCATCAAGACGGTGGCGGTGTATTCCGAGGCCGATGCCGGCGCCCGTCATGTGCGGCTGGCCGACGAGGCCGTCTTCATTGGCCCGGCGGCTGCCCGGGAGAGTTATCTCGTCATCGACAAGATCATCGCCGCCGCCAAGCAGACCGGCGCCCAGGCCATCCATCCGGGCTACGGCTTCCTGTCCGAGAACGAAGACTTCTGTGAGGCCTGCGAGCAGGCCGGCATCGTCTTCATCGGCCCGCCGGTGTCCGCCATCCGTGCCATGGGCTCCAAGTCCGAAGCCAAGAAGCTGATGGAGAAGGCCCGTGTGCCGCTGACGCCGGGCTATCACGGCGACAATCAGGAGCCCGGCTTCCTCAATGTGCAGGCCGACGCCATCGGCTACCCCGTGCTGATCAAGGCGGCGGCGGGCGGCGGCGGCAAGGGCATGCGCCTGGTGGAGAAGAGCGGCGACTTCCTCGAGGCCCTGGCCTCCTGCAAGCGCGAGGCCGCCTCCAGCTTTGGCAGCGATCACGTGCTGGTCGAGAAGTACCTGACCCGCCCGCGCCACATCGAGATCCAGGTGTTCGGCGACACCCACGGCAACTATGTGTATCTCTTCGAGCGCGACTGCTCCGTGCAGCGCCGCCACCAGAAGGTGCTGGAAGAGGCGCCGGCGCCGGGCATGACCCTGGAGCGCCGCGCCGCGATGGGCCAGGCCGCGGTGGATGCGGCCCGCGCGGTGGGCTACGTGGGCGCTGGTACGGTGGAGTTCATCGCCAACCAGGACGGCACCTTCTACTTCATGGAGATGAACACCCGCCTGCAGGTGGAGCACCCGGTGACCGAGATGATCACCGGCCTCGACCTGGTCGAGTGGCAGCTCCGCGTGGCCTCCGGCGAGCCCCTGCCGCTGGCCCAGGAGCAGCTGGCGATCAACGGCCATGCCCTGGAGGCGCGCATCTACGCCGAGGATCCGTCCAAGGGCTTCCTGCCCTCCACCGGGCGCCTGGTGCACCTGGCGCCGCCGGAAGAAGGCATGCACGTGCGCGTCGATACCGGCGTGGAGGAGGGCGACGAGATCTCGCCCTTCTATGACCCGATGATCGCCAAGCTGATCGTCTGGGATGTGAACCGTGACCGGGCACTGGCGCGCATGCTGCAGGCGCTGGCCGAGTACCGGGTGGTCGGTGTGGCCAACAACATCGAGTTCCTGTCCCGTCTCACCGCCTGCCCGGCCTTTGCCAATGCCGACCTGGATACCGGCCTGATCGAGCGGGAGAAGGACTATCTCTTCCCCGAGGATGCCGGCGCCAGCCGTGAAGCCTGGCTGGCCGTGGCCCTGGCCGAATTGCTGCGTGAGAAGGCGCGGGCCGGGCAGGTTGCCGAGCAGCATCCGGAGCCGGCCTCCCCGTGGCATCTGCGGGATGGTTGGCGCCTCAATGCGGCGGCCCGGCGGACCCTGATCTTCCGCCTTGGCGAGGTGCAGAAGTCGCTGGTCATCGACAACCGGGGGAGCTGCTTCGCCATCACCCTCGATGACGTGACCAGCGTCGCCAGTGGCCAGCTCAACCCGCGTGGCCTGCTGCGCGCCGAGTTGGATGGGGTGCGCACCACCGCCACCGTGGTGGTGGCCGGCGAGCGCCGCCATGTGTTCGGCCATGGCCGGGCCTGGCAGTTTGCCGCCGTCGATCCGCTGCACCACAGCGGCGAGGGTGGCGGCGCCGAGGGCGGCCTGCTGGCGCCCATGCCGGGCAAGGTGATCGCGCTGATCGCCGCCGAGGGCGCCGTGGTGGAAAAGGGCGCCCCGCTGCTGATCCTGGAAGCCATGAAGATGGAGCACACCATCACCGCACCGGCCGCCGGTACGGTGAAGGGTTTCCGCTTCGGGGTGGGTGATCAGGTGGGCGACGGCGCCGAGCTGGTGGATTTCGAGCCGACGCCGGCCTGACGGCCGAGGGGCGGCATTCACAGGGAAAGACGACATCCGCAAGGAAACACGGCCAGGCAGCCCGCGCAGACGGGCGCCGGCCACTTTTCATCTCGAGAGCGAGTGAGAGGAGACAGCATGAGCGAACTGAGTTACGTCCACGGCGCATCCGACAAGCGCCTGATCGGCCAGACCATCGGCCGCTACTTCGATGAAGCCTGCGCGCGCCACAGCGCCCGTGAGGCCCTGGTGGTGCGCCACCAGAAGGTGCGCCTGAGCTATGCCGAGCTGCGGCTCAAGGTGGATGCGCTGGCCTGCAGCCTGATCCGCCTGGGGCTCAAGCCCGGTGAGCGCATCGGCATCTGGTCCCAGAACAACCTGGAGTGGACCCTGACCCAGTTCGCCACGGCCAAGGCCGGGCTGGTGCTGGTGAACATCAATCCGGCCTACCGGCGCAGCGAGCTGGAATACGCCCTCAACAAGGTCGGCTGCCGGGCCCTGGTCCTGTCGCCAGCGTTCAAGAGCAGCGACTACCTGGCCATGCTGGGTGATCTGGCACCGGAGCTGGGGCATTGCGAACCCGGCCTGCTGCGCGCCCATGCCTTGCCCAGCCTGGAGATCGTGATCCGCATGGGGGCGGGGCGCACGCCCGGCATGCTCAACTTCGACGACCTGCTGAGCGCTCCGTCCCGCGACGAACTGGGCGAGCTGGAACTGCTGGGGGACACGCTGCAGTTCGACGATCCCATCAACATCCAGTTCACCTCCGGTACCACCGGCAACCCCAAAGGGGCCACGCTGTCCCACCACAACATCCTCAACAACGGCTTCTTTGTCGGCGAGGCGATCCGCCTGGTGCCGGGTGACCGGGTGTGCATCCCGGTGCCGCTGTACCACTGTTTTGGCATGGTGATGGGCAACCTGGGCTGCCTGACCCATGGCGCCACCATGGTCTATCCGGCCGAGGCCTTCGAGCCGCTGGCCGTGCTGCAGACCGTAGCCGAGGAAAAGTGCACCGCCAGCTACGGGGTGCCTACGATGTTCATCGCCCAGCTGGACCACCCCGACTTTGCGAGCTTCGACCTCTCCAGCCTGCGCACCGGCATCATGGCGGGCAGCCCCTGCCCGATCGAGGTGATGAAGCGCGTCATCGACAAGATGAACATGGGTGAGGTGACCATCGCTTACGGCATGACCGAGACCTCTCCGGTGAGTTTCCAGAGCGGCACGGACGACGCCATCGAGCGGCGGGTGTCCACCGTGGGCCGGGTCCAGCCCCACTGCGAGGTCAAGATCGTCGACACCGACGGGCGCATCGTTCCGCGGGGCACGCCCGGCGAGCTGTGCACCCGCGGCTATTCGGTGATGCTCGGCTACTGGGGCGACGAGGCCAAGACCGCGGAAGCCATCGACCGGGCCGGCTGGATGCATACGGGCGACATTGCCGTGATCGACGACGAGGGTTTCTGCAACATCGTCGGGCGCATCAAGGACATGGTCATCCGTGGGGGCGAGAACATCTACCCGCGGGAGATCGAGGAGTTCCTCTATCGCCATCCGAAGATCCTCGACGTGCAGGTGGTGGGGGTGCCGGACAAAAAGTACGGAGAGGAGCTCTGCGCTTGGATCATCGTGCGCGAAGGCGAAAAACTCTCAGAGGACGAGGTGCGCGCCTTCTGCCAGGGCCAGATCGCCCACTACAAGATCCCGCGTTACATCAGTTTCGTGGACAGCTTCCCGATGACCGTGACCGGCAAGATCCAGAAGTTCCAGATCCGCGAGAAAATGAAGCAGACTCTCGGCCTTCAGGATTCGGCCACCGCCTAAAGGAAGGAAACATCACGCCATGGATCTGCCGCGACGCGTCCGCATTGTTGAAGTCGGCCCCCGCGACGGGCTGCAGAACGAGAAGCAGCTGGTCAGCACCGATGTCAAGGTCGAGCTGATCGCCCGCCTCGGTGCCGCCGGCCTGCCGGCCATCGAGGCCACCTCCTTCGTGTCGCCCAAGTGGGTGCCGCAGATGGGGGACAACGCCGAGGTGATGGCGCGCATCCAGCGCCTGCCCGGCGTAGATTACCCGGTCCTCACGCCCAACCTCCAGGGCTTCCAGTCCGCTCTGGCGGCCGGTGCGCAGGAGGTGGCGGTGTTCGCTGCGGCCTCCGAGTCCTTCAGCCGCAAGAACATCAACTGCTCCATTGCCGAATCGCTGTCCCGCTTCGAGCCGGTCATGGATGCGGCCAGGGCGGCAGGCGTCCGGGTGCGCGGCTACGTGTCCTGCGTGCTCGGCTGCCCCTACGAAGGTGAGATCGCCCCGGAGGCGGTGGCCGACGTGGCGGCGACCCTGTTCGGGATGGGCTGCTACGAGGTCAGCCTGGGTGACACCATCGGCGTCGGTACGCCGGGCAAGACCCGTCGCATGCTCGACGCGGTGGCGCGCCGGGTGCCGATCGACAAGCTTGCCGGGCACTACCACGACACCTACGGGCAGGCGCTGGTGAATATCTACGCATCGCTGGAAGCGGGGGTCGCCACTTTCGATGCGTCCATCGCCGGCCTGGGCGGCTGCCCCTACGCAGCAGGGGCCTCGGGCAATGTGGCGACCGAGGACGTGGTGTACATGCTCGACGGGCTGGGCATCGAGACCGGGATCCGCCTCGATGCGCTGGTCGAGACCTCCGGCTGGATCTGCGCGCAGATCGGCCGGACCTGTGGCTCCCGGGTCAGCCTGGCCAAGGGGGCGTGTACCCGCTGAGCGGCACGGCCTTGTTTTTCCAGAAAGTTTGTGCCAATATCACCGGCTCGCCCGTCTGAGTCCAGTCGGGCGGTCCGTTTTTTACCTTGCCCTACCGTTCGCATGACGGGGGGTTTTGATCCAGAAGGAGATCTCATGCGGCATTACGAAGTCGTATTCATCGTTCACCCCGATCAAAGCGAGCAAGTGCCCGCCATGATCGAGCGCTACCGTTCCCTCGTGACCTCCCAGGGCGGCCAAGTGCATCGCCTGGAAGACTGGGGGCGCCGTCAGCTGGCCTACCCGATCCAGAAGATCCACAAGGCCCACTACGTGCTGATGAACATCGAGTGTGATCAGCCCACCATCGCCGAACTGGAGCATGGCTTCAAGTTCAACGATGCCGTGCTGCGTCATCTGTCCATCCGCATGAAGGCTGCCGTGACCGCTCCGTCCCCGATGATGAAGGAAGAAAAGGCTCGCTCCCTGACTTCCGCCTCCGGTGAAGAGGGCAAGCCGGCTGCCGAGCAGCCCGCCGCCTGAGTTGCAGGAACAGGGTCTCAACAGTTTTCAGATTGATGGCGTCCTGAGCGAACTCGGGGTTCTGCGCTACTCTCCCGGCGGTGTGCCGGTGATGTCAGGGCGTATCGAGCACCGTTCGCGACAGGTCGAGGCAGGTGTCCCGCGGGAAGTGGGGCTGGAGTTGTCGGTGGTGGGCGTGGGTGACAAGGCGAAATTGCTCGCCGCAGTCCATCTCGGTTCCCATGTCCGGCTCGCCGGCTTCCTTGCGGCGAGAAGCCTCAAGAGCAGGGCGCCTGTATTGCACATCGATACGATCGAATTTTTGGAAGGAACGAATCATGGCATTCAAGCCAGCAGTGAAGCGTAAGGACGACCGTGGCGGTCGCAGCCTCTTCAAGCGTCGCAAGTTCTGCCGCTTCAGCGCAGAGAAGATCGAAGAGATCGACTACAAGGATGTGGACATCCTGAAGGATTTCATCACCGAAAACGCCAAGATCATGCCGGCTCGTATCACCGGCACCAAGTCGGGCTACCAGCGTCAGCTGTCCACCGCGATCAAGCGTGCGCGCTTCCTCGCTCTGCTGCCCTACACCGACCTGCATCAGTAATCCCGGAGAGACAGCATGCAAATCATTCTTTTGGACAAGGTTGTCAACCTGGGTGGTCTGGGTGATGTGGTCAAGGTCAAGGACGGTTACGCTCGTAACTACCTGATCCCGCAAGGCAAGGCCAAGCGTGCCAACACCGCCAACCTGGCTGAGTTCGAAGCTCGCCGCGCTGAACTGGAGCGTATCGCTGCCGAGCAACTGGCTGCTGCCCAGGCTCAAGGCGAGAAGCTCGAAGGCACCACCGTCACCATCACCCGCAAGTCGGGTGTGGATGGCCGTCTGTTCGGCTCCGTGACCAACGCCGACATCGCCGAAGCTCTGAAGGCTATCGGCTTTGCCGTCGAGAAGGCCGCCGTGCGCATGCCGGAAGGCCCGCTCAAGACCGTTGGCGAGAGCCAGCTGGTTGTGTCGCTGCACACCGATGTGACTGCTAACATCAACGTTGTTGTGGCCGGCGAGCACTGATCGAGCGCGCGTTGCGTGCTTCTAAGAAAGGCTGCCTCGTGCAGCCTTTTTTGTTTTTCGGCCTCTTGTTCCTGCTTAATTGTCCTGGTGGTGTTCCATGCGCAAATCTCAAAGCCAATCCGATGATCCCGTGATGTCCGCCCTGCGCCTGCCGCCTCATTCGATTGAGGCTGAGCAGTCCCTGCTCGGAGGTTTGCTCATCGACAATACGGTGTGGGAGCGGGTGGGTGACGTCGTCAATGAGGCTGACTTCTACCGCGATGATCACCGCAGAATCTTCCGGCAGATTGCGCGCCTGATCGAAATGGGCAAGCCGGCCGACGTGGTCACCGTTTACGAAGCGCTCGAGAAGAACGGCGAGGCGGAGCATGTGGGCGGGCTGTCCTATCTGGGGGAGATCGCCAACAGCACGCCGTCAGCAGCCAACGTGCGGCGCTATGGGGAGATCATCAGAGAACGGGCGATCCTGCGCAAGCTGGTGTCGGTCGGAGATCAGATCGCGGCCAGCGCGCTCACGCCCTCCGGCAAGGATGCCAAGACGCTGCTCGACGAGGCGGAGGCGAAGGTGTTCGAAATCGCTGAGGCGGGGGCGCGGACAGTCAGTGGCTTTGTGCCCATTCAGCCCATCCTGGGGCAGGTGGTCGATCGCATCCAGGAGCTGTATGACCGCGATACCCCGGCGGGTATCACCGGGGTTCCGACGGGTATCGCCGATCTCGATGACAAGACTTCAGGTCTGCAGCCCTCCGACATGATCGTGCTGGCCGCGCGTCCGGGTATGGGCAAGACCTCGCTGGCGCTCAATATCGCTGAATCGGTGGCGGTCGAGGCGGGGCTGCCTGTGGCGGTGTTTTCAATGGAAATGCCGGGTACGCAGCTGGCCACCCGTTTCCTGTCTTCGGTGGGGCGCATCGATCAGCACAAGATCCGTACCGGCAAGCTGACCGATGAGGAGTGGCAGCGCCTCACCTATGCGCTGGGCAAGCTTCATGAGGCGCCGATCTTTATTGATGAGACTCCGGGCCTGAATCCGACAGACTTGCGTGCCCGCTGCCGCCGTCTGCACCGCCAGTGTGGCCGACTGGGGCTGATCGTCATCGATTACCTGCAGCTGATGACCTCCATGAAGGAGAGCGACAACCGTTCGGCGGAGTTGTCGGAAATCTCCCGCTCGGTGAAATCCCTGGCCAAAGAGCTGCATGTGCCGATCATTGCGCTGTCCCAGCTCAACCGCAGCCTTGAGCAGCGTCCCAACAAGCGGCCGGTGGCCTCGGATTTGCGGGAGTCTGGTGCTATCGAGCAGGATGCGGACATCATCATGTTCATCTACCGCGATGAGATCTACAACCCGGACTCCCCCGATAAGGGGATGGCCGAACTGATCATCTCCAAGCACCGGAATGGCTCGACCGGGACCATCCGGATGACCTTCCTCGGCGAGTTCACCCGCTTTGAGAACTATGTGGGTGCTCCCAGCTACTGAGTGTAGATGTAGCTTCCGTGAAGATTGTTTTTCATAAAGATGTTGACGCTTTCTGATAGCTCTATATAATTCGCCTCCTTCGCTGCAGCGCAAACGGAAACGTGGC
>CALBTT010000173.1 GCA_937967645.1 uncultured Zoogloea sp.
AGAGACCACCACCGGCGTGCATCGCCTGTACCAGATGCACCAGCGCGGCGAGCTCAAGTTCCCGGCCATCAACGTGAACGACTCGGTCACCAAGTCCAAGTTCGACAACCTCTACGGCTGCCGCGAATCCCTGGTGGACGGCATCAAGCGCGCCACCGACGTGATGATCGCCGGCAAGGTCGCCGTGGTGTGCGGCTACGGTGACGTGGGCAAGGGCTCTGCCCAGGCCCTGCGCGCCCTGTCCGCCCAGGTCTGGGTCACCGAGATCGACCCGATCTGCGCCCTGCAGGCCGCCATGGAAGGCTATCGTGTCGTCACCATGGAAGAAGCCGCGCCGCTGGCCGACATCTTCGTGACCACCACCGGCAACTTCCACGTGATCACCCACGACCACATGGCCGCCATGAAGGACCAGGCCATCGTCTGCAACATCGGCCACTTCGACAACGAGATCGACGTCGCGTCCATCGAGAAATACCAGTGGGAAGAGATCAAGCCCCAGGTGGACCACGTGATCTTCCCGGACGGCAAGCGCATCATCCTGCTGGCCAAGGGCCGCCTGGTGAACCTGGGCTGTGCCACCGGCCACCCCAGCTACGTGATGTCCAGCTCCTTCGCCAACCAGACCATCGCCCAGATCGAGCTGTTCACCCGCACCGCCGACTACCCGGTGGGCGTGTACACGCTGCCCAAGCACCTGGACGAGAAGGTCGCCCGCCTGCAGCTGAAGAAGCTCAACGCCAAGCTGACCGTGCTGACCGCCCAGCAGGCCGCCTACATCGGCGTGCCTGTCGAAGGTCCGTACAAGGCCGACCACTACCGCTACTGAGCCCGGAATCCGGCGCGCCCGCCTGCGCGGGCCGCCGGCATCCCTTCCCGCCGGAATCCCGGCGGGTTCCGCGAGGAATCACCGTGTCCACCAAGCCTCCCATCTCCATCGAATTCTTCCCGCCCCAGACCTCAGAGGGCGTCGAGAAGCTGCGCGCCACCCGCGCCCGGCTGGCCACCCTGAAGCCCGAGTTCTTCTCGGTGACCTTCGGGGCTGGCGGCTCCACCCAGGCCCGGACCTTCGAGACGGTCTTCGAGACCCAGCGCGAGGGCTACCAGGCCGCGCCGCACCTGTCCTGCATCGGCTCCACCCGCGCGCACATCCGCGAGATCCTGACGCGCTACCAGGAGGCGGGCATCCATCGCATCGTCGCCCTGCGCGGCGACCTGCCCTCCGGCGTGGGCGACCCGGGCGAGTTGCGCTACGCCAACGAGCTGGTCGAATTCATCCGCGCCGAGACCGGCGACCACTTCCACATCGAGGTGGCGGCCTACCCGGAATACCACCCCCAGGCGCGCAGCCCGAAGGACGACCTGCTGGCCTTCAAGCGCAAGGTGGACGCCGGCGCCAACTCGGCGATCACCCAGTATTTCTACAACCTGGACGCCTACCTGCACTTCCGCGACGAATGCGCAGCCCTCGGTGTGAACGTGCCCATCGTGCCGGGCATCATGCCGATCGTGTCCTTCTCCAAGCTGGCACGCTTCTCGGACGCCTGCGGAGCCGAGATCCCGCGCTGGATGCGCCGCAAGTTCGAGAGCTTCGGCGACGACTCCGAGTCGATCAAGGCCTTCGGGCAGGACGTGGTGGGCGAGTTGTGTGCCCGCCTGATCGAAGCCGGCGCCCCCGGCCTGCACTTCTACAGCATGAACCAGGCGGGCCCCACCCTCGCCCTGTGCGAGCGCCTCGGCCTGCAAGGCTGATGCCACCGGGCTCCCCCTGGGAGCCCGGCTTTCAAGTTTCAGGTCGCGGGGCCGATATCTACCGGGCAAATCACCACTCGCCCGGACATGGACCTGCCACCGCTCTTCCAGTACCTGCCCGACTCATGCCTCCCGGCCCGGGAAGCGGTCTATCGCGACGTGATTGCGCGGACCACCGATGGCTTCTTCATGGTGGATGCCCGGGGCTGCTTCACCGAGGTGAACGACACCCTGTGCCGCCTGCTGGGCCATGCCCCGCACGAGATGATCGGACGGACCTCACTCGATTTCGTCAGCGCCGGCAGCCGCAGCCTGCTGCGTCAGCAGATCAGCCGCATCCCGACCACCGACCGACGCAACTACCGCCTCGAGCTGCTGCATCGGGACGGTCAGGTCATCCCGGCGCTGATCAGTACGGTGTCCCTCCAGCCGGCTCACCCGGCAGGCAGCATCAGCGCCTTCGGCTTCGTCACCGACCTGCGCGCCATCGAGGCCGCCAGCGCCGCCCACGAGGCCGACGTGCGGGCCATCCTCGACAACCTGCAGGACACCTACTACCGCTCTGACGCCAGCGGCCGTCTGCTGCGCCTGTCGCCCTCCGTCCGCCAGCTGCTCGGCTACGAACCGGAAGAACTGATCGGAACCCGCATCGACAGCCTATACGTGGATGGCGCCAGCGCGCGTGACTCCTTCCTGGCCAATCTGTCGGCGGCCGGCGGCCAGGTCAGCGGCTACGAGTACCGCATGCGCCGCAAGGACGGCAGCGAGGTCTGGGTGTCCACCAACGCCCACTACCTGCGGGATGCCGACGGTACCCCCATCGGGGTGGAGGGCACCTCCCGCGACATCAGCGCCTCGCGCCGCCAGCAGGCCGAGCTGCAGCTCGCCGCCACGGTGTTCAGCGAGAGCCGCGACGCCATCCTGATCACCGACGGAGAACAACGGGTCATCTCGGTCAACCGCGCCTACTCCGACGTCACCGGCTACACGCCGGACGAGGTGATCGGCACCCATGCCGAGCTGATCGCGGTCAGCCACCATGAAGCGGGCTTCCACGACCGCCTGCTGGCCGAGCTGGCCCACACGGGCCACTGGAGCGGCGAAGCCTGGGCCCGCCGACGCAACGGCGCCATTTTTCCCCAATGGCTGTCGGTCTCGACGGTGCGCGACGACCAGCAGCAGATCCAGCACTACGTGGCCATCTTCTCCGACCTCACCGACCGCAAGGCCGCCGAGGAGCGCGCCGACTTCCTGGCCCGCCACGACCTGCTGACCCGCCTGCCCAACCGCTTCCTGCTGCGCGACCGGGCCGAGCAGGCCTTCGCCCACGCCATCCGGGCCGGCACTAAGGTCGCCCTGCTGCTGCTCGACCTGGACCATTTCAAGCACATCAACGACAGCCTCGGCCACCCCGCCGGCGACGCCCTGCTGCAGACCTTCGCCGACCGCCTGCGCACGACCACCCGTGACACCGACACCATCAGCCGCCAGGGTGGCGACGAGTTCCTGGTGCTGCTCACCGACATCCGCGAGACCGAGGACATCGCCCCCGTCGTCGAGAAGATCATGCTCACCCTGGGCCGGCCCTGCGCCCTGGCCGGCCAGGAGATGAGCATCTCCTGCTCGGTCGGTCTGGCCGTCTACCCGGAGGACGGCTGCGACTTCGACACCCTGATCCGCAACGCCGACGCGGCGATGTACAACGCCAAGGCGGCCGGGCGCAACACCTTCCGCTTCTACTCCCAGCAGATGAACGAAGACGCGGTGCAGCGTCTCGACATCCAGAACCGCCTGCGCCGGGCCGTGGAGCGCCAGGAGTTCATCCTCCATTACCAGCCGCTGATCGACCTCGGCTCCCACCGCATCGTCGGCGCCGAAGCCCTGATCCGCTGGAACTGCCCGGACCTGGGCATGCAGCCCCCCGGCCTGTTCATCCCGGTCGCCGAGGACAGCGGCCTGATCGTCAGCATCGGCGAATGGGTCCTGCAGGAGGCCTGCCGGCAGGCCCGCCAGTGGAAGGACGCCGGCCACGGCCGGCTGGTCATCGCGGTCAACCTGTCGCCCCTGCAGTTCACCCGCGGCAACCTGGTGGAGACGGTCACCCGCGCCCTCGCCGACAGCGGCGCCGACCCGGCCTGCATCGAGCTCGAGATCACCGAGAGCATCCTGATGAAGGACACCGAGCAGGTCCTCGCCACCGTGCGCCAGCTGCACGCGATGGGCCTGCGCCTGGCCATCGACGACTTCGGCACCGGCTACTCCAGCCTCGCCTACCTGCGCCGCTTCGCCGTCGACAAGCTCAAGATCGACCAGTCCTTCATCCGCGACCTGCCCACCGACCCGGACGCCGGCGCCATCGTCCGCGGCGTCATCCAGATGGCCAAGAGCCTCAAGATCGCCGTGCTGGCCGAAGGTGTCGAAACCGCCGACATCGCCCACGACCTTGTGCTGCTGGGCTGCGACTACGCCCAGGGCTACTATTTCGGCCGCCCCATGCCGGCCGACGCCTTCGCCGCCCTGCTCCTCCCGTCCAGCCCCTGACCCCCGCGCAGCAGGCGCGACGCCGGCGCGGCGGGCATTTATAATGGCGGGCTTCCCGTCACCCCTGCGGCACCACCCCGGGAGCCTTCGTCCGGCCACCCGGGCACCGACGCCTCCCAACCGCACCGAAGACCATGCGTGATCCCTACGAAATCCTGGGCATTTCGCCGACGGCCGCGGCCGACGACATCAAGACGGCCTACCGCAAGGCAGCCCGCCAGTACCACCCGGACCGCAACCCCGACCCTGGCGCTGCCGACCGGTTCCGCCATATCCAGGCCGCCTACGACCTGCTCTCCGACGACGAGAAGCGGCGCGACTACGACGCCCTGCGCCGGCGCAACCTGATCGACGACCCCCTGCAGGAAGCCACCTCCCTGTGGGCCTCCTACATTGAAAAGGTAATTTCTTGACCTCGTTTTACTTTGAAGACATCTTCGAGCGCTATGCCAGCGAGATCGACGACCTGCGCTCCGACTCCGAAGGCAAGGACGTGCTCGCCAAGCGCGTGCGCGACAAGCACAAGGAGTTCTCCTTCCTGATCGGCATGATCGACAGCGCCCCCGAGATGGTCGCGCCGGCCTTCCACGGCGCCTTCGGCTTCAGCGGCGGCGGGCTCCTCTACGCCGCCTCCAACAGCGAGCCCGGCGACGACGGCTTCCCCTCCTGGGCCGAGCTCGAGGCCAGCCTCGAGATCGCCCCCTGGGCCCGCCCCCTGATCAACATCTGCCTCGACAAGGACGGCGGCGAGAGCTTCCTCGTCACCACCGCCGTGCTCGAATGGCTGCTCGGCAGCGGCCTCAGCGCCCGCTGCGCGCCCGAGGCCAGCCGGGACGACGACGACCAGGACGACACCGACGACCTCGGCGAAGCCGGCGAAGAGTGGATGTCCGAACAAGGCTTCGACGCCGTAGACCGTTAAGAAGGACTGTTCATGACCCAGCTAGTCATCAAGGAAGCCCGCGAACTCATCCTGGCCGGCGAGATCGCCAAGGCCGAAGCCCACCTGGTCGTCCTCGCCGAACAGGAGGGCGACCATGCCCTGGTCGAAGTCCTCGACGAGATGGCCCCCAAGGACGTCCTGGCGGTGATTCGCGAGTTCGACGCCAGCAAGGAGTCGGTGGTCAGCCTGGTGGTGAGCCCCGAGCAGTTCGTGCAGGCCATCGTGCTCGAGCGCCAGTACGGCGAGCCGATCGAGAAATACGTACCGCGCCTGCGCAACACCATGAACGCCGTGATGCACCGCAGCCCGGCCGCCTGCGCCGAGGTGCTGGACTACCTGGTGGAGCACGACGACGGGGTGCGCCTGCTCGCCGACTACTTCACCGACCACTACGACGCCCTGCTGACCCTGGCCTACCACGGCGTCTTCGAAGCCGACGTCGACCTCGAGAAGGCCTTCACCCCCAAGTCCGCCATCACCTGGGACGCCGAGCGCGTGGACGAGCTCGACCAGGGCCTGGAGATCGGTGACGCCATCGAGATGGTGCGGGTGCGCATGTCGCGCTCCGAAGTGGCTGACGGCGACTGGATGGAAACCGCCTGGGTGCTGCGCCACGAGTTCTCCGACACCTTCGAGCTGCTCATCATCGAAATCCAGGACCGGCTCAGCCGCGCCGCCGAGGCCGCCAGAATGCCCCTGCCCGAATCCGCTGAGCCCGGTGTGCCGAAGCTCGACGAGGACGACGAGGAATCCGCCATCTGACCAGGAGACGGTGCTGCGCCCCCGTGGCGTGGCGCCCCGCAGCCGATGTTCACTGACCGCGCACTCACCACCGTCGACACCCGCCCCTACTTCGAGCGGGTACTGTGCCACGCCCGCCAGGAAAGCCTGGTGGACAGGCCCCGGCTCGACGCCCTGCACCGCGAAGGGGCCAAGGGCATCGTCCAGCTGGCCACCTACTTCGGCACGCCCAACCTGCGTCCCGAGCTGGAGGCCGCCCGCACCCGGCTGGTGACCCTGGTCAGCCTCGCCCTCGAAGCCGAATCGGGCGGCAAGCTCGACGTGGCCGCCCGGCTGCTCCGCGACAAGACCCTGCTGGCCCTGTCCAAGGCCGGCGCCGACCGCCTGCGCAAGCTGCACAGTCTGCCCACCGAGCGGCTACTCGGCGCCCCGGAGATCTTCCGCGAAAGCGAAAAGGAGTTCCTGGCCAAGTGCACCCTGGAGAGCCCCATCAACTACGCCCGCTATCTGGCCGAACAGGCTGGCCGCGAGCGTAACCAGCACTACATCGACGCCACCTACTGGCTGGCCGGCAAGCTGGGGGTGGAGCGGGACGATGCCGACGAATGGCATGTCTTCTGCGAATCGGTGATCAACAGCGCCCTGCTCGTGCTGCTCACCGAACGCAAGCCGGCCGGTTTCTTCAGCATGGAACGCTTCATCAAGCTCCACGAAGCGGCCCGCAAGAAGCGCAGCCCGAGCTTCCCCGCCCTCGACCTGTGGCTGGAAGACGCCCCGCCCACGGTACGCCGCCTGATGCAGCGGGAAACCGAGCGCTTCAGCGCGGAAGTCCTGCCCATCATCCGCGACATCCCGGCCACCGAGATCTATCGCAACCAGGACCGTTTCTCCGGCCTGTTCTTCTTCGACACCAGCTCGGTGAGCGAGATCACCCACCACGACAAGGCCTGCGCCGAGGCGTGGACCCGCATCACCGGCAACCAGGGCGACCACACCGACGTGCAATGCGGCGTGCTACTGATGGTCGCCACCGGCCTCGAGCCCACCCGTAGCCTGCTCAAGCGCGACGCCACCCGGATCTGGGACAACTTCCGTGCCTCCGACTTCGATGAGGCGGCCGTCGCCCGCTTCATCGAGAACGTCGTCCCCTTCGAATACCAGGCCGACGTGCGCCGCATGTGGGAAGAAGACCTCGGCCCCGAGGCCCGCCTGCAGCTGGACAGCGACGACACCACCCTGGTCATGAACTATCTGCAGGACACCTGCCGCGCCAGCTGGAAGAAGAAGAACGGCTGACTCCCCGCCCCCATCGAGGGGGCGGCCCATGCGCCAAGGTGGACACCGCGGCGCACCATTTTGGCGCCCGCGCCGCCCTCGCCCACCCGCCTCCCGCCGGAAAACCCCGTAATCACGGGCAAGAAAACCCGGCACGATCCATGCTTAGAGTCATCTGCCCGCAGGCAAAGCCGCCGCGGGCCCGAATGAATGCCTCCGCCAACGACGGCGGAACCCCGGCAAGTCACGTGTCACGCACACCTGGCGAGCCGTTGTTCCAACCTCGACTTTGATCCGCGTTTCGCGGGGGCCATGATGTCTGCGCCGCTCACTCCACGAGCCCGGCGAAGAAATCCAGCACGGTCCCCCGGGGAAGCCCGGACGTGCAGGATTAATCATGAAGATCATTGTTGTCGGCCACGGCATGGTGGGTCACAAGTTCCTCGAAGAACTCCACGCGCTCGCCCCTGCCTCCCTTGAAGTCACCGTGCTGTGCGAAGAACCTCGCGCTGCCTACGACCGGGTTCACCTGTCCGAATTCTTCGCCGGCAAGACGGCCGACGACCTGTCCCTGGTCGAACCAGGCTTCTTCGCGCAGAGCGGCTTCGCCCTGCGCCTCAAGTCCCGCGCCGCGGCCATCGACCGCCGCCAGAAGACCGTCACCACGGCCGACGGCGAAGTGCTGGCCTACGACAAGCTGGTGCTGGCCACCGGCTCGGTGCCCTTCGTGCCGCCGGTACGCGGCAACGACCGCAGCGACTGCTTCGTCTATCGCACCATCGAAGACCTGGAAGCCATGACCGAAGCCGGTGCCCGCTCCCGGAGCGGCGTGGTGGTGGGCGGCGGCCTGCTCGGCCTGGAATGCGCCAAGGCCCTGCGCGACCTGGGCCTCGACACCCACGTGGTCGAATTCGCCCCGCGCCTGATGGCCGTGCAGGTGGATGAGGACGGTGGCCGCATCCTGCGCAGCAAGATCGAAGCCCTCGGCCTGCACGTGCATACCAGCCGCAACACGGTGGAGATCACCAATGGCGCCCGCGCCCGCCACCGCATGGTGTTCGACGACGGCAGCCACCTGGAGGCCGACATGATCGTGTTCTCCGCCGGCATCCGCCCGCGGGACGAACTGGCCCGCCAGAACGCCCTGGCGGTGGGCGCCCGCGGCGGCGTGGCGGTGGATGACCACTGCCGCACCAGCGATCACGACATCTACGCCATCGGCGAGTGCGCGGCCTGGAAGGACCAGGTCTACGGTCTGGTCGCCCCCGGCTACGACATGGCCCGGGTGGCCGCCCGCCACATCACCGGCCAGCAGGAAGCTGCCTTCGCCGGCGCCGACATGAGCACCAAGCTCAAGCTGATGGGCGTGGACGTGGCCAGCATCGGCGACGCCCAGGGCCGCAGCGCCGGCTGCCGCAGCTTCCGCTATGTGGACGAAGCCAAGCAGATCTACAAGAAGATCGTCACCAGCGCCGACGGCAAGCAGCTGATCGGCGCCGTGATGGTGGGCAACGCCGACGAATACGGCACCCTGCTGCAGATGGCCCTCAACGGCATTGCCCTGCCGGCCGACCCCGAATTCCTCATCCTGCCGTCCAGCGACGGCAAGGCCAAACCGGGCCTGGGCGTGGATGCCCTGCCCGACAGCGCCCAGATCTGCTCCTGCAACAACGTCAGCAAGGGCCAGATCTGTGCCGCCGTGGCCGATGGCGCCACCGACATCGGCGCCCTCAAGGCCTGCACCAAGGCTGGCGCCACCTGCGGCGGCTGCGTGCCGCTGGTCACCCAGGTGATGAAGGCCGAGATGTCGCGCCTCGGCATGGCGGTGAACAACCACCTCTGCGAACACTTCGCCTACTCCCGCCAGGAGCTCTTCCACCTCATCAAGGTGGGCGAGATCAAATCCTTCGACGAACTGCTGGAGAAGCACGGCAAGGGGCTCGGCTGCGACATCTGCAAACCGGTGGCAGCCAGCATCTTCGCCTCGTGCTGGAACGAGTTCGTGCTCAAGAAAGACCTGGCCGGCCTGCAGGACAGCAACGACTACTTCCTGGGCAACATCCAGAAGGACGGCACCTATTCTGTGGTGCCGCGCATGGCGGGAGGCGAAGTCACCCCCGACAGCCTCATCGCCGTCGGCCAGGTGGCCAAGAAGTACGGCCTCTACACCAAGATCACCGGCGGCCAGCGGGTGGACCTGTTCGGCGCCCGGGTCGAGCAGCTGCCCTTCATCTGGGAGGAGCTGATCGCCGCCGGCTTTGAATCCGGCCACGCCTACGGCAAGTCCCTGCGCACCGTGAAGAGCTGCGTCGGCTCCACCTGGTGCCGCTACGGCGTGGATGACAGCGTCGGCCTCGCCGTGGAGCTGGAGAACCGCTACAAGGGCCTGCGCGCGCCCCACAAGATCAAGTTCGGCGTGTCGGGCTGCACCCGCGAATGCGCCGAAGCCCAGGGCAAGGACGTGGGCATCATCGCCACCGAGAAGGGCTGGAACCTGTACGTCTGCGGCAACGGCGGCATGAAGCCGCGCCACGCCGAACTGCTGGCCGCCGACCTGACCAAGGCCCAGCTGGTCCGGCTGATCGACCGCTTCCTGATGTTCTATGTGCGCACCGCCGACCGCCTGCAGCGCACCAGCACCTGGCGCGACAACCTGGAGGGCGGCCTCGACTACCTGAAGGACGTGGTGGTCGATGACAGCCTGGGGCTCGCCGCCGAGCTGGAAGCGCAGATGCAGCACGTGGTGGACACCTACCAGTGCGAATGGAAGACCGCCGTCACCACGCCGGAGGTGCGCCAGCGCTTCCGCGCCTTCGTGAATAGCGAGCAGCCCGACGAACACATCGTCTTCGTGGAAGAGCGCGGCCAGATCCGCCCGGCCCGCCCCGACGAGCGCTCCGCCGCAGTCGCCGACCCCGTTGCCACCCCCGCCTGAGGAGCCCGACCATGAGCATCGCCCCCCTTGCCTGGACCACCGTCTGCGCGGTCGACGAGATCCTGCCCAACACCGGCGTGAGCGCCCTGGTGGAGGGCCGCCATGTGGCCATCTTCCGGATCGGCGAAAGCCGCTTCCATGCCATCGACAATGTCGACCCCAAGTCCGGCGCCAGCGTGCTGTCCCGCGGACTGGTCGGCAACCTCGGCGAGCACGTCGTGGTGGCCTCGCCGCTCTACAAGAACCACTTCGACCTGCTCACCGGCGCCTGTCTGGAAGCCCCGGAATGCTCCGTGCGCGCCCACTGCGTGCGCATCGAGGACGGCCGCGTGCAGGTCGCCCTGGGCTGACGACAGCCCCCACACCGCCCCCTCCATGATTCTGAAAAGGTAATCCCATGGCCTATCTCGCTCCTGCCGAGTTCGTCACCAAGATGGTGGACGCCGGCGAATCCAAGCTCCTGATGTCCACCCGCGACACCCTGATCCGCGCCTACATGGCCGGTGCCATCCTGGCCCTGGCGGCGGCCTTCGCGGTGTCGGTGTCGGTCAACACCGGCAATCCGCTGGTCGGCGCCCTGCTCTTCCCGGTGGGCTTCTGCATGCTCTACCTGCTCGGCTTCGACCTGCTGACCGGCGTGTTCACGCTGGCCCCGCTGGCCGTCTTCGACAAGCGCCCCGGCGCCACCTGGAATGGCGTGATGCGCAACTGGGGCCTGGTGTTCACCGGCAACTTCGCCGGCGCGCTGACCGTGGCGGTGTTCATGGCCATCATCTTCACCAACGGCTTCACCGAGGCGCCCAATGCCATCGGCCAGAAGATCGGCCACATCGGCGAAGGCCGCACGGTCGGCTACGCGGCCCATGGCGCGGCCGGCATGCTGACCCTCTTCGTGCGCGCCGTGATGTGCAACTGGATGGTGTCCACCGGCGTGGTGGCGGCGATGATGTCCACCTCCGTGTCGGGCAAGGTCATCGCCATGTGGATGCCCATCCTGGTGTTCTTCTACATGGGCTTCGAACACAGCATCGTCAACATGTACCTCTTCCCGTCGGGCCTGATGCTGGGTGGCAACTTCACCTTCATGGACTACATGATCTGGAACGAGATCCCCACCGTGCTGGGCAACCTGGTCGGCGGCCTGACCTTCGTCGGCGCCACCCTCTACTCGACCCACTACAAGACGGCCCCCAAGCGCCGCGCCGCCTGATCGCCCGGCATGTCTGCGGCCACGCTGCGTGTCGCCCTCGGCCAGGCCTCCCTGGCCGGGGCGCACCCCACCAACCAGGATTTTCACGGTGCCTGCCTGCCACGCGGCCACCAGCTGGCCAGCAAGGGGATCGTCCTGGCCCTGGCCGACGGCATCAGCTCCAGCGCCGTCAGCCAGGTGGCCAGCCAGACCGCCGTGCGCAGCTTTCTCGAGGACTACTACGCCACCTCCGAGGCCTGGTCGGTGCGACGGGCCGCCGAGCGGGTACTCAGCGCCACCAACGCCTGGCTGCACGCCCAGACCATGGGCAGCGAGGGGCGTTTCGAGAAGGACCGGGGCCATGTGTGCACCTTCAGCGCCCTGATCCTCAAGGGCCGCGACCTGCACCTGCTGCACGTGGGCGATTCGCGCATCTACCGCCTGCACGCCCAGGCCCTGGAGCAACTCACCGAGGACCACCGGCTGCGCCTGTCCTCCACTGAATCGTGCCTGGCGCGCGCCCTGGGCACCGGCCTCCACGTGGAGATCGACTACCGCAGCTGGGAGGCCGAGGTCGGCGAGATCTACCTGCTCGCCACCGACGGCGCCTGCGCCGGGCTGACGGCCCAGGATGTGCACCTGGCCCTGCAGGCCCATCCGGCAGACCTGGATGCCGTCGCCCACCAGCTGGTGAGCCTCGCCCACCGCCGCGGCAGCGATGACGACGCGACCCTGCAGCTGCTGCGCATCGAGGCCCTGCCGACCGCCGATGCCCCCCACCCCCAGCTGCGCCGCGAAGGCCTGGCCCTGCCGCCGGTCCTGGCACCACGGATGGCCTTCGAAGGCTTCACCCTCCTGCGCGAACTGCAGGTCAGCGCCCGCAGCCACCTGCATCTGGCCGTGGACGAGACCAGCGGCCAGCAGGTGGTGCTCAAGACCCCGTCTGTGGACCTGGCCCAGGACCCGGACTACCTCGACCGCTTCGTGCTGGAAGAATGGGTCGCCCGCCGCGTGGACAGCCCCCATGTGATCAAGGCCTGGGCCGGCGAAAGGCCCCGCAGCCACCTCTTCGTGGCGATGGAGTACATCGACGGCCAGACCCTGGCCCAATGGCGGGTGGACCATCCGCAACCCTCGCTGGAGAGCGTGCGCAGCATCGTCGCCCAGCTCGCCCAGGGCCTGCAGGCCCTGCACCGGCGCGAGATGCTGCACCAGGACCTGCGCCCCGAGAACGTGATGATCGATCGCCATGGCACGGTCAAGCTCATCGACCTGGCCAGCGCCCACGTCGCCGGCCTGGCCGAGTATCACCCGGACGCCCACACCCTGGCGGTGCCCGGCACCCTCCAGTACACCGCCCCGGAATACCTGCTCGGCGAAGGGGGCAGCCCGCGCAGCGAACTCTTCGCCCTGGCCGCCCTCACCTACGAGACACTCGGCGGCCAGCTCCCCTATGGCCTCGACGCCGCCCGGGTCCGCAGCGCCGCCGACCTGCGCCGCCTGCGCTACATCCCCCTGCGCCATCACCGCCCCGACCTGCCGGCCTGGGTGGATGCCGTGCTCGCCAAGGCCCTTCACCCCGAACCGGCCAGGCGCCAGGAAGTGATCTCCGAGTTCATCCACGACCTCAAGACCCCCGGTCGCGAATTCCACGACCGGCGCAGCCCACCCCTGATCGAACGCAACCCGGTGATGTTCTGGAAAGCCGCCACCGCCCTGCTCGGCCTCAGCACGGCCACGCTGCTGGCCTTGAGGGTGCTGGGCCACTGACTGCCGCCAGGGTCCCGCGGCGTTTTGTACTCACCTTACGGGAACATGTCTCAGCGCCCGGGGAGGGGCTGGGTATACTCTGTTGTGCCAGGCCAGACAGATCAAAACAAGACCCGGGGACGACATGCTGGAACCAAGACAACCGACGGGGGTGTCCTTCCTCTGGGACTCCCTGCGCTTCCAGCTGACTGTCGGCGTATTGATCCTGCAGGCGATCTGCATCCTCGCCCTCGCAGCGATGGCCCAGGACAGGCTGAAGAGCAGCTTTCTGACACAGCTGGAAGTGCAGCAGCAGAGCGACCTGGGCTTCGTCAGCACGTGGCTCGAGAACGAAATCGGCGAGCGCATCGACGCCCTGCAGGCCATCGCCGTGGGCTTGCCCCCCGCAGACTGGTCGAACAGCGCGGCCATCCAGCGTCACCTGGACAGTCAGGCCAGCGTTTCGCGGTTTTTCGGGCGGGACGTTTACGTGCTCTCCCCGGCCGGGATCCGCCTTGCCGAAGTCCCCCCGCGCCAGCAGGTCGGAACCGATTACCGCAACACGCCCTATCTCGAGCGCGCCGTGCAGAGCAAGCAGCCGGTGGTGATGCCGGTGATTGGCCGTTTCTCCGCGCGCCCCAACCTGATCTTCGCCATCCCGGTGCTGGACAAGGGTGGCAAGGTGGTCGCCGTGCTCTGCGGCTCGGACCGCCTCGGCCCCGGCGGCCATTTCGACATCTCCGCCTTCCCCAATGGCGGCAAGCACAGCGGCTACCAGGTCATCGCGCTGGCCGAGCAGACCTACGTGGCCCACACCGAGGCATCGAAGATCTTGAAGGACGTGCATGCCGACGCTGGCGACCCGCTGCTGGCACGCAGACTCAAGGAGGGATTCGAGGGTACGGGCCGCTCCATCGACGCCGCCGGGAACGAGATCATCTCCCAAGCCAGGCGCCTACCGGCAATCAACTGGCTGGTCATCGCCGCGGTGCCTGCGGAACTGGCCCTCGCCCCACTGGCCGACCTGACCCATACCCTCTGGATCGGCGCGCTGCTGGCCATGCTGATCACCGGGCTGGTGGTCTGGCGCTTCATGGGCAAGCAGCTGCGGCCGCTCGAAAGCGGCGCCACCCGCATCAGCACCGCCCTGCCCAGCATGACCCCGACCCAACTGCCGGAAACCGGACGTCGCGAGATCCGGGTCTTCCTGCATCACTTCAACCAGCTCTACCAGGTCATCCAGGCGCAGTTCCTGGCCCTCCAGCAGGAGCGGGACAGCCTGGAAGCCGTGGTCGGCAAGCGCACGGAAGCGCTGACCAGCAGCGAGCGATTCACCCGGGCCATCGCCGATGCGCTGCCCGGCATGATTGCCTATTGGGACACCCATCTGCAGAACCGCTTCGCCAACCGCGCTTTCCTGGACTGGTTCGACAAGACACCCGGCCAGATGGAAGGCATCGGGATGCGCGAACTCCTCGGAGAGGACGCCTATCACTTCAGTGAAGCCTATATCCAGGCCGCCCTGCAGGGCGAACGGCAATCCTTCGAGCGCATCCTGTCGAAACCGGGCACGGCCTGCCGGCATTTCCTGACTCATTACGTCCCTGACGGCCCAGCGGGCGCGGTGCAGGGCGTCTTCGTGCTGCTCTACGACATCACCGAACGCAAGGCCGCCGAACAGGAGATCCAGAAGCAGGCCGACGAGCTGGACGACTTGTACAACCACGCCCCTTGCGGCTATCACTCCCTGGACGAGCAGGGCGTGATCCAGAAGATCAACGACACCGAGCTCGAGTGGCTCGGTTATTCCCGCGACGAGATCGTCGGCAAGCGGCACCTGGTGGAGTTCCTGACGCCGCCGGCGATCCAGACATTCCGGGAGAGTTTCCCCAGGGTCCGTGCCGGTGGCACCCTCCGCGAGCTGCCCCTGGAGCTGGTGCGCCGGAACGGCGACACCCTGCCCGTGCTGCTGTCCGCCTCCGCCGTCCTCGACGAGGCCGGACGATTCGTGTGTACCCGTTCGGCCCTGCTCGACTACTCACAGCTGCGCCGCCAGCAGGAGATGCTGGAGCAGGTGCTGCTGGCCTCGCCCATGGCCGTGCGCATCGCCCGCGCGGAAGACCACCAGATCCTGTTCGTGAATCAGGCCTTCTGCAACCTGGTCCGCCGCAACAAGGACGAGGCCGACCATGATGATGTCAGCCGCTATTACGCCGACCCGCAGGTCTTTGATGAGATCTATGCCGCGCTGGCGCGGGGCGAGATAGTGCTCAACCGGCTGGTCGAGATCTACTTTCCGGACGACCCGGACGAAGCGCATGTGTGGGCCTTGGGCTCCTACATGAACATCGACTACGGGGGCAGCCCAGCGGTGCTGGCCTGGTTCTTCGACATCACCCGGCTGCAGGAGGCGAAGTCGGAGGCGGAGGCCGCCACCCAGGCCAAGAGCGCCTTCCTGGCCAACATGAGCCACGAGATCCGGACACCGATGAACGCCATCATCGGCATGGCCGAGCTGGCTCTGGCCACCGAACTGAGCCCCAAGCAGCTCAATTATGTGTCCAAGATCAAGTCGGCCTCGGAGAGCCTGCTGACCATCATCAACGACATTCTCGACTTCTCCAAGATCGAAGCCGGGAAGCTGGAGATGGAGACCACCTGCTTCGTGCTGGAGAGCGTCTTCGACCGGCTCTCCAGCGTGGTCGCCCTGCGCGCCGAGAGCCAGGGGATCGAGCTCTATTACGACATCGACGAGGATACCCACGTCCTCGAGGGCGACCCGCTGCGGCTGGGCCAGATCCTCACCAACCTGGTCAGCAACGCCCTGAAGTTCTCGACCGGCGGCAATGTCATCGTCAAGGTGCGGACCGCCTGCCTTGCGGACCAGGACGTCGAGCTGCACTGCTCGGTGAGCGACGAAGGCATCGGCATGAGCGAGGCGCAGCTGGCCCGGCTCTTCAAGCCCTTCACCCAGGCAGACTCCTCGACCACGCGGCGCTTCGGCGGCACCGGCCTCGGCCTGTCGATCAGCCGGCAGCTGGTCGAGCTGATGGGCGGCCGCATCTGGGCGGAAAGCGTGCTGGGCCAGGGCAGCACCTTCCATTTCACGGTCCGCCTCAGGTCCCTCAGCATCGACCGCCGGCTGGGCATCGGCGAATTCGGCGCGCGGCTGGCCGAGCAGGCCCAGCGCCCGGTCCTGATCGTCGATGACAACCCGGTATCGCTGAACATCCTGTGCCGCCTCACCAGCCAGCTGGGCCTCAGGGCCGAAGTGGCCGCCAGCGGCTACGAGGCTGTCCGGAAGATGAGCAGCAACCCGCCGCCCGACTACCTGGCCTGCCTGATCGACTGGCGCATGGCCGGCATGGACGGCATCGAGACCATCCGACAGCTCCGGTCCCGCCATGCCGAGCATGGCATGAACGCCCCCAAGATGATCCTGGTCAGCGCCTTCAGCCACCACAGCGAGCTGGACAGCGTGGCTCACGAGGTCGACGGCGTGCTCGCCAAGCCCATCTGCGCCCGCCACCTGTACGTGGAGCTGGCCAACAGCCTGGGCATGCTGAGCGCCGAAGCGCCGCTGCTGGAGCGCCGCAGGGCGTCCGCGCAGGACTGGGCACGCTTCCGCGGCATCGACATCCTGGTCGCCGAAGACGTGGAGATCAACCGGGAGGTCATCGGCGAACTGCTCGCCAATGCGGGGCTGAGTGCCCGCTTCGCCATCAACGGGCAGGACTGCGTCTCGGCGGTGCAGGCCAAGCGCCCGGACGTCATCCTGATGGACGTGCAGATGCCCGTCATGGACGGCTACACCGCCACCCGGCACCTGCGGGAGGCCCACAGTCATGCGGACCTCCCCATCATCGCCCTGACCGCCAACGCCTTGCAGGAAGAACGCGAGCACTGCCTGCAGGCAGGCATGACCGGACATGTCGCCAAACCCGTGCGCATGGAGCAGCTCTACGCCCAGCTGCTGGCCTGCCTGCCCGGCTGGCAGGCGAAGCCCACCCCCGAGGACCGCCGGATCCAGGCCGGTGGCGACACCTCGCCAGCGGCCCTCCCCAACCCGGAGTTCCCGGGCATCGACGTCGCGGTCGGCCTCACCCACGTCCGCCGGCTGCCGCTCTACCTGCGCCTGCTCGCCAAGTTCCGCGACACCCACGGCCGGGTGTTCGAACGCGACTTCCAGCAGGCCCGGACCATCGACGACTGGGGCAGCCAGGTACGGTTGGCCCATACCCTGAAAGGCACCGCCCGCACCCTGGGCGCCTTCGACCTGGGCGAAGCCGCCGCCCGCCTGGAAACCGCCGCCACCCGCCACGACCGCAACACCTGCGGCCAACGCCTGGACGAGACCCTGGCGCAGTTACGGCGGGTGATCGACGGACTGCAAGAACTCTGAGCCGGCCGCGGGATCGCGGGCTGGCAAACCCGCCCATCGAGCCCCCAGGATCCAATCCACCGACCTGCCCGCGCGTGAACAAGCCGTTTGATCGGGGCTGCCCTGATCGCAAAGATGCCCTTGCTCCAGGCTCGCTGCATCGAGATCACCCGGAACCGCATGGCCTCTGCCATCCCGAGGGTCCAGGCCGCCGTGGCGGCAGCCATGGCCGAGATGAAGCCAGCGCAGTGATTCACTGCCCACCGTTCGTCACGGACAGGGTCGGTGCAGGGCCTTCCATCTCCACGGCAGGCTGAACGTGGCATGCCAAATGCTTACCTCATCCATATTCATGGCGAGTGAGGTATGTATCTTGATGGTCCAGCACAGCAGCGCGTATTCCGTCCAGGCAGCACGTTCATCTGAGGCCGTTCCTCAACCCGTGCGGCAAGCGGCTTCCGGCAACGCGGCAACAATTGCCGAGACGGTCAGCATTTCAACAGCCGCACGGGCGGCCCAGTCTTCCGGGCGCCTCCCCGCCACCTCCGAGGCTTACCCGGTCGAGTACTACGCGATACCGGACTGGCAGGCCGACCTCATGCCCGTTGAACTGTCAGGGAAGCTGGGGGCCAGGGCCGACGAGCTTTACGTCAAGGGCGGCAAGCTGCTTGAAACACATCCCTCCGAGGTCAACGAATACTCGGCGCTTCTCGATAAACACCTGCAGGCATTACTGCAGCAGGAAGGCATCGAGACGCTTCCCCAGTACCACCAGGCGCTCGTCGTCGACAGGGAGAACAGTGACCGGATCCGATTGCTGCTGAAAGACAGCATCGCAGGAGACAAACGCCTGACCGAACTGATGGGAACGCTGGGCATTCAGTTTCCCGGCTGATCCTTCACCGCCTCAGAAATCCACCCCCACCCGCACATAGTAGTAAGCGCCGTTGTAGCCGAAGGGCGCGTACTGGGAGTACTGGATCACCTTGCCGGCACCCACCAGGCTGTCGTCGGTCCGGCCCCACTTGTCGGGCTTCACGTCGAGGAGATTGACGCCCCCCAGGGCCAGGGTGACGTCCTTCTTCAGGCGCACGGCGATCTCCCCATCCACGGTCCATTTGGCGGCAAAGGACACCCGGTCGTAGGCGCTCACGCTGTAGAACTTGCCGAAGCGGTTGAGGTTGAGCACAGCGTCATAGATGCCCTGGCTGTACTTGGACCAGAGCTTGATGGCGTCGGCCGGCTGGCTGCCCTCGATCAGCACCTTGGTGAAGGGGTCGAGGATCAGGTCGGTCATATTGACGCCCAGCACGTCGGGGGCCTGATTGACGTCGGTGATGCGCGTGCGGCTGCGCTGGTAGGCGCCGACCAGCTTGAGCCGGGCGCCGTTGTCGAGCTCCTGGCAGTAGTCCAGCCGCAGGTCGAGGCCGCGGGTACGGGTGGCGATGGCATTGGTGAAGTACACCGCGCCGTCGATGTTGTTCTGGGCCAGGACGGCGGCGGCCTGGGGGCTCAGGGAAGACAGGCTGTAGGCCGAGATGTAACCGGTGGGCAGGATGCGGTCGCGGATCTCGGTGACGAACACGTCGGCACTGGCGGTGAGTTGCGACGATGGCTGGAAGACCATGCCCAGCGTGAAGTGGCGCGACTTCTCCGGCTTGAGATCGGTGGCCCCGAGGGCCCGCGCCACCGGGTGGTCCACCGCGAAGTTGCCCCAGAACTGGGCCGCCGCATCGTTGCTGTTGCGGTAGGTACCGGTATAGGAGAAGTGGCTCTGAGACAGGGACGGCGCGCGGAAGCCCGTGCTCACGCTGGAACGGAACAGCAGGTCGTCGGTGGCGCGATAGCGCAGGGCCAGCTTGCCGTTGAGGGCCGAGCCGAAATCGCTGTAGTGCTCGGCGCGGGCCGCGGCGTCGAGCATCAGGTGGTCGGAGATGGCGTACTTCAGGTCGCCATACAGGGAATGGGCCCGGCGACTGGCCGATACCTCGTTGTCGGGACTGAAACCGGGAAAGCCCTGGGCGCCATAGGCAAAATTATCGGCCGCCCCCAGCATGTAGGAGGCCGGGTCGCCCTTGACGATGCGGTAACGCTCCTGGCGGAACTCATAGCCGCCAGCCACGGTGTGGAGCCCGATCTTCTTGCTGAAATCGGCGTTGAGGATCTGCTGGGTGTAGCGCGTGGCGCCGCTGTCGAAGGAGGTCGGCGTGGCCAGGCCCAGGGAGGTGTTGAGGGAGTTGTTGACGTAGAAGTGGTAGTCATTGTGCCCGTGGGTGTAGCTCAGATCCCAGCGGGCCCCGTCATCCAGCACGCCCCGCACGCCGGCGGTGGCCGAGAAGTCGAGGATCTTCGGCTCGATCCGCGGCAGGAAGCCGTCCGGGTAGATCGCCGCGATGTTGCGGGCATCGCCAGCGGTGCGGTAGAAGGCCCCGGCGCTGCTCCGCCGCTGGTTGTAAAGGCCATGCAGATAGAGGGTGGCATCACCACGGGGCAGCTCGGCGTTGAGGGCGAACAGACCGTCCTGCGTATCCGCGTCACCAAACTGCGCATTGATGCGGCCCCCGTCACCCGCATCCGGGCCGGCCCGGTTGGTGGCGCCGCGGTCGCGCCATTCGGCGCTGAGATTGACGAAGCCGTCGCCGGCCAGGGGCAGCGAATGGAACAGGGTCGCCTGGCGGGTGATGCCGTCACCCTCGCCGGTGCGCCCGTAGGTGACGGTGGCCTGGCTGTGCTGCCCATAGCCCTTGAGGATGACGTTGATGATGCCGGCGATGGCATCGGACCCATACTGCGCCGCCGCGCCGTCGCGCAGCACCTCGACCCGTTCGATGGCGCGCAGCGGGATGGTGTTGAGATCGACGCCCGAACTGCCCCGCCCCACCGTGCCGTTGTTGTGCAGCAGCGAACTCTGGTGCAGACGCTTGCCGTTCACCAGCACCAGCACCTGGTCGGGGTTGAGGCCGCGCAGGGTGAAGGGCGGCGCGTGATCGGTGCCGTCGGTGATGCTCGGGCGCGGCGCGTTGAAGCCGGGCACCAGCACCGCCAGGGCCCGCAGCAGTTCGGTCTGGCCGGTGGACTGGAGCTGCGCCGCGGTGATGATGTCGATGGGCACCTCGGCATCCAGCGCATCGCGGGCGCCGCCCCGGGAGCCGACCGCGGCCTTGGCCTGGGTCTCGACCCTCAGCAACTGCTCCAGCGGCCGCTGGTAATAGTCATTGGTCTCCTTGACCGCCTTGTCGGCGGCCGCCGCTTGGCCCGCCACGGCAAGGGCCAGCAGGGTGCCATGCAGGGGCTTCATAGCTTGTCCCCCCGCAGCACGGTGGCGATCGACAGCAAGGGCGCACCGATGCGCAGGCCCGACTTGAGGGCCGCAGCGTGGTTGATCTTGATGCGCGCCTTCTGCTCGACAAAGTCGAGCTGGATGATGCCGCCACTCTCGGCAAAGCCCTTGGCCTCGCTGATGGTGAGGATGCCGTTGCGCTGGGCGTGGTCGATGGCGGCGGCGCGGGCGGCCGAGCTGCTCAGGGTGATGAACAGGGCGTCCGTCTCTCCCACCTGGTCGAGCCGGGTGGCGTAGCGCAGCTCGATGGGCTTGTTGTGGATGCGCTTGTCGCGGTAGAGATCGTCGAGCAGGCTGCCGAAGGGGTTGTCGTCGAGCAGGGTGATCACGAACCGGTCACGCGGCTTGGCGGGCCACTCGATGTAGCTGGCGAAGCGGCCGATGAACACCGCTTCGAGCTTGCGCTCCTCATCGCCGGCCTGCGCCGCTGGAAACTGCAGACACAAGAGCAGCGCCAGCCCCCACCAAGCTATCCTCACCCCATCTCCTCCTGCGCCACGACATAGCGGTTGCGACCGGCCTCCTTGGCGCGGTACAGGGCCTTATCGGCAGCCCGGATCATTTTCTCAACCCCTCCGGCGGCAGACGGCGGCACCGCCGCGCACACCCCAAGGCTCACCGTGACATGGAGCGTAGCGCCCGGGTCATGCTCGATCGGGCAGGCCTCGACCCCCGCCCGGATCCGCTCGGCCACGGCGGTGGTCACCTCCAGCGTGCCACTGTCGCAGACCACCAGGAACTCCTCTCCGCCGAGGCGGGCCACCAGGTCGTAGTCCCGCGCGCTGGCCTGCAGGACCTGCGCCACCGCCTGCAGCACCAGGTCACCCACCGGGTGGCCGTGGAGGTCATTCACCCTCTTGAAGGCGTCGATGTCCAGCATGATCACCCCCACCGGCTCGGCCTTGCGACGGGCCCGCACGGCCATGGTCTGCAGCACCTCCATGGCGTGGCGACGGTTGGCCAGGCCGGTCAGGGCATCCGTGGTCGCCAGCCGGCTGAGCAGGTCATCCCGCTCTCGGATATCCGCCAGCATGGTGTTGAAGCCCTCGTGCAGGTCACGGAACTCATCCCGGCGGTCGGATTCCAGCGCCACACGATAATTCTTGGTGCGGGCCACCTCGTGCATGGCATGGATGAGGCTCATGATCGGGCGGGTGAACACCGACTGGAGCTTCACCGACAGGAACAGCAGCAGCAGCAGCGTCACCACCGAGGTGGCCGCCTGCAGCAGGACCAGTTCGCGGATCTTGGCCCACATCAGGCGGGTATCGGACACCACCGCCAGCAGGCCGATGGGCTTGCCCTCGAAGAACACCGGGCGCAAGACAGTCATCGTCTCATCGTCAGTGTGCTCGACAAAGCCCTCTTCCCGGCCCAGCAGGTCAGCGTTCTCGCGGATCCTGGCCTGGACCCCCTCCAGGAGCGGCGCCACGGCCGCCTGTCCCGCCGCCGCGCGATACTCCGCCAGCGGCTGCCCTGTCTCATCATTGACCACCGCAAACTGGATGTGCGGATCGGCCCGCAGCGCGGCCAGCATGGTCCGCGCGCTCTCCCCGTCGTGGAAGGCCAGCGCCGCGCGCATGTTCTCGCTGATCACGTCGGTCAACTGGTGAAGCACGCGCAGGGACGACCTCGACTCACTCAGGTAGGTCGAGTAGATCGTGATCACCGAGGAAATCAGCAAGGCCAGCGCGGCGCTCAAGCCAAGCAGGACTATCAGCTTGTAGCGAATCGAGATCCTGTCAAACATCTGCTCTGCCGGTCATGCGCCTGCGTGGATCATCGGGGCCGCAAAGCCCCCGCAGGGCAGGTCTTGTTTATTGTTGTACTCAGGCCCGGAGCCGCACGCACATCGCGCAGGCCCAAGGTCGCCCGGGAGATGTTACCCCAAGCCCGGGAGTGATCCTGCCTGTTGCAGGCTGGGGTGTCTATCGGGGTAAGGGATAAGGTGGCAAGCACAGGAGAAGGGCCGGCGGCTTTACGCCGGGCCCTGCCACAACGCAGTCCCATGCGCTCTCCGATACGGGCTGCAAGCGCAGCAGTCCGCTACCCCGCCCCGCCCGGCTTGCCCAGCATGGCCCTCAGGTTGGCGATGCGGGCCTTGGCGTCTTCCTTGGTCACCGGCTCGGCTGACTTGCGGTCGCTGCGCCGAATGCCTTCGCCGCCCATTTCGTCGATGAAGCGGGACGGGTCGCAGGTGCGCACGTCGCGGCCGGCCTTGCGGCGTTCGCAGTAGCTGATGGTGAGGCTGCGCTGGGCGCGGGTGATGCCCACGTACATGAGGCGGCGCTCTTCCTCGATCTTGTCCTCGTCGATGGAGGACTGGTGGGGCAGCAGCCCCTCTTCCACCCCCACCAGGAAGACGTGCTTGAACTCCAGGCCCTTGGAGGCATGCAGGGTGGCGAGCTGGACCTGGTCCAGCTCCTCGTCGTCCTTGTCGAGCATGGTGATCAGGCTGATGGTCTGGATCATGTCCATCAGGGTCTTGCCATCCTCCTCGCCCTTGCGGCCGAGCCAGCCGGTGAAGTCGCCCACGTTGCTCCACTTGGTCTCGGCTTCGCGGGGCTCGCAGCTCTCGTACAGCCAGGCCTCGTAGTTGATGGCCTTGACCAGGTCGTTGATGACCTGCCCGGCGGGCTCCCGCGGGGCGCGGTGGGACATGCGGTTCATGAAGTGGCAGAACTCGCGCAGCCCCTCCAGCTGGCGCGCCGCCACGTGCTCGGCCACGCCTTCCTCGAAGACGGCGGTGAACAGGCTGATCTTGCGGTTGCTGGCATAGCGGCCGAGGGCCTCGATGGTGGCCGGGCCGATGCCCCGCCGCGGCACGGTGATCGAGCGGATGAAGGAGAGGTCGTCGTCCTCGTTGGCGATCAGGCGCAGGTAGGCGCACAGGTCCTTGATCTCGGCGTTCTCGAAGAAGCTGCGCCCGCCGGAGATGGCGTAGGGGATCTTGTGGTTGCGCAGCTGCTGCTCGAACAGGCGGGCCTGGTGGTTGCCCCGGTAGAGGATGGCGTAATCCTTGAAGTGGGTGCGGTGCTCGAACTTGTGCGCGGACAGCTTCATCACCACCGATTCGGCCTCGTGCTCGGGGGTCTGGAAGGCCACCACCGTGACCGGGTCGCCGGCCCCGTGCTCCGACCACAGCTTCTTCTCGAAGAGCTTCTCGTTGTTGGCGATCACCGTGTTGGCGGCGTGCAGGATGCGGGAGGTGGAGCGGTAGTTCTGCTCCAGCTTGATGACCTTCAGGCTCGGGTAATCCACCGGCAGCTGGCGCAGGTTCTCGATGTCGGCGCCGCGCCAGGCATAGATGGCCTGGTCGTCGTCGCCCACCGCGGTGAAGGCCGCGCGCACGCCGGCCAGCTGCTTGAGCAGCAGATACTGGGCCCGGTTGGTGTCCTGGTATTCATCCACCAGCAGGTAGCGCAGCTTGTTCTGCCAGCGTTCGCGCACCTCGGGGTGTTCGTCGAAGAGCTTCACCGGCAGGCGGATCAGGTCGTCGAAATCGACCCCCTGATAGGCCCGCAGGGTCTTGTCGTATTCCATGTAGAGCAGGGCCGCGGCGGACGAGATCTCGTCGTTGGCGAGGTGGGCGGCCTCGTTGGGCTCGATGAGCGCGTTCTTCCAGCTGGAGATCTGCCACTGCAGAGCCTTGGCCCGGCTCTTGTCGGTGCTGCCCGTCATCTCCGCGATGATCTGGGTGGTGTCCGTCGCATCGAGGATCGAGAACTGGGGCTTGAGCCCCAGCAGCGCCGCCTCCTGGCGCACGATGCGCACCCCCATGGCGTGGAAGGTGCACACCGTCAGCCCCTTGCAGCCCCGCCCGCCCATCAGCTTGGTGATGCGCTCGAGCATCTCCTTGGCCGCCTTGTTGGTGAAGGTGATGGCCGCGATGTTGTGGGGATTGAAGCCGCATTCGGTGATCAGATAGGCGATCTTCTGAGTGATCACGCGGGTCTTGCCGCTGCCGGCACCGGCCAGCACCAGGCACGGGCCGTCCAGGTAGTGGATGGCTTCCCGTTGGGGGGCGTTGAGGAGGAGCGACATGGTGTGCTGCAAAGGTCGGTCTGAAGCTGGGCTGGCATTCTACCCTGCCCTGCAGGGGGGCCCGGATTGTTGTAAGCTCGCCCGATCATGTCAGTCTTCACCCCCGTCACCGACGCCGACCTCGCCGCCTGGCTGAAGAACTACGCCATCGGCCGTCTCGATACGCTGCAGGGCATCTCCGCCGGCGTGCAGAACAGCAATTTCTTCGTCACCACCAGCCTCGGGCGCTACGTGCTGACGCTGTTCGAGACCATGCCGCGGGCCGAGCTGCCCTTCTTCCTGCATCTCATGGCCCACCTGGCCCGCCACGGCCTGCCGGTGCCGGCCCCCATCGCCAACCGGGACAACGAATACCTCGGCACCCTGTCGGGCAAGCCGGCCGTGCTGGTCACCCGCCTGGCCGGCCGGTCGGTGATGGAGCCAGGCATCGCCCACTGCACGCGCATCGGCGCGATGCTGGCCGGGCTGCACCTGGCCGGCATGTCCTTCGGCCGCAAGCAGGGCAATCCGCGGGGCGCCGAGTGGCGCCAGGCCTGCGCCGCCCGGGTGCGCGCCCACCTGCCCGACGACGAACGCGCCGAGCTCGACGCGGAGATCGCCTTCCAGGCCGGCTTCGACTTGCGCCGCCTGCCCCAGGGCGTGGTGCACGCCGACCTGTTCCGCGACAACGTGCTGTGGGACGGCGATTTCATCGGTGGGGTGATCGACTTCTACTTCGCCGGCGTCGACGCCCTGCTGTTCGACGTGGCGGTCACCGTCAATGACTGGTGTGCCGGCGCCGACGGCCAGCTCGACCCCGCCCGGGTGAGCGCTCTGCTGGCTGGCTACGCCGAGTCACGCCCCTTCACCGCCGCCGAGCAGGACGCCTGGCCGGCGATGCTGCGGGCCGCGGCCCTGCGTTTCTGGCTGTCGCGGCTGGAGGACTACCACCAGCCACGGGCTGGCGAGATGGTGCTGGTCAAGGACCCGGGCGAGTACCGGCGCATCCTGCGCCTGCGCGCGGAGGCCGGTTCGGCGCCGGCCCTCCCCCTGTGAATCTCCTTCCGTCGCTGACCGCCGGTTTGAACTGGGCCGCCGATTTGGGCTAGCATCTCGGTGCGCTGCAACATCCTGATTTTTCATTCCGTTTTCCATCGCCCCACCATGAACGAACCGGCCCATCCGGCACCCCATCCCCACAGCGACGCCCGCCACCCGGCGTCACGCCATGTGCCGCCCACCGAAGCCCTCGTCTGGCTCAAGGCAGGCTGGCGCACCTTCACCGGCAATCCGGGGGTGTGGGTGGCGATCAGCGTGATCTTCATCATCATGCTGTTCGTGCTCGGGCTGGTTCCCCTGCTGGGCTGGGCAGTGGTGCTGATCGGCTTTCCCGTCATGGTGGCGGGCATGGTGCTGGGTTGCCACGACCAGGCTGCCGGGCGGCCCCTGCGCATCGAACATCTGTTCTCCGGCCTGCGCGTGCACTCCGGCAACCTGGCCCTGGTGGGCGTGTTCTACCTGCTCGGCGGGCTGATCGCCGGCTTCGTGTCGGCCATCATCGGTGGTGGTGCGGCCCTCACCGGCTACGTGGTCGGCGCCCTGGCCGGCCTCGGCCTGGGCCTGATCAGCGGGGTGGTGCTGGGCAGCATGGTGTTCTCCATCCTGTGGGTGCTGCTGATCACCGCCCTGTGGTTCGCCGCCCCTCTGGTGGTGCTGCGCGACACGCCGCCCCTCGACGCCATGAAACTCTCCCTGTCGGCCTGCTTCGGCAACTTCGGTGCCTTCGTGCTGCTCGGGGTGCTGATCTACGTGCTGATCTGGGTCGCCATGATCCCCGCCGGGCTGGGCGTGCTGGTGCTGGTGCCGGTGCTCGCCGGCACCCTCTACGCGTCCTACCAGGACATCTTCGGCACGCCGCCAGCGCTGCCGGCGCCGGCCGACGCGCCGCCCGCCGCGGAGTAAGCCATGCAGGCACGCATACTGCCCGCCCACCGCGGCTGGGCCTGGATCCTCGACGGCTTCGCCCTGTGGCGGCGCAACCCGGCCCTGATCACTTTCCTGGTGTTCGGCTCGTCGCTGGCGCTACTCGTCATCGCCGCCGTGCCCTTCATCGGCCAGGTCCTGATGTCGCTGGTCATGCCGGCCCTGTCGCTGGGCATCTTCAACGGCTGCAAGGCCGCCGCAGAGCGTCGCAAGGCCGGGCCGGACATCCTCATCTCCGGCTTCCGCCAGAACTTCCCCGAGCTGGTCAAGATCGGCGGCCTGTACCTGGCCGGCACCCTGGCCGTGATGGGCATCAGCCTGCTCATCGACAGTGAGATGAACACCAAGCTGTCCAAGGCCCTGATGGGCAAGACCGACTGGGACGAAGCCCTCGAAGACCCGGCCTTCAGCCTTGCCCTGCTGGTCGCCACCATCGGCTCCACCCCGGTCATGATGGCCTACTGGTTCGCCCCGCTGCTGGCCGGCTGGGGCCGCATCCCGGCGGGCAAGGCCCTGTTCTTCAGTTTCGTGGCCTGCATGCGCAACTGGCGTGCCTTCCTGGCCTACGGGATCGGCCTGATGCTGGTGGCGCTGGCCGCCGCCATCCTGATCGGGGTGCTCGAGCTGATCTCCCCGCTGCTCGCCCTGCTGCCGGCCCTGGCCTTCCCGGTTATCTTCATCCCGGCGATCTTCGCCAGCTTCTACGCCAACGCCCTCGACGTCTTCGAGCGCATCGGGCCCGATGACGCAGCCTGAGGCAGGCGGCGGCCCCCTGGGCCTGTTCGGTGGCACCTTCGACCCGATCCATTACGGTCATCTGCGCCTGGCCGAGACCGCCCGCGAAGCCCTCGGCCTAGAGCAGGTGCGCCTGATCCCGGCCGGCCAGCCGCCACACCGGGCAAGCCCGGGCGCCAGCGGCGTGCATCGCCTCGCCATGGCCCGCCTGGCCACCGCCGACAACCCGGCCTTCGAGATCGATCCGGCGGAGGTGGAGGCCGAGCAGGCCAGCTTCACCATCCTCACCCTGGAACGCCTGCGTGCCGCCCTCGGACCGGCGCGCCCGCTGGTACTGCTGCTCGGGCTGGACGCCTTCCTCGGCCTGCCCGCCTGGCACCGCTGGGAGGCCCTCTTCGACTTTGCCCACATCGCCGTCGCCAACCGCCCCGGCTACAGCCTCGACAACACGGCCATGCCGCCGCTGCTGTCGGCCCAGCTGGCCGGCCGGCAGGCCGCTGCCGCCGACCTCGGCACCGCCCCGGCCGGCCGCATCGTGCCCTTCTCGATGACGCCGCTGGCCATCTCCGCCACCGACATCCGCGGCCGCGCGGCCTCCGGCCACAGCCTGCGCTATTTGCTTCCCCCGTCGGTTCTTGACTATATTTCCTTGCACCAACTCTATCTCTGACTCAATGGACATCACCCAATTCGAAAGCCTCGTCGTTTCCGCCCTTGAAGACATCAAGGCCAAGGACATCGAAGTCATCAACACCACCCGCCTGACCGCCCTGTTCGAGCGCGTCATCATCGCCACCGGCGACTCCAACCGGCAGACCCGCGCCCTGGCGCGCAACGTCGCCGACAAGGTCCGTGAATCCGGTGAGCAGGTGCTCAGCATCGAAGGCGAAGACTCCGGCGAATGGGTGCTGGTGGATCTGGGCAGCATCGTGGTGCACGTCATGCAGCCCGCCGTGCGGGCCTATTACAACCTCGAAGAGCTGTGGGCCGGCACGCCGCTGCGCGCAGGCCGTCCGTCCGTGGCCCGCAGCGCCTGAGCGGCACGCGCCTCAGGCCTCGGCTTCCCGCGCCATGAAACTCCTGCTCGTCGCTGTCGGCACCCGCATGCCCGCCTGGGTGGACACCGGCTTCGAAGACTTCTCCCGGCGCATGCCCCGCGAGCTGCCGCTGCAGCTCGTCGAGGTCAAGGCCGAACCCCGCACCACCGGCAAGACCGTCGAAGCCATGATGGCCGCCGAAGCGGCCCGCATCGAAGCCGCCCTGCCAGCCCGCTGCCGGCGGATCATCCTCGATGAGCGCGGCGAGGACATCAGCTCGCGGGCTCTGGCCCGGCGGCTCGAGAACTGGCAGGCCGGGGGCGACGACGTGGCCATCATCATCGGCGGGCCGGACGGGCTCGACCCGGCCCTCAAGGCCACCGCCCACGAGACCATGCGCCTGTCCAGCCTGACCCTGCCCCACGCCCTGGTGCGGGTGATGCTGGCTGAGGCCATCTACCGGGCCTGGAGCCTGCTCAAGAACCATCCCTACCATCGGGAGTGAGATGAGCCACCCGCCGATCTACCTTGCCTCCAACAGCCCGCGCCGGCGCGAGCTCCTCAAGCAGATCCACGTGGGCTTCGAGCCCCTGCTGTTCCGCGGCGCCGGGCGCCACGACGACGACATCAACGAGGACACCCGCCCCGGAGAGGACGCCGTGACCTACGTACAGCGGGTGGCGCGAGCCAAGGCCGAGGGCGGTGTCAGCCGTATCCGCTGGCGCAACCTGCCGCCACGCCTGCTGCTGGCCGCCGACACCACCCTCGAGCTGGACGGCGAGATCATCGGCAAGCCGAACGACGGCGAGCACGCCATCGCCATCCTGCGCGGCCTGTCGGGGCGCACCCACCAGATCCTCACCGCGGTGGTGGTCACTGACGGCGAGCGCTACGCCCAGCGCCTGTCCACCAGCCAGGTCCGCTTCCGCCCGATGCAGGACGCGGAGATCCGGCGCTATGTGGCCACCGGCGAAGCCGCAGACAAGGCCGGCGCCTACGGCATCCAGGGGCGCGCCGCCGTCTTCGTCGAGGAGATCCGCGGCAGCTACACCGGCATCATGGGCCTGCCCCTGTTCGAGACCGCCGCCCTGCTGCAGGAATTCGGCTATCCTCTCTGACCGGCAGCGGCGGGTCGCACACCGCCGGGCCTGGAGGAGAAAGACACCAATCAGAGCGTGGTCGGCACCACGCCACCGATGCCGGACGAGCGGCGATCGGCGATGGCTTCACGCGGGGCCATCGCCCATCTCCGTTTGTCACCCGCATCATGTCTGAAGAATACCTGATCAATTTCACTCCCCAGGAAACCCGCGTCGCGCTGATGCAGCAGGGCGTCGTGCAGGAAGTCCACGTCGAGCGCACCGCCAGCCGGGGCATCGTCGGCAACATCTACCTGGGCCGCGTCGTGCGCGTGCTGCCGGGCATGCAGTCCGCCTTCATGGACGTGGGCCTGGAGCGGACCGCCTTCCTGCACGTGGCCGACATCTGGTCCGACCGCCATGCCGGCGAGGCCGTGCGCCCGATCGAACGCATCCTGTCCGAGGGCCAGAACCTGATCGTCCAGGTGCTCAAGGACCCCCTGGGCACCAAGGGCGCCCGCCTGTCCACCCAGATCTCCATCGCCGGCCGCATGCTGGTGTACCTGCCCCAGGACAAGCACATCGGCATCTCCCAGCGGATCGGCGACGAAGCCGGCCGGGAAGCCCTGCGCGAACGGGTCAGCCGCCTGCTGCCGCCCAACGAGCCGGGCGGCTACATCGTGCGCACCATGGCCGAGAACGCCACCGATGACGAGCTGGCCGCCGACATCGCCTACCTCAAGAAGCTGTGGGCCGAGATCCGCAACCGGGCCGTCGGCGCCCGCCCGCCCTTCGTGCTCTACCAGGACCTCAACCTGGCCCAACGCGTCCTGCGCGATCTGGTCACCGATGCCACCACGCGCATCGTCGCCGACTCCCGGGAGAACTTCCAGAAGCTCACCAACTTCGCCAGCGAGTACATGCCGCAGGTCCAGCCCCTGCTGGAGCACTACACGGGGGAGCGCCCCCTGTTCGACCTGCATGGCGTGGAGGCGGAGATCGAGAAGGCACTGGCCCGACGGGTGGATCTCAAGTCGGGGGGCTACCTGATCATCGACCAGACCGAGGCGATGACCACCATCGACGTGAACACCGGTGGCTTCGTAGGTGCCCGCAATTTCGACGACACCATCTTCAAGACCAACCTCGAGGCCGCCCAGGCCATCGCCCGCCAGCTGCGGGTGCGCAACCTGGGGGGCATCATCATCGTGGACTTCATCGACATGGAGAGCGCCGAGCACCGCAACGCCGTGCTCGACGAGTTCCGCAAGGCCCTGTCCCGCGACCACACCAAGATGACGGTCAATGGTTTCACCAGCCTCGGCCTGGTGGAGATGACCCGCAAGCGCACCCGGGAGTCCCTCGCCCACCTGCTGTGCGAGCCCTGTCCCACCTGCGGTGGGCGCGGCGAGGTCAAGACCGCCCGCACCGTGGCCTACGAGATCCTCCGCGAGTTGCTGCGGGAGGCCCGCCAGTTCAACGCCCGGGAATTCCGCGTGCTGGCCGCCCCCAATGTGATCGACCTCTTCCTCGAGGAAGAATCCCAGTCCCTGGCCATGCTGTCGGACTTCATCGACAAGACGATCTCCCTGCATCCCGAGGCCAGCTACGGCCAGGAGCAATTCGACATCGTCCTGCTTTAATGCCATTCAATTAGACGCACCAATACAGTGCAAGCCCAGTATTGGTGCGGCTTTCCAGACTTTTGCGCCCCCACTCGGTGCATCCAAAAATTCAATCACCCAAAGATTGACGCTGCCATCGGCCGGCCCTCAGAATCCGCGACCTCGCATTCCGGCAGGATTCCCCCATGAGCACGTTCCAGACCCTCCAGGCCCCTCTCAACGCCGCCTCCAGCGCCATCCGCATCGGCTCCGAACACGGCTACGCCTTCGACGGCGACCGCGTCCGCCTCGACGCAGAGCTGCAGGTGAACGACCCCGTGGCCGCCCTCGGTCAGGAATGGGCCCTGCAGCTGTGGGCCTGCGACACGCCTTTCGACGGCCAGCCCGTACCGGCCGCCAAGATCGCCGAGGTGCCGGTTGCGGCGCCCGGCAACGGCGGCACCACCTGGTTCAGCGCCTCCACCGACGCCTTTCCACCGGCCGGCCGCGCCGACCACACGCTGGTGCTGATCCTCGCCGCCGGTCAGGCTGGCCGCTTCGAGCAGGTCCAGGACTATGTGAACTTCCCCCGCGCCGAGCGCTTCATGCAACCGCGCCTGGACGGCACCAGCAGCTTCAGCCTGGCGGACGACAGCGTCACCGTGACCGTCGAGCGCGTCGGCAACCCCCGCAGCCAGGACAACCTGAGCGGCACCCTGGCCCTGGAACTGTGGGCCCTGCCCGCCCCCTACCAGGCCGGTGAGCCGGACGGCTGGCAGCTCAGCGCCACCACCCTGGGCAACCTGGCCGGCCAGCAGGCCTGGCAAGACCTCGCCTTCACCCAGCCCCTGGCCGCTCGCCCCGCCGGCACCTGGTGCATCGCCCTGCTGCTGCGCGAATGGTCTGCCAACGGCTATGTGACCCGGGACTTCAGCAACTTCCCGCTGCCGGTCACCTGGAACGCGGAAGCACCGGCCGCGGCATTGCCGACCGGGAACACCGCCGCCGCGGTCGAACCCGCGGCCAAGCCCGCTGCTGCCAAACCCGCCACCAAGGCGAAGCCGGCCGCCAAACCCAAAGCGGCCGTCGTCGCCGCACCGGCCAGCGTGTCCATCAACACCGCCACGGCCGCCGAGCTGGCCGCCGTGAAGGGCCTCTCCAAGGTGGTCGCCGCCGCCATCGTGGCCGCCCGCCCCTTCAAGAGCCTCGACGAGCTCGTCAAGGTGAAAGGCATGGGCGTGAAGAGCTTCGACAAGCTCAAGGGCAGCCTCAGCCTCTGAGCCTTACCCCCCATGCGCCCGCATGGGGGCTGCGCCAGCCGCCCGCCTCAGCCCGGCGCGGGTGGCTGCACGCCTTCCGGCACCCACAAGCGCTGGCCCTGGATCTCCTCCCAGCTCAGCCACACCCGCACGTCGAACTCCAGCTGGTGGTAATCCGGCTCCATCCGGCAGCACAGCTGGTAGAAGGCCTTGTCATGCTGGCGCTCCTTCAGATGCGCCAGCTCGTGCACCACGATCATGCGCAGGAACTCCGGCGGCGCCTCGCGGAACAGGGTCGCCACCCGGATCTCCCGCTTGGTCCGGATCTTTCCCCCCTGCACCCGGGCCACCGTGGTGTGGGTCCCCAGGGCATTGTGGATGCTCTGCAGCTTGCCATCGAAGCCGACCTTGCTGAGGGGCTCGGCATTACGCAGATGGCGTGACTTGAGATCAGTCACATACTCGTACAAGGCCGTATCGTTGCGCACCGCGTGCAGGACCGGATAGCGGGCCTGCAACCAGGGCCCCAGCTTGCCCTGCTCGAGCAGGGTCCTCACCTGGGAGACCAGTGATTCGGGATAGCCGTGGAGATATTTCAAGGCAAGCGGACTCGGCATGGGCGATACTTCAACGAAAGATCACGGATTCTATCGCCCGATCCGGCTGCTGCCTTCCCGTCGCCCACGGAAGCCGTATCGGAACACCAGCCGACCCACACACTCCGCTGCCCGATACAGACCGATGACCCGCTCCATCAACAAGACCGGCAGCAAGCCGACACCCCGCCAGCCACCCCACCTGCTGGCGGCACGCCTGATTGCCTGGTGCCTGCTGTGCCTCAGCCTCCTGGGCCCGGCCACCGGACAGGCCGCCGGGCCGGGCAGCCCGGCGCGCATCCTGCACATCGACTCCTACGACCCCGGCAACGCCTGGGGGCACGATGTCAGCGAAGGCATCCGCGAGACACTCGGCAGCCAGGCCAGGCCCGTCGAGCTGTCGGTGGAGTATCTGGACAGCCGCCGCTTTCCGGAGCGCAAGCAGGAGGCGATCATCGCCGACGCGCTGGCCGCCAAGTACCGCAACTTCAGGCACGACATCATCATCGCCTCGGACAACGCGGCCTTCGACTTTGCCCTGCGCTACCGTGACCGGCTCTTTCCCGACCAGCCCATCGTCTTCTGCGGCTACAACAACTTCTCGCCCGAGGTGATCCGCAATGTGGCGGACATCACCGGGGTCAACGAGGAGATCGACATCCCGGCCGCCGTCGACCTCGCCCTCCAGGTGCACAGCGGCATCAGGAAGCTCGTCTTCATCCTGTCCACGGGGGACACCAGCAGCGCCCTGAACACCCGCGACGCAGAAGAGCGGGTTTTCCCAATGCTGCGCCAGAAGCACGAACTGATCGTGCTCAAGGACGCAAGCATGGCCGAGATCCGTGCCCGCCTCGCCCCCCTGGGCAAGGACAGCCTGGTGTTTCTGGTCGGCCAGACCGCCGACCGGGGCATCGGGCGCGCCCTGACCCCGGCCGAGAATGGCCAGCTGGTTTCCGCGGCCAGCCCCGTCCCCGTCTATGCGTTCTGGGACTTCCACCTGGGTACCGGGGTGATCGGCGGCCGCGTCCTCAACGGGCGCGACCAGGGCCGCGAGGCCGCCAGCATGGCCCTGCGCATCCTCAATGGCGAAGCCGCCAACGCCATCCCCGTGAAGATGCGCTCACCGACCCGCGACATCTTCGACTACACCGTGCTGCAACGCTTCGGCATCGACGCGGGCAGCCTGCCCAAGGGCCGCACCCTCATCAACGCCCCTTTCGGCTTCTGGGACCGCTATCGCACCGAGATCCTGCTCATCGCGCTGGTCCTGGCCCTGCAGAGCGGGCTGATCCTGTCCCTGGTCCGGGTCGCCCGTCAGCGCCGCCAGGCCCTCGCCGACCTCAACCGGGAGCGTGACCGGCTGGAGCAGCGGGTCGCCGAACGGACGGCCGAGCTGGCCGACTTCAACAACCGCCTCAAGGCCGAAGTGGATGAACGCCGGCTGGCCGAAAGCCGCCTGCAGGAGGCCGTGCGCTTCAGCGACGCGGTGCTGCAGGCCTCGCCGGTCCCCATCGGCGTATACGAGGCAGCCGGCGCCTGCGTGATGGCCAACGACGCCTACGCCCAGCTGGTCGGCTCCGGCAAGGCCCAGCTGCTGGGCCAGGACTTCCACCAGATCGAGGCCTGGCAGCGCACGGGCCTGCTGGATGACTGCCTGCGCGCCCTCGACAAGGAAACCCGGCAGCAGCGGCAGATCCATGTGGTCACCTCCTTCGGCCGGGAAATCTGGGCCGACTGCCTGATCCTGCCCGTACAGATCCGGGCCGAACGCCACCTGCTGATCCAGTTCGTGGACCAGACCGAAAAGATGCGCATGCTCCGCGAGCTCGAGCAGAACCGGCTGCACCTGGAGGAACAGGTCAACCTGCGCACCGCCGAACTGCAGGCCGCCAAGGAGCTCGCCGAAGCCGCCAACCGGGCCAAGAGCACTTTCCTGGCCAACATGAGCCACGAGATCCGCACCCCGCTCAATGCCATCCTCGGCTTCAGCACGGTGATCCGCAGCAAGATCGACGATGCCGGGTTGCAGCTGCGCCTCGACAAGGTCATCGGCGCGGCGCGGCAACTGCACCTGGTGCTCGACGACATCCTCGACCTGGCCCAGATCGAAGCCCGACGCATGCAGATCCACGAGCAGGATTTCCAGGTAGCGGACCTGCTGCAGGACGTGCTCGACGCCACCGGCGAGAGCCTGCGTGACAAGGCCCTGGACTACCGGGTAGACACCGCCGGCCTGCCCGCCAGGCTACGCGGCGACCGGGCCCGGCTCGCCCAGATGCTGGTCAATTACGTCAGCAACTCGGTGAAGTTCACGCCCGCCGGCTTCGTCGCCCTGCGCATCCGCGTGCAGGACCACCGCGGCAGACGCCTGCTGGTGCGCTTCGAGGTTGAGGATTCGGGCATCGGCGTGCCCCTGGAAGACCAGGAGCGCATCTTCCTCAGCTTCGAGCAGGGCGACGCCTCCCCCACCCGCCGCCACGGCGGCAACGGCCTCGGCCTCGCCATCAACCGCCAGCTCGCCGAACTCATGGGCGGCCGCACCGGCGTCACCAGCACCCCGGGCGAAGGCAGCACCTTCTGGTTCACCGCCCTGCTCGGGCAAATCGCCGACGAATGAACATGACCCTGATGTAGAGGACGATGTAGGGGCGGCTTCAGCCGCCCACAAACGTTGATCAGGCCCCCGCCCCCCTGTAGGGGCGACTTCAGTCGCCCGCGGAGGTGCGAGATCGGAGTCCGCGGGCGGCTGAAGCCGCCCCTACATCCCCGTCCCTCCCTACAACCAATCCACCAACGACACCCCAATCCCAAAGGTCGTCTGGCGATGGTTGTAGTCGATCAGGGTCTCGCCGTAACCGCTGAACAGCTGCACATAACCCTTCAGGTTGCGGTGGATCGGGAAGCTCCAGTCGAGCTGGGCCGAGCCCCGGCTGTCGAGCAGGTTGCCGCGCAGGTTGAGGCCGATGCCGTGCTCGCCCAGCTTCCACATGGCCTGGATGTCGCCGTTGCCCAGGTAGCGGGTGATGTCCGGGTTGTCGTCGTTGCTGAGCTTCTCCTCGAAGCGGTGCCACCCGCGCAGCAGCAGCGCGAAATCGCCCCGCTCGACCCCCACCTGGGCCATCAGCCGGTTCCAGCTGCGTGACAGGGGCTGAGCCCGCCCGTTGGACTGGTGGTTGATCCCCAGCGACAGCATCTTCACCTTGAAGCCCAGGCCCGCATCCAGGTTGCTGCGGAACACCGCCATCAGCTCCGGCTCGTAGTCCGTCTCGCGGAAGGGCGAGGAGTTGCTCTTGTTGTACACCTGCCAGTTGGATTGCTGGGTATAGCCCAGCCACAAGTCCCCATGGTGGCCCACCAGCCCCTCCCACAGCTTGGTCTTGAAGCTGATCTGGTACTTGGCCTCCACCGGCGTCACGTCCATCGGCTCGGTCACCGCATGGTTTCGCGCCGGCGAAGCAGGCAGGCGGTTGGGCGAATCGGTCCAGCGCCCCAGCAGCATGTAGGTCGGCCGGTAAGGGCGGATCAGGAAGGTGCCGCGCTTGTCCTCGGCGTCCAGCTCCCAACGGGCGCTGAAGGCCGTGTTGGTCGACTCGGCAGGCGGCGGTGCCTCCTGGTGGGCACGCCCCACCGCCTGGTCATAGCAAGCCAGGCGTTCGGTATTGTCGGCAATGGCGGCACAGGAGGACGGATCGCCAGCATGGACCTGCGGCGCGAAACCCAGCAGGATGGCCAAGGCGGCCCCCACTACCCCCTTCGATCGGATGGGATGCGGCATCGGAAACGTCACCGAAACGGATCAAGGACCCGAATTGTCGGCGCCACAGGCCATACTGTCGAGCCGGATCACCCCTCACGCGGAGACCCCATGAAGTCCATCCGGGCCCTCGAGCGCGGACTCGAAGTCCTGCGCCTGCTGGAACAGCACCAAGGCCGTGCCCTGCAGGACCTGCACCTGGCCACCGCCCTGCCCAAACCGACCCTGCTGCGCATCCTGCACACGCTGGAGGCCGCCGGCCTGGCCTGGCGCGCCATCGGCGACGGGCGCTGGCGGCGCAGCGTGTCCCTGCACATCGGCCACCGCCCCGCCGAACGCAACCTGCGCTTCGCCGAGCTCGCCGCCCCCCACCTGGCCGCCCTGCAGCGCAAGGCCCTGTGGCCCTCCGACCTGCTGATCTACGACAACTTCCAGATGGAACTGGCCGAAAGCTCCCGGCGCCTGTCCGGGCTGGCCATGAACCCGCGCTACCAGATCGGTTTCCGCGTCGACCTCTTCCTGTCCGCCCCCGGCCGCGCCTGGCTGGCCTTCTGCCCCGACGCAGACCGCGAAGCCGCCCTCGCCCACTACGCCGACCATCCCCCCGCCAACCCCCTCAGCGCCCGCTTCCTCGCCCAGGGCCACCTACCCGAAGTCCTCGAAGAAACCCGCCGCCAGGGCTACGCCGCCCGCGACCCCGGCTTCGGCGGTGCAATGGAAGACATCAGCGTCTTCGACGACGGCTTCGACGCCATCGCCGTGCCCATCCTCACCCCGACCGGCGTGCCTGGCTGCATCAACCTGGTGTGGCCGAGGCGGTACAAGCTGCGCAGCAAGGTAGTGGAGGCGCACCTGGAGGATCTGCAGGGTACGGCGAGGGCGATTGCGGAGGGGTTGGGGGAGGGGCCGGGTGGATAGTGCGTAGGGGGTGGGGGGCGCGGGGTGACGTAGGTCTTCATCGGTTTCCGCGCGCTTCTCCACCCCATCGAAGCCCCTCAGTCTGCCCCTGTTGCGAAAAAGCCCCATAGGGAGGCCAAAATACTCCTTTTAAATCAAATAGCTAACACCCCTTTGCGAGCCCATTTACGGGACATACGATCTCTTCTGTCACACACATAGAGATTCCCATGACTGAAAGCTCCGATTCGACCATTCCCTTCATTATTTGGGGAAAGACCAGATTCATCACCCTGCGCGACAAAGGCGTACAGGTAGCATGCAAGCATCCGCTGCTAAAAGACCGTAGGTTGATAGCCCGTGGCGCCTACACGTTGGTCTTTGAAGGAACAACATCCGTTTACAAGCTGACCATAGATCGTCTCGCTTATGAGATGGCCGAGCAGCAGATTGATTGTAAGCCCCCGGCGATCCCCTCTTGACTGCGCCTCAGGCTGAATCCGGCCTCCAC
>CALBTT010000174.1 GCA_937967645.1 uncultured Zoogloea sp.
ATACAGCACCCACCACGACCTACACTCTTGCCCAACCCGACGCTCTTCCGATCTCTCGGGGCGGGGGCCGGGTCGGTGGCCGGAGCCGGTCTGGCCGGTGCGCTCACGGGCGCCGGGGGGCTGACGGCAACGCTGGCCTGCTCGGGTTGCGGGGCGTCCCTGCGGGTCAGCACAGGGGTGGGGCGTTCGGCGCTGGCCGGCCGGGTCAGCACCGCCTCTCGTTGGGGCTCGGGCTTGCGGACGGGTTCGGTGATGCGCGGGGTCACCAACGGGGCAGGCTGGGGGGCCGGCACAATGGCGGGGGCGGTGACGGGCTCGGGCAGGGGGCTGCGCAGGACGATGTTGAGCGGCTGCGGTGGTGCCTCCTGCAGCATGTCCGGCAGGCCGAAGCGGCTCAGCAGGGCGACTCCGTGCAGGGCGATCGAGGCCGCCACGGCCAGACGCAGCGGGCGGGGGAAGGACAGCTCGGGGTGGATCGAGACGCTGCTCATGGACGGCCTGCCTCCTTGCTCAGGGCTCGCTGTTCGTAGGCGGGATAGAGCCGGCCCACGGAGCGCCGGTATTCCGCTTCGACCACCGCCAGGCGCCGGAATTCGGCGGGCGGGGCGATGGCCATCACCTCGGTCATGTCGAAGCCTTCGTCGGCAGCCTTGCGCAGGGTCTGGTCGAGCCAGGTCAGCCAGGCGCGAGTCTGGCGGATCGGGGCGGCGTCGCTCGCAACCGGGCCATGGCCCGGCACCAGGGTGCGGAAGCCGGTCTGCTCCAGCCGGTCGAGGGCCGCCTGCCAGCGCGGCAGGCGGGCGTGGGGGGTGGTGGGGGCGCGGTCGTGGAAGACCAGGTCGCCGGCGAACAGTACGCCGGTGCTGCGGTCGAGGATGACCAGGTCGGCATCGGTGTGGCCGTCCAGGGCGATCAGCTCGAGCTGATGGCCACCGATCTCCAGCGGGTCGGCGGCCAGGCTGCGGGCCGGGGTGACCGGCTCGGTGCCGGCCATCCAGTCGCCGGCCAGGCGGTACATGTTCTCGTTGAGGCTGCCGCCTTCGTCGTGGATGCCGTGGATGGTGGCCGGCAGGGCGGCCAGGGTGTCGGCGGGGAAGGCCTGGTTGCCCAGGAAGTGGTCCGGATGGTGGTGGGTGTTGAGCACCAGCTTGACGGGCTTGTCGCTGATCCGCGCGATGCTGCGCCGGAGCTGCTCGCCGTACAGCCGCGAGGGGCCGCTGTCGATCACCACCACGCCATCGCGGGTGACGATGAAGGCGGTGTTCACGATGTTGCCGCCGTTGCTGAAGCTGAAGTCCTCGCTGCGCCCGGTGAGGACCCAGGTGTCCTCGGCGATCTTCACCGGCGACAGGCCGTAGTCCCGGTCGGCGGCGGACAGCAGCAGGGTCCAGCTCAGGGTGAAGGCGGCGATCAGGCTGCGGGTGACCAGGGTGGTCAGGGGCAGGCGCTTCATTTTTCGATCGCCGCGGAAATGGCGTTGCCGTTGTTGTCCCGGCCGCTCACCCGGTAGCCGGCGGCGCTGCGCCCGACGGGGATGTCCACGGTGAACACGGGGTTCTCTGCGATGGGCTCGAAGCCTTCGATGCGCATCAGGGGGCGCCCGCTGTTGTCGGCGAGCAGCAGATCCTGCAGGAAGAAGGCCGGAATGCCCGCCGCCAGGCCGGTGTCGATGGGGTGGATGATGCGCAGGCGGATCCGCTCGCCGCCTTCCTTGCGCTCCCACACCCGGCTGCTCACCTCGCCGAGGCGTTTCTGCCATTCGGGCGAGCTGCTGCCGGTGGAGGGCAGGGTGCAGCCGCCGCCCGCGGTGTTCACCCAGGCACCGCCCACATGCCAGCTGCCATCGGCGGTCCGCGCGGCGGCCCGCACCGGGGTGGATTGCTGCAGCTTGATCCGGAAGCCGAGGCCGGGATGGGCGCCGGCCGGCTCGAAGCGGACGATCCGGACGATGGGGTTGAAGTCGGCGAAGACCAGGACCTCCTGCACGTCACCGAGGGCGCCGGCATCCACGCTGACCGGCACGTTCATGGCGTTCTCGGCGGTCAGGGGGGCGGTCACCCGGACCCGCTCGTCGAACACGACCCGGGCGCCGGCCGGAAACATCTCCTTGCGCATGTCGGCCCAGCGCGGCGAGTCGAGGGGGTCGGTGCTGTGAGGGGCGGCGGTGCGGCGTTCGGCCGGCGCGGCGGCCTGGCCGAGACTGCAGGCACAGGCCAGCAGCACCGCAACGATGGCGGAAGTCTTCATTCTGTCTCCTGGTGGCGATCTGCCGGTGGCGATCGCTCTATGGGTGAGCAGCTTGGGGGCAAGACCTGTGCCATGACTTCCGTCGCCCTGAAGCACCCCCGGCAACCCCCTTTCCAGGCCTGAGCGCCTTGTCTGGCAGGCCTTTCGGCAGGGCCCGGGGGGGAGTCTCGATGGTGCACTGCGACAGTTGTGCAGGGAGTGTCCGGGCATGTGTCGCTTCGGATTGCTCCAGGCTGGAGCAGTTGATGAGGAATGAAGCAGCGGCAGGCCGGAACTGTTCAGCAGTGCTGGATTTTTCCTGCTTGTTCAGCTTTCCTACCAGAGCCAACTTCCCGTTTTCTATCGGGAAAATTTCCCGATCCGGCTTTTTAGGGGAGTTCGGGCCGCGCAGTGGCACAGCTCTTGCGCTGAGAGCCTTGCTGCATGGTCCGGCTGGGCCGGGAGGTGGCCGTCCCGGAGCGTGCATCAGCACCTTCTCAAAGGAGACACTCAATGATCCAAAGGAGCAAAACAATGAAAAAGCCGTTCGCGATGACTCTGATCGCAGCCGCCCTGATGGTTGCGGGCTCGGTGCACGCCAAGGAAGTCACCGATGCAGACATCGCCAATGACGCCAAGACCGCCGGCGACGTCGTTCACTTCGGCCTGGGTCAGCAAGGTCAGCGCTTCAGCCCGCTGGACAAGATCAACCCCAAGACCATCAAGAACCTGGTGCCGGTGTGGTCCTTCTCCTTCGGCGGCGAAAAGCAGCGCGGCCAGGAATCCCAGCCGCTGATCCACGACGGCAAGATGTTCGTGACTGCTTCCTACAGCCGCATCTTTGCCCTCGACGCCAAGACCGGCAAGAAGCTGTGGAAGTACGAGCACCGCCTGCCGGAAGGCATCATGCCCTGCTGTGACGTGATCAACCGTGGCGCCGCCCTGTATGGCGACCTGGTCATCTTCGCGACCCTCGACGCCCAGCTCGTGGCCCTCAACAAGGACACCGGCAAGGTTGTCTGGAAGGACAAGATCGACGACTACGCCGCTGGCTACTCCGCCTCCGCCGCCCCGCTGATCGTCAAGGGCATGGTCATCACCGGCGTGTCCGGTGGCGAGTTCGGTGTGCAGGGCCGCATGGAAGCCCGCGATGCCAAGACCGGCAAGATGGTGTGGATGCGTCCGACCGTCGAAGGTCACATGGGCTACAAGTGGGTGAACGGCGAGAAGGTCGAGAACGGCATCTCCGGCACCCTCAACGCCACCTGGACCGGCGACCTGTGGAAGACCGGCGGCGCGGCCACCTGGAACGGCGCCACCTACGATCCGGAAACCAACCTGATCTTCGCCGGCACCGGCAACCCGGCTCCGTGGAACAGCCACCTGCGCCCCGGCGACAACCTGTTCTCCTCCGCCACCGTGGCCATCGACCCGGAATCCGGCAAGATCGTCTGGCATTACCAGACCACCCCGCACGACGGCTGGGACTTCGACGGTGTGAACGAATTCGTGTCCTTCGACTACAAGGACCCGAAGACCGGCAAGATCATCAAGGCGGGTGGCAAGGCTGACCGCAACGGCTTCTTCTTCGTGCTCGACCGGACCAACGGCAAGCCGCTGAACATCTTCCCGTTCGTCAAGGACATCACCTGGGCCAAGGGCTTCGACATGGCCACCGGCCGCCCGATCTACGTGGACGAGAACCGTCCGGGCGACCCGACCTCCACCGGCGACGGCAAGAAGGGCAAGAACGTCTTCGCGGCTCCGTCCTTCCTGGGCGGCAAGAACCAGCAGCAGATTGCCTACAACCCGAAGACCGGCCTGTTCTACGTGCCGGCCAACGAGTGGGGCATGGACATCTGGAACGAGCCGGTCTCCTACAAGCGTGGCGCGGCTTACCTGGGTGCGGGCTTCACCATCAAGGCCCTGCATGACGACTACATCGGCTCCCTGCGTGCCGTGGATCCCACCACCGGCAAGATCGTGTGGGAAAACAAGAACTTCGCTCCCCTGTGGGGCGGTGTCCTGACCACCGGCGGCAACCTGACCTTCTACGGTACCCCCGAGGGCTACCTGAAGGCGCTGGATGCCAAGACCGGCAAGGAAGTCTGGTCCTTCCAGACCGGCTCCGGCGTGGTCGCTCCCCCGGTCACCTGGGAAGAAGGCGGCGAGCAGTACGTGGCCGTGGTGTCCGGCTGGGGCGGTGCGGTTCCCCTGTGGGGCGGCGACGTGGCCCGTCGCGTGAACTTCCTGGAGCAGGGCGGTTCCGTGTGGGTGTTCAAGCTGCACAAGGGCAACTGATCGCCCGGATGCCCGGCTCCAGGCCGGGTATCTCCGCCGGAGGACGACGCGGATGTGAATGCACCCGCATCGGCCTGCCGGTAACACTCAAAGCCCCCGCTTGTCGGGGGCTTTGGCTTTTGGTGCCTCCGGAATGGAGCAACTTCGTGAAGGTGGGGCTATTTCCGCGCAGGGGCGGGCAGGCACGCTGCAGGCCGCATACTTGCGAATTCCCTAAAATGGGTAGATGCTTGGCCGTGATTCATATTTCATGCGCTTTGGCAGGCCCACGTCATTCCATTCGCGAATGGGTATGTCTGCGGTGCCGGAGTCCTTCCCCTTCCTGAGGCCCGTCCGGGGCTGTACCGCACACTGAAGGGCATGGGGCCGGCGGGCGTGGAGATCCTTCACTTCGACCCTAAATGAAGTCTTACTGCCAGCTCTTCCTCGCCGTGGGGCAAAGCACTGCGGCCCGTGCCATCCGTGATGGGATGCTGTGGCTGCTGCCCTACCTGATGATCTGGACGGCTGTCCTGATCGTCGATGAGTCCTTGCAGCACATGGCGCCCGAGGCGGCCGAGGCGAGCCGCTGGGGGGCCATCGCGACGGCCCTGCGGGAGCTGCTGCCCCTGGCGATCTGGGGTTCGATCGGTGCCGTGCGGGCGATCCAGTGGTACCTGCCGCGTGCCGCCGTGGCCTTTGCCTGCGTGGCCTACGGGCTGCTCGTGCAACAGCTGCTGGCGAGGCACGGGGAATGGGCGCGTCAGTTCCTGATCGTGTTTTCGGTGCTGGGGCCGGTGCTGCTGGTGCCGGTGATCGGGCGTCTGCGCCAGCTGCGCTGGACCCGCCTGTCCTTTCAGGCCACGCAGGCGGGCGAGAACGTGAGCGAGGTGCTCAACCTGGTCATTCCGACCCTGCTCGCGGCGATCCTGCTGGCGGTCACGGTGGAAGCCGTGGGCACGGCCATCTCGGCAATTCCGGCCGGGGCAGGTGGGCTGGACTGGGTCCGGGGCATGCCCGCCGTGGTGGTCGGGGTCATTTACTGTGTGCTCAACACGGCCCTGTGGGGTGTTGGCGTGCATGGCTACTACGCGCTGCTTCCGCTCTTCGAGGTGCTGCCGGTGGCGCCCGCGGCGGCCGACCCGGTGACCCGCAGCCTGCTGGGGGCCTTCGTCTTTCTGGGCGGCAGCGGGGCGACGGCCTCCCTGATCGGTGCCCTGCTGCTGGCGAGCCGCAGCCGAAAGCACCGGATGGTCGCTGCAGCCAGCATCCTGCCGGCTCTTTTCAATATCAATGAGCTGCTGCTGTTCGGGCTGCCGCTCATCCTGAACGTCCGCCTTTATCTGCCCCTGCTGCTGGCGCCGCTGGCCAACCTGATGGTCACCTATGTGGTCATGCGTCTGGGGTGGGTGCCGCCGGTGAGCGTGGATCTTCCGTTCAATACCCCGATCGGTCTGAATGCCTTTGTCGGGACCGAAGGCAGCGTCTCCGCCATCCTGCTGCAGCTCTGCAATCTTGCGCTGGGGGTGGCGATCTACGTGCCCTTCGTGATCGCCTGGGAGCGTCGGGCGGGCCGCGGGGTGGGCAATGCCGAGGCGCCGATCCTGCGGGCCCTGGACACCAGCTTCAGCCGTCGCGAGGAGGAGGCGGGCTTCCTGCTGGATGACCCGGTCGGCGTGACCCAGCGCAAGTGGCTCGAGAAGCGCATGCTGGATGCCCGCCTGATGAAGTACGCCGACCTGGAGTTCATGCTCTACTACCAGCCCAAGGTCGACCCCCTGAGCAGCCGGGTCACGGGCTGCGAGGCCCTGTTGCGTCTGGTGGATGGGGACGGGAACATCCAGTTGCCTGGCGACTTCCTGAACGATCTGGACAAGGCGGGCTTGAGCCGCGAGGTCGATGAGTGGGTCATGCAGGCGGCGGTGGCGCAGCTTTCCGACTGGCTGGCTGCTGGGCGGGAGGTTCCCTGCGTGGCGGTCAACGTCGGTGTGGCCAGTCTCATGGACCCCGCCACGGTGTCGCGCCTGGCCGGGCTTGCCGCGCCCTATCCGGGGCGGCTCGTGGTGGAGATCACCGAGCAGGCGCTGCTGGCCGACGAGGCCCAGGTTGAATGGGCCCTCGGCACGCTGAGGGCCGCCGGACTGAAGATCCACATCGACGACTTCGGTACCGGCTATTCATCCCTCAGTTACCTCCATCGCTTCGATGTGGATGGAATCAAGATCGACCGCAGCTTCACGATATCCCTCCACTCCGAACGGGGCCGGCGTGTCTTCTCGGCCATGTGCGGGCTGGCCGAGCAGCTCGGACTGTCCCTGGTGGTGGAGGGGTTGGAGGATCACTGGCAGCTCGAGCTCCTGCCCGTGCAGTCTGATCTCTCGGTGCAGGGCTGGTACTACGCCAAGGCCCTTCCGCCTGATGCCTTCCTCGACTATTCGGCCCGACTGGCCGGGGGGGCGGCGCAGGCCGCATGATGGGGACAGGCCCGGAAGGGCAGTGCCTTCAGCCAGCAGGCGATGCTGTCGATCTCCCGGGCACTGATCGTGGGGTCCTCGAGGGACTGGGCCATGATCGCCGCACCCTGCATCCGGACGAGCAGGTGAGTCGCCAGGGTGATCGCCTGCTCGGGCCGGCCCATCGCTGTGAACTGGCTGGCCAGCCAGTGCTGGTGGAGCACGAATTCCTCGCGGGCACGCTGCAGGGCCGGACTCCTCATCCTGGCGAGTTCCATGCAGAGGGTGCCGACACGGCAGCCGTATTGCAGGACCTCGCCTTCATCCTCCAGCTGGGACCGCACGAAGCCCATGAGCCGCTCCTCCGGCGAGGCGGCTTCGGCCTCCAGCCGGCTCAGCAGGGCGACGGAGCGGGCCAGCCGCCTGTCGATCACCGCGATCAGGAGCTCGTCCTTGGTCTTGAAGTGGTAGAAGAAATTCCCTTTCTTGAGATTGCCCCCATTGGCAATGTCAGACAGGGACGTGCCCCCGAAGCCGTGCTCGTAGAAAAGCCGATGGGCTGTCTCCACGATCTCGTCCCGGGTCCTCCGGCCATGATTCATCCTCGCGCTCCGTGCCTGGCGGATCACCCTCGGGTTACAGCAGGCCCCGTGCCTTGGCCATGGTGATGGCCGTGTCCTCGATCATGTCCTCCTGCCCACCCACCATGCCGCGGCGGCCGAGTTCCACCAGGATGTCGCGGGCCGGGATGCCGTACTTCACCGAAGCGCGCTTGGCAAACAGCAGGAAGGAGCCATACACGCCGGCATAGCCCAGGGTCAGGGCGTCCCGGTCGATGCGGATCGGGAAGTCCATGA
>CALBTT010000175.1 GCA_937967645.1 uncultured Zoogloea sp.
GATGGTGATTCGTGACTGGAGTTCAGACGTGTGCTCTTCCGATCTTTCGCGGGCGACGGCGTGGTCACTGGCGGACAGGGCACCGCTGGCCAGGTCGCGGTCCAGCTCGGCGAGCTGGTCACGGAAGATGGCGGTGTTGATGGATTGGCGGCTGTTTCCAGAGGTGGACCGGTGGCGCAGCAGGGGCGGGCACAACAGGGCGAGGACCAGGGCCAGCAGGGCCCCGGCGGCAATCCAGAAGGCGGTCATGCGTTGTCTTTCGGGGGGGCGGGGGGCGTGCCGAGCAGGGCCTGGGCAGCGGCCTTCTGTTCGTCCGACAGGGTGGCGGGGGCCACTCGGGTGGAGCGGCGGCGCAGGTAGGCGATCAGCCCGGCTACGGCGCCGGCAAGGATCACGAAGGGGCCGAACCAGAGCAGCCAGGTGGAGGGCTTGACCGGTGGGCGGTAGAGCACGAAGTCGCCGTAGCGGGCCACCAGATAGTCGCGGATCTCCGCGTCGGTCTTGCCGTCATGGATCAGCTTGCGGACTTCCCGGCGCAGATCGTCGGCCAGTTCGGCACGGGAGGCGGCCAGGCTCTCGTTCTGGCACACCAGGCAGCGCAGTTCTTCGGAGATGGCGAGCAGGCGGGCTTCCACCACCGGGTTGTCGGCCATCGGGGTCGCTTCTGCGGCCTGCAGGGGGGCAACGGTGGCCAGCGTCAGGGCGCTGGCCAGGGCGATCAGGGCGGTGCGGATCATCTCAGGACTCCGTCGCCAGCTGGCGCGCCAGGGGCAGGATCTTCTTCTCGAGGGACTCGGGCGTGATCGGGCCGATCTGCTTGAAGCGGATCACCCCTTTCTTGTCGATCAGGTAGGTCTCGGGCACGCCATACACGCCGTAGTCGATCCCGACCCGGCCGTCCATGTCGAGCACCGACAGGGTGTAGGGGTCGCCGTGCTGGCTGAGCCAGGCGCCGGCGCGCTGGCGGGTCAGGGTCAGCTCGTCGTCTGCCGACAGCTTCTTGGCGTCGATGCCGCCGTCGCCCCGCACTTCCTTGTAGTTCAGGCCCACGATGGGAAGCCCGCCCTGCTTGGCGAAGGCCACCAGCAGCGGGTGCTCGGCCCGGCACGAGACGCACCAGGAGGCCCACACGTTGAGCAGCCACACCTGGCCGCGCATGTCGGCGGGGGTGAACTGCTTGTCGGGGCTGGCCAGCACCGTCAGCTTGAAGTCGGGGGCCGGCTTGCCCACCAGGGGCGAGGGAACCTCATGCGGGTCGCGGTTGAGGCCGATGGCGAGGAAGACGACGAGGACCAGGAACAGCCCGAGGGGGATCAGGAAACGTTTCAAGATGCGGCTCCCTGGCCGGCCAGCTTGCCGGCCTGCGCAGCGGTTGATTTGATGCGGTAGCGGCGGTCGGACGCGGCAAGCAGGCCACCGAGGGCCATGAATACCGCGCCACCCCAGATCCAGCTGACGAAGGGCTTGTAATACACGCGCACGCTCCAGGCCCCGTCGCCGCCCTCCAGCGGGTCACCGAGGGACACATAGATGTCACGGGTCAGGCCCGGATCGATGAAGGCCTCGGTCATCGGCATGGCCGACGACAGGTACTTGCGCTTTTCCGGGTGCAGCGGCATCACCACCTTGCCGTCGCGGATCAGCTCCAGGTTGCCCCGGGCCGCGTTGTAGTTGGGGCCAGGTACGCTCTCCACGCCCAGGAAGCGGATCTGGTAGTCGCCGGTCTTGACCGTGTCGCCCGGCGCCATGCGCACGTCCTTCTCGGTTTCGTAGTGCTTGACCATGACGATGCCGACCAGGGTGACGGCGATGCCCACGTGGGCGACGTGCATGCCCCAGAAGGCCCGCGGTGGCATGCTCGACTTGGTGCGGGCCAGGATTTGCAGCACCGACGAGCCGGTGATCCAGATGGCCAGCCCGATGCCCAGGGCCACCCCGGCGGACCAGCCGCCGAACAGGAAGGGCACGCTGACGCCGCCCGCCACCGCCACGGCGAAGGCCAGGCGCACCGGGCGCACGATGTCGGCCAGGCGGGCGTCCTTCCAGCGCGCCACAGGGCCCACCGCCATCAGGAACAGCACCGGCACCATCAGCGGCGCGAACACCGCGTTGAAGTACGGGGGGCCGACCGACAGCTTGCCCAGGTTGAGGGCGTCGATCACCAGCGGGTAGAGGGTGCCGAGCAGCACGGCGCCGGCGGCCGATAGCAGCAGCACGTTGTTGATCAGCAGCAGGGTTTCCCGCGACACCAGGGAGAAGGCACCGCCCAGGCTGACCTTGGGGGCGCGCCAGGCGAAGAGGGTCAGGGAGGCGCCGACCACCACGACCAGGAAGAGCAGGATGAAGACGCCGCGCTTGGGGTCGGAGGCGAAGGCATGCACCGAACTCAGCACCCCGGAGCGGACCAGGAAGGTGCCCAGCAGGGACAGGGAGAAGGCGCCGATGGCCAGCAGTACGGTCCAGTTCTTGAAGCTGCCGCGCTTCTCGGTGACGGCCAGCGAGTGGATCAGCGCGGTGCCCACCAGCCAGGGCATGAAGGAGGCGTTTTCCACCGGATCCCAGAACCACCAGCCACCCCAGCCCAGTTCATAGTAGGCCCAGATTGAGCCCAGGCCGATGCCGAGGGTCAGGAAGATCCAGGCGGCGGTGGTCCAGGGGCGGGACCAGCGCGCCCAGGCCGCATCCAGCCGCCCCGACAGCAGGGCGGCGATGGCAAAGGCGAAGGCCACGGAGAAGCCCACGTAGCCCATGTAGAGCATCGGCGGATGGAAGATCAGGCCCGGGTCCTGCAGCAGCGGGTTGAGGTCGCGGCCCTCGTCCGCGCCGGGCAGCAGGCGTTCGAAGGGGCTGGAGGTGGCCAGGATGAACAGCAGGAAGCCGAAGGCCACCAGGCCGAGCACCCCTTGCACCCGCGCCACCATGTCGTCCGGCAGGCTGCGTGAGAAGGCCGCCACCGCCAGCGACCACAGGGACAGCATCAGCACCCACAGCAGCAGCGAGCCCTCGTGGCCGCCCCATACACCGGAGATGCGGTACTCGATGGGCAGCCGCGAGTTGGAGTGCTGGGCCACGTACAGCACCGAGAAGTCGTTGTTGATGAAGCTCGCCGTGAGACAGCCGAAGGCGACGGCGATGAGCAGGAACAGCGTGGCCGAGGCCGGCCGCGCCAGTCCGATCCAGGCGCTGACGCCGCGCTGGGCGCCGATCAGGGGCAGGGTGCCCTGGACCAGTGCGACGAGCAGGGCCAGGACGAGGGCGAAGGTACCGATTTCCGGAATCATGGTTGGCCTCCTGGCCTTACTGCTTGAGGGTACGGCTGGCTTCGTGGGCCTTGTCCACGGCGGCCTGGGCTTCCGGCGGCATGTAGTTCTCGTCGTGCTTGGCCAGCACCTCGCTGGCCGTGAAATTGCCGTCGGCGCCGAGGGTGCCCTGGGCCACCACGCCCTTGCCCTCGCTGAAGAGGTCCGGGAGGATGCCCTTGTAGGCCACCGGGATCTCCCGGGCGGTGTCGGTCACGACGAAGCGGGCGGTGATGTCGGTGCGCTGCAGGCTGCCTTCCTTGACCAGTCCGCCGATGCGGAAGGGGCGGTCCTTGGGGGCTTCCCCACTGGCCACCTGGGTGGGCGTGAAGAAGAACACCAGGTTGCTCTGGAAGGCGTTGAGGATCAGCGCGGCGGCGATGCCGAGGGCGGCAAGGCCGCCGAGCACGATGGCGAGGCGTTTCTGGCGTGGTTTCATGATCAGTCTTGGTTGTCGCGGTCGGCGGCAAGTTCCCGGCGTAGCAGGCGGCGGGTGTCCGCAAGGCGTTTACGGGCCAGCAGGGTTTCGATCAGCAGGGCGGCCGCGGTGACACCGAAGCTGCCCCACACATAGAAACCATAGCCGCCCATGGCGAAGAATTCGCTGGCGCTCCCCCAGTTCATCGCTGCATCTCCGGCAGTTCGGCCACCCAGGTGGCGTGTCGTTCCCGTTCGAGGATGATCGCCCGCACCCGGTACAGGGCGATGGCGATGCTGTACATCCAGAAGGCCAGGGCCATGATCAGCATGCCCCACAGCATGGTGGTGGCCATGGTCGGCGCCTTGGTCATCGAGACCGACGCGCCCTGGTGCAGGGTGTTCCACCACTTCACCGAGAAATAGATGATCGGCACGT
>CALBTT010000176.1 GCA_937967645.1 uncultured Zoogloea sp.
GCGCCGTTGGTGATGCCGTCTTGCACGAGCATCAACGCAATCGGAAATTCCATGGACAAACCCTCGTACAAGACACCGCCTCATGGCGGTTGAACCAGGTGCAGCCGAAGGGCGCACCCGCGCCAGCCAAGCCGGAGACCCGGCCGGCGCACATGACAATTACTGGATCAGGGTCCACTTGCCGTCCTTGACGACGATGAGCTCACGGCCCCGTTCGTCAAAGCCGCTGTGGTCGGCCGACGTCATGTTGTACACACCTTGGGTGGCAGGCATGTCCTTGGTCTGCTCGAGGGCGTCACGCAGGGCGGCGCGGAAGGCCGGGGTGCCCGGCTTGCCCTTGGCGGCCGCGTGGGGGATCGCGTTCTTGAGCAGCAGACCGGCGTCGAAGACGTTGCCGCCGAAGGTGGCCGGCTTGGAGCCGTTCAGCTTCTCGTAGGCGTTCACGTAGTCGATGGCGATCTTCTTGGACGGATGGCTGTCGGAGATCTGGTCCAGCACCAGCATCAGGCTGGCGGCCAGCACCGTGCCCTCGACCTTCTTGCCGCCGAGCTTCAGGAACTCGGGCAGCGCGGCACCGTGGGTCTGGTAGACCTTGCCGCGGTAGCCCTGGTCGTGGAGGGTGATCTGGGGCAGCACCGCCGGTGTGCCGGGGGCGGCGATCAGCACGGCGTCGGGCTTGGACATCAGCACCTTGAGGCCCTGGGCCGTCACCGAGCTGTCGCTGCGCTGGAAGCGCTCGCTGGCCACCACCTTGATGCCCTTGCGGCCGGCACTCTCGGTAAACACCTTGGCCCAGTTTTCACCGTAGGGATCGGAGGTGCCGATGAAGCCCACGGTCTTGATGCCGGTCTTGGCCATGTGGCCCACCAGCGCATCGGCGATCAGCTGGTCGTTCTGGGTGGTCTTGAAGACCCACTTCTTCTTGTCGTCCATGGGCAGCACCACCGCGGCGGTACCCACCGGCGCCAGCAGCGGCACGCCGGCTTCGGCGGCGAACTGGATCACCCCCATCGCATTGGGCGAGCCGGACGGTCCGATGATGGCATCCACGTTCTCTTCGCTGATCAGCTTCTTGATCGCCACCACCGAGGCGGTGGGGTCGCTGCCGTCATCCAGCGGGATGTACTGCACGGTGAGGTTGCCGACCTTGGTCGGCATCAGCGGCACGGAATTCTTCTGGGGGATGCCCACCATCGCCACCGGACCGGTGGAGGACGATACGACGCCCACCTTCACCTGAGCCCAGGCCGCCCCGGAAAACAGGGCCCCCATCACCACCGACGCTACCAGACGCTTGAATTTCATGATGTTCGATCTCCGTTCAAAGGTTGGAACTATCTGCTTCGACCTGCCTGCCGTTCTGCGCAGGAAAAACTTGATTCATGAAGCAACTGAAACGAATCAATTCACGTGATTTTTCACGTTTATATAGAAAAATAAAGCCGTTTGCACTGCCCCTTTTTGAAGAAAGTCCTGCCCTTCATCCAGTTTCCGCAGCGCATCACGGACAATATTGAAGAGCATTCTTCATGCCATTTCCGCCAAATAGGCGGAATTCAGGCTTTCCGGGGCTTCCGGAGGGGCTTCGTATTCATGCTTTTCAGGCCCTGCCATATTGCAGTGCAGCGGCCGACTTTATTGCACCAAATACGTGCCCATTCCGGAACATCAACGCCCGAGGGACTTGGCGGTCACACCCTGCATGCCGAAATCGGTGTTGGCCACGTCGAAGATCATGACCCGCACCGGCGCCGGCGGAATCGCCAGGACTTCTTCCACCACCCCGGTCAGGGCACCGATCAGCGCTTCCTTCTGGGCGTCCGTGCGGCCGCGAATGAGGAAGGCGTGGATCGTCGGACCGCCCGGCGAGAGCGGCCCTCCGGCCCGTGCCTCGGCGGCCAGGACGACCCCTCCGGCACAGATGTGGGCACGCGGCAGTTCGATCAGGAAGATCCGCACCGACGCCTTGGGGGCGGCGATGCTGTCGACCACCGCATCGGTCATGCGGAGCAGCAGGGTTTCCTTCTGCGCCTCGGAATAACCCTCGACCAGATAGACATTCAAATTTGGCATGGCCTCAGCCCTTCACGGCATTCATTTCGGAAATACGGAAGGAAATAATCACGGGAGCACTCAGCCCGCCGCGCGAATTTCCTCACCGACCCGGTGGTAATTGCGATTGAAATAGACGAGCCCCGGGCGCGGATCACTCCGGCGCACGCGGACCACCTCGCAATAGAAAATGCTGTGGGAGCCGACTTCATGGGTCTGGGCAATACGGCAGTCGAAATTGACCAGCGCATCGTCGAGGGCCGGGCTGCCCGTTTCGAGGGCCTGCCAGGCGCTGCGCTCGAAGCGCTCTTCCATGCTCACGTTGCGGTCGGCAAAGAGGCCGGACAGGCCTTGTTGATCGCCGCCCAGCAGATTGACGCAGAGCACGCCGTTGGCGGTGAAGAAACGGTGGGCGTAAGACGAACGGTTCATGCAGACCAGCAAGGTCGGCGGCTGGTCGGTGACGCTGCAGACGGCGGTCGCGGTAAAGCCGGCGAGGCCTTCCTGGCCGCCCGTGGTGATCACGTTGACGGCGCCACTGAGCATGGCCATGCCGTCACGGAATTCATTGGTATCGATCATCATGTCTCTCCTTGGGGATGATCAGGCTAGAGATCCAGCACCAGGGTGTCGCTGAGGGCGCGGGAGCAGCACAGGAGGATCTGGTCGTTGTCGGCCTTCTCCTCGTCGGTCAGGAAGACATCCCGGTGGTCGGGGGTACCTTCGAGCACGTTGCACAGGCAGGTGCCGCAGACGCCCTGTTCGCAGGACACCTTGATCTTGACGCCGATGCCCGCCAGGGCGTCGACGATGGTCTGGTCACCGGCCACATGTACCGTCTTGCCGGACTTCTTGAGGAGCACATCGAAGGCCTTGCCGCCGCTGGGCTGCTCGACCTGGAAGTACTCCTTGTGGATCTGCGCGGGGGCGAGGCCACGCCGGCCGGATTCGGCGATCACCCACTCCATGAAGCCCGACGGGCCGCACACGTACAGGTGGGTGGTGCTGTCGGTGCCGGCCAGCACGGCCTTCAGATCGAGGCGCTGGGCATCGCCCGCGTCGTCGAAGTGGGTATGCACGGAGGCGGCAAAGGGCGCCGCGGCCAGCTCGTCGAGGAAGGCACAGGAGGCCTGGCTGCGGCCGCAATAGTGCAGCTCGAAGGGCTTGCCGGCGGCGTGCAGCGCGTGCGCCATGGCGATCATGGGGGTCACGCCGATGCCGCCACCCACCAGGATCGAGCGGCCCGCGCCGGCCTCCAGCGGAAACAGGTTGCGCGGCAGGCCGATCTCGACCACGGTGCCTTCGCTGAGGCGCTCATGGGCGGCAATGGAGCCGCCGCGGGAATTCGGATCCTTCAGGATGCCCAGGCGGTAGACCTGGCGATCGGCCGGGTCACCGCACAGGGAATACTGGCGTACAAGGCCCTCGCCCAGGTGCAGGTCCACGTGGGCCCCCGCTTCGAAGGGGGGCAGTTCGCCACCGTCTGCGGCCGCCAGGTCGAGGACGAGGACGCCCTGGCCCTGGGACGCGCTGCGGCGGACGACAACCCGGAGCGTTTCTTCAGACATTTTTGTGTTTTCCCTTCTGTTGGTTTCGCTTCGGCGCTCAGCGCATGAAGATGCCGCCGTTCACATCCCAGGCGGCGCCGGTGGCGAAGTCGGCTTCGACGGAGGCCAGCTGCACGACCAGGTTGGCGACAAACTCCGGGTTGCCGAGGCGCTTCACCGGGATCATCTCGATGAGTTTCTCGAGACGCTCCGGCGGCACGGCAGCGCGCACGGACGGCAGCTCCATGGGGCCCGGGGCGATCGCATTGACCGTGACGCCGGAGGCCGCCAGTTCGCGGGCGAAGATCTTGGTGAGGGTCAGGATGCCGCCCTTCGACGCCGCGTAGTGGGCGCCGGAGGCGGTCCCGCCGTTCTGGCCGGCCAGCGAGGCCACGTTGATGAGGCGGCCATAACCGGCCGCGCCCATCGCCGCGCCGAACACCTGGCAGCCGAGGAAGGTGCCGCGCAGGTTGATCGCCAGCACCTTGTCGAACTCCTCCGGGGTGATCTGCATCACCGGCGTGGTGGGCGTGATGGCGGCGTTGTTGACCACCACCTGCAGCCCGCCCCAGCGCTCGCGCACGGCGGCCAGGGCGGCTTCGAAGGCCGACTTCTGCATCACGTCGAGGGCCAGCGGCAGAACCGTGTCGCCGCTCGCGTCCAGCTGTGCGGCGGCACTGGCGGCCAACTCCGAACTGACGTCGGTGATGACCACCTTGTAGCCGGCCGCATGCAGGCGCCGGGCGATGATGTTGCCGAGGCCTTGGGCGGCGCCGGTGACGAGGGCGACTTGGCTCATGCGGGACTCCTTACGGGATGTAGGCGATGCAGGCCAGGGCATCGGTGGAGTTGAGCAGGCGAACCACCTTCTGCTGGATGCGGAAGCTGTCGCCGGCGCGCTTCAGCACGAAGGTGACGTCGGCGGTGTAGTGCTTCAGCACGTCCTTGCGGAACTCGCCCAGGATCTGGGTGCAGCGCAGGGTCACGGCCTGGCCGTCGTCGCCCAGCAGGCGGAAGCGGGACAGGCTGCGGATGGTGCGCGGCGCCGGCACGGTGGACACCGATTCGCCGCTGGTCAGGCGCTCCACCCGCAGGCGGCGCATGGTGGCGTCGTCATGGGCATAGTTCAGCGTATTGGCAAAATCGGTCGTATTGGGGTCGATCGGCACGATGTAGGTGCCGGACTCCTCCCACAGGTTCAGCCATTCGGTGTACTCGCTGTGGTCCAGCAGGTCGGCTTCCAGGCTGACGAAAGCGGCGGCTTGATTGAGCAATTCGATGTTCATGGTGGGTCCTCCGCCTCAGGCGGTCATCAGTTTTTTCCATTGACGGTAGGCTGCGCGCATACCGGTCTCGGCGCTCACGTCGCTGCGGCGACCATCCGGGGTCTCGACTTCCTTGGCCAGGCCGCGGTTGAGCATGATCCACTGGTTGGTGCCGGCGAAGGAGCCGCGCTGCACGCGGTCCCAGGCCTCGGCGTCGTCAGGCGTGCCGAAACCCATCGGCCCCTGGAAATGCTCGTGCAGGCGCAGGCGGGCCTGGTTGGCGGCGGCAGGGCCACCGTCCATGACGATGGCGGCGTGGTGGATTTCGGTCTCGGTGACGGACACCGGACGCAGCACCCGGAAGAAGGCCATGGAGCAGGCCACGTTGGGGAACAGGTTGAGGTTGAAGCCGGACCCCCCCACGGCACGCACGATGCGGCGCACCTGGTCTTCCGGATAGTCCTTGCGCAGCTCTTCGGCCAGTTCCGCGAAGCGGTCGGGGATGGGCGCGTCCAGGTTGGCTTCCAGGTCCACCAGCTCGGGGATCATCACCATCACGCTGTGGCCGTTGCCCAGGTCTTCGACGAGGCCGGGGCCTTCCACGAAGTCCAGCATCTTCTCGGTCTGCTCATCGACGGAGCTGAGGAAGGACTTGTGCACCAGCGGGAAGTGGTAGGCGTCGGTGGTGTTCTCGAGCTGGATCTTCCAGTTGCCGGGGAAGCGGAAGCGGTGTTCGCCCGCCACCTTCACCGGGAAACCGCCGCCCTGCTTCATGAACAGGTCCATCCACTTCTTGGCCGGGCCGAGATAGTCGACGAGGGGCTCGATGTCGTCCTTGAAGGTGGCGAAGATCATGCCGGCGTACTCTTCGACGCGCAGCTTGATGAGCGGGAAGTCGGCCTTGTCCAGCAGGTCGCCATAGCTCTCAGGGCTGGGCACGCCGCGCAGGGCGCCGTCCAGGGAGTAGCTCCAGCCGTGGTAGGGGCACACGAAGCTGTTGGTCTTGCCCTTGTGGCCTTCGCACACGGTGGCGGCACGATGGCGGCAGCGGTTGAGCAGCACATGCACCTGCTGCTTGCGGTCGCGCACCACCACCACGGGCTGGCGGCCCACGAAGGTGGTCTTGTAGCTGCCGGCTTCGGGGATCTCGCTGGCGTGGGCAACCCACACCCAGGTGCTGGAGAAGACCTTGTCCATCTCCTGCTCGAAGAGGGCGGGGTCGGTGTAGAGGGAGGTATGGACCCGGTCCTGCTGCACCAGGTCGGCCAGGGTCAGGCCTTGGCTTGCTGCTTGAAGCGTCATGGTGTGTCTTCCTTGTATCTCAATCGATGATCGGAGCGCGCCGGCCCTAGCGGGGCACCGGCAGCGCGGCAGTGGCGTTCCAGGCGTCCACCGGGCGGCTGAAGAGGTTCTCGGTACGGAAGTGGCTGATCCGCCAGACGCCGTCCTGACGGGCGAAGTCGAGGGTCAGCCGGGCCGCGTTGAGGTGGGAGGCGCCGGTCGCGAAGGTGGAGGTCTGCAACATGACCCACGAGCCGGTGGCCGCGTCCGGGGCATGCACGCGGATCGTCTCGCTGGTCAGAAAATGCACGTTGAGGGCGAAGTGCGCCGGTTCGACCATGTACTTGGCCATCATCGCGGCGATCGCCTCGCGCCCCTCGATGCGCCCGAAGGTGCCCTTGTACTTCTCGCCGATGCCTTCCCACACCGCGCCCAGCGTGAACAGCCCGGCCAGTTCGTCCAGCGGCGTACGGGCATCCAGGTAGTCGCACAGGAACATGTAGCGGTTGATGCAGGCGCGGATGGCGCCTTCGCTCTCCAGGCGGTCGAGGCGCTCCTCGAGCTGACGGAGGTGGGCGTGGTCGGTCATGGTCGGCTCCGTGCTGGCCTTACTCGGGGATCACCAGCTCGCGGCCGATGCGGGCCTCGACGCGGATGTACTTCCAGAGCTTGTAGGTGCCGTCGCCCACCGGGGTGGCGCGGAACAGGTTGCAGGCGGCGGTGACGGTCTCGAGGTCGGGCACGTCGGCCAGCACATAGGTGGTCCAGGGGAAGGCGACGGACGGGCCGACCATGATCTGGTCGTCGTCCATATTGCCCAGCACTCGCACGCCGGGCAGGCGCGCGATGCCCTGCATCATCGACACGAAGGCGCCCCACACGTCCTTCATCTCATCGGCCGTGCCGTCCATGAAGTTCTGGTTCACGCCCATGCAGAACAGCACGCGCAGCGGTTTCTTGTCGCTCATCTCTATCTCCGTTGGATGAAAGTCTGTTAGAGGTAGCCGGGCAGCGGCTTGAGGCCGAAGAGCATGGCGCCGGCATTCTGGTAGGTGATGTCGCCCATGAAGGCGTGCTGGGTGATCATCTGGGCGTCGCGGACCTGGGCGGCCAGCGGGCTCGACTCATACACGCCGGTGCCACCGGAGAGCATCTGGGCACGGCGGGCCACGTCGGCACCGACGCGGGAGGCGTGGGTGGTGGACAGGCGCAGCATGCTCACCTGGTGGTCGGTCGGCTTGCCGCCGGCCACCAGCACTTGCCAGACATCGTCGATGGCCTCGTAGAACCAGGCGCGGGCGGCGCGCAGTTCGGCCTCGATCTTGGCGATCTCGAGCTGCACATAGACGCGCTCACCCAGGTTCGGGGCGCCGGTCACCGAGGCACGCCCGGCCGCCATGCCCAGCACTTCGTCGATGGCGGCGCGGCCGATACCGAGGCCGACCACGGTCAGCACCTGGGCCGCGAAGGACAGGGTCGGGTAGCGGTACAGCGGGGTGTCGAGGGATGCCGGGCCGCCGCGCACGAAGGTCCACTCCTCGGGCACCACGACATCCTTGACCACGATGTCGTGGCTGCCGGTGCCGAGCAGGCCCATCACCTCCCAGTTCGGAGAGATCTCGACCTTCTCGCGGGGCATCACGGCCATGCGCGGCAGGCCGGAGCCGTCACCGTTCTTGGGCAGGATGCCGGCGCCCACCACTTCGGCGCCCATGCTGCCGCTGCCCCAGCTCCAGCGGCCATTCACCTTGAAGCCGCCATCCACCACCTCGGCGGGCTGCGGCGGGAAGATGCCGCCGGCGAAGACCACGTCGGGGCCGTTGGCATAGAGCTTTTCCAGGGTTGCCAGGGGCAGCGCGGCCAGATAGATGCCGCCGATACCGAAGCTCGCCACCCAGCCGGCGGAGCCGTCGGCCTGGGAGATGCGCTCGATCAGCCGGCAGAACTCGGCCGGTGACTTCTCGTCCCCGCCGAAGCGCTTGGCCACCAGGGCACGGTAGATACCGGCCTTCTTGAAGCCCTGGATGATGTCCGGGGAAATGAAGCGCTGGGCTTCGAATTCTTTCCGGCGCTTCCGGATGTCCTGCAGGAGTTCGTCCAGACCGGCCGCCGCATTGGCGGCATCGCAGTCCCGGGTCTCTTTGATAGCCACTAACATGGGTGTCTCCGCTTGAGAATGGATGTCACTGCAACCGGCTGGCTACGTGCCGGGCGACGGCACACAGCAGTTCGTCGCGCCCCTTGGCGGCGACCAGTTGCAGGCTGACGGGGAAACCGCTCCGGGCAGGCAGCGGGATGGCGATGGCCGGATGACCGGACAGGTTGAAGGGGCGAACCAGGGAGGTCATGGTGACCAGCCTGGAGGTATCGGAAGCCTGATCGAGGCTCGGTGGGGCATCTGCCATGGTCGGCAGGGCCAGTACGGCAAAACGTTCCAGGGCGGCATCGACCTCGGCCGAAAAGGCTTCGCGCACGGCATTGGCCGCATCCACGTCGGCCTGGGTGGTGCGCGCCGCGTTGGCGAGGCGCACTGCCACATCGCTGGCCACCTTGCCGCTCTCCAGCAGGTGGCCGCAGGCGGCCCAGGTCTCGGCATTGATCACCGCCAGGCCGGCCTTGTAGGCCGCATCGAAGTGTTCGAGCTTCACCGCTGCGGTCGTCAGGCCGCTACGGGCCAGCGCGTCATTCACGCCGGCGTGGATCTCGTCCAGGGCGGGCACATCGATCACCCCGATGGACACGCCGTCCATCGACGGCAGCTCGCCGAAGCCGGGATCGATGACCCGCATGCAGGCGATCAGGGTATCCATGTCGGCGGCGAACGGACCGACGCAATCGAGGCTGGTGACCGCCGGCATCACACCGTCGCGGCTGACCCGACCAAAGGTGGGCTTGAAGCCGAACACCCCGCAACAGGCCGCGGGGATGCGCACGGAGCCACCGGTATCGGTACCGATCGCTGCATCCACGATGCCGGCCGCCACCGCAGCAGCCGAGCCGCTGGACGAACCACCGGGGACTCGGTCGGGGAAGTGCGGATTCACCGGGGTACCCGCCCAGGCGTTGATGCCGGTGGTGCCGAAGGCCAGCTCATGCATGGTGACCTTGCCGGTGATGTGCCAGCCCGCCGCCAGCAGGCGCTCGACCACCAGGGCATGGGTGGCGGCAGGTGCAACACCCTCCAGGGCCCGGCTGCCCGCCTGGGTCGGCACACCGGCCACGTCGATCGAATCCTTGATCGCCACGGAGGGGCCGGTCCCACCCAGATCCAGCGTTCTTACGAAGATGCTCATCCTGCGACTCCTGGGGAAATGCGGTCTTTTCGCCGCCGGCCCGCGTTGCATCCCGGGCTCATTGATAACTGTTGTTGATGTGCAGATTAGTTTTTCGAATTACCAATGTCAACGGAAATTTCACGTGAACATTCAAGTATTTTTCGAGCCTTCCACTGCACAAGCACACCGGTAAAAGGGCATCACAAAAAAAGAGGAATCCCTTTTACTTCAAAGAACACTCAGGATTAATGCACAGAGCGTGCCAGGCCAAATTACGTGAATATTCAACTTTTAAATCACCTAAAACTGAATTTTCTGCACCGCAATAATGCATGCTGCACCGCCGCGGTGCGTCATGCATCCGCTTCACCTTGCGACGAGAGGCCGACGCCCCATCCAAACCGGTGGCAATCGGGATAGGGGCGGCCAGCTTAGCTGACCGACCCCTCCCACACCACCCGG
>CALBTT010000177.1 GCA_937967645.1 uncultured Zoogloea sp.
CGAGATGGTGATTCGTGACTGGAGTTCAGACGTGTGCTCTTCCGATCTATGTACATGCTGGCCGGAGAGGGCAAGCGCCGCATCTCCGAAGTCGAGGACTTCGTGAGGGAGATCGGCCTGACGCCGCTTCGTCTGGTGTTGTCCGGTGGCGCGAAGCTGGTGGTGTACGCCGCTCCGCGCCCGGAAGAATGCGATGACCGCCTTGAGCGGCACGCATGGGTGCATCGCATCACCGTCGAACGCGGCAAGACGAAGTACAGCGAGAAGAGCCGCCGCTGGGCCTCGCTGCCCCAGCAAGCAGCTTCGGAAACCACGCTGCACCAGTGGGAGGGTGCCGACGACTGGGCCAGCCGTTCCTCTGCGTTCCCGTCCTACGAGCGCAAGGCTGAGGTCTTGGCCGAGGCCGGGCTGTTCCCCGCCCTGCTCAAGCCATTCACGACGACGATGAGCGAGGGCGAACATGAGGTGCAGTTCGAGGATTGGCGCAGCGTCCGCCGCGTGATCCTCGACAACTCCAAGTACGTGCAGAACCCGTCCATCGCCATTCCCTTCGGCGTGGTGTACTACCCACGGTCGAAGGAACTGCGCTACCTGTGCGTGGGCATCCACAAGGCGCACGCCCTGCTGGCGAGGCTTGCCCCCAGCGATGAGGCGAAGGAGCGGGTACGCGCCGCCTTCATCAAGCCGTTCGCGAACAAGGGGCACGCCAGCAGCCGTTTCGACGAGGAACTGTCGAAAGAGGCGTGGAGCTTGATGGGCACCACCCTCGCGCTGGCCGACAACCGCCGTGGCGTCTACGTCCACAGCGGTATCGGCATCGGCGTGGAGGAAGTGCATGGCAAGAAGCACAGCCCTTTGCTGGCTGACTGGTTCGACAACTGGCGCGAGAGCAGCAAGGATCACGCTCGGGTCTGGCTTGCCGATGGCGCACTGGACGCCAACGGCCGCCTCACGCTCGACGCCCTTCTGGGCATTGAACTGCCCGAAGGCTACGAGCCGGTGCGTGTTCGTGAGATCAAGCTGTCCGGCAGCGAGAGCCTGCCGAAGTACCACCACTGGCTTGACCTCTGCCCCGGAGCGCAGGCACCGGGCGAGGATGGTTCGTTCTGGTCAGCCTCCCGCGACAACGAGATCAAGCAGCTTGTCGAGTCGGTGCGGCCGGAAGGACACAGCGGCTATACCTCGTCGCACCGTGTTTTCCTGACCCGTCACGCTGCTCGCGCAGCCATTGGCGAGTGGGTGAGCACGCCGCATCGCGTCGTACCCGCCGCCGAGCTTCCCGACGCGCCCAAGCCGCCCGAAGGCTACGAGCGGTGGTTTGTGGTCGAGGGCAATGCCGCATGACCGAGCGCAAGCGCCCCAAGGTCGTTGAAGTCCGCCCGGCCGGTGCCGACCATCAGGTCGTCACGGTCGTGGGTGGACGCGGCACGTACAGGCGCAAGCCGTGCAGCGACTGCCCGTGGCGCAAGGATGCGGTGGGCGAGTTCCCGGCCGAGGCGTTCCGCCACTCGGCCGCCACCGCATACGACATGAGCGACCGCACCTTCGCATGTCACCAGTCCGGCAAGGACAAGCCCGCGATCTGCGCAGGCTTCCTGCTGCGCGGTGCTGCACACAACCTGACCGTGCGACTGGGCTACATGCAGGGCCGGTTCAAGGATGACGTGCGCGATGGTGGGTGTGACCTTCACGAGAACTACAGGGCGATGGCCGTGGCAAACGGCGTCGATCCCGATGACCCGGTGCTTGCACCGTGTCGAGACTGAGAACAAGAAGATGAGTGACCTGATCGCAGCCCTACCGGACAAGCCTCAACTGGCAACCCTGCCAGCGGCCGATGTCGCGCTCGCCGCGACGACGGACGTTGAGGCCGTGTCCGCGTGGCTGATTGCCCGTGGCGGCCGGTCGCGCAACACCTTCGACGCCTACCGGCGCGAGGCGGCGCGGCTGCTGCTGTGGCTGGATGAGCGCGGCCTATCGCTGCGCGAGATGAAGGTCGAGCACGCCCACGAGTTCTACCAGCACCTCGGCAACCCGCCGAAGCACTGGCTGCGCCCTCGCAAGCCCAAGCGTGGCGAGCGGCTGCGGCCTACGCAGGTGCTGGTGGGCAGGCTCAATCCCAAGTCGATCTCCTACGCCCGTACTGTGCTGGGCCAGATGGCCGCCTACTTGCAGGAGGCAGGCTATCTGCCGCGCAACGTGTTCCGCCTCTCCATCCGCCCGGCCGTGGTCAACAAGAGCGTTTCAGCGCGAAACCTCGACCTCGAAAGCTGGGAGTGGCTGAAAGACTGGATCATGCGGATGCCCCGCACCTCGGTGCGCGAGATCGCGCACGCTGTCCGGGCACGCTGGTTGTTTTCGCTCCTTTACCATACCGGCACACGTCGCGAAGAGGTCGCGACTGGCCGCATGGGCGACTTCGTGCGCCGGGATGGCGACTGGCAGTTGCGAGTCGTCGGCAAGGGCAACGAAGAGCGCTACGTCACCGTCAATTCCACGCGCCTGCAAGAGCTTGTGATCTACCGGACGGCACTGGGACTTGAGAACAAGTACCCGGTGCCCGGCGAGTCGCTGCCCCTCGTGGCATCCATCAACCGCCGCCGCCTGCAAGACCCCATGACGCCTCGTGCCATCGGCATGATCGTCTCGGAGGTCGGTGGGCAGGCAGCGAACGAATGTGGCGACGAGCACATCCGGGCGCGCATCGACGCGATGAGCACCCACTGGATGCGCCACACCAACGCGACACACCGGCTGATGGCCGGTGCCGGGCTGGAAACGACTCAAGATGAGCTTGGGCACAAAGACCCCAAGACGACCCGAATCTACGCGCAAGCAGTGGATGAGAAACGCCGGGATGACGCCGAGAAGTTGGCGCGGCTCGGCAACAACGATGAGTGATGCAAAGGTGAAGGCAACCAACTTGAAAGGAGCTACCAGCTATGAAACACCGATGTCTCCGGGCGGCACACCGCCCTTCTCTGTCGCGAGGTGGCCCATGAAGTGGCTACGTCGCCTGACGGAATCAGACCGATCCCTGCTGCTGCTGGGCCTGTCCCTCCCCGTGCTGCTGGCTTTCGTGGCCTTCGTCCTCGCGGTCGCACTGACTGCGTTCGGCGTGCCGCAGATCGGCACGCTGCGATCCACCACGGCAGGCTTGGCCTATGTCTACCTCACCATCGGCCTGATGTGGCTACCGGCGTATCTGGTGGCCTGCGCATGGTTCTGGTGGGCGACTCGTGACGATGAGGCGCAAGACAACCTGTTCAAGCGGCTCTTCACGATGCCGCTGATCGGGGCCGCGTTCGTCTGGTTCCCCTCGCTGTACTTCACGCCGGTTCCACTGGCGCAGAAGGCACGCATGTTCCCACTGCTCGCCCTCGCCGCCATCATCGGCGGCTACCTGTGGGTCGGGCTTGTCCGATTGATGTTCCGCGCTTGGAGACGCACATGAAATTCAAGAAACACCTTCTGGCGAGCGGCGTGGCCGTCGCCATCGCCTCGGCCGCCATGCCCGCACTGGCTGGCCTGACCGTCCTCGAAAAGACCCCCGAGAAGCCGCCCATCCCGCCGCAGCAGGTGGTCGAGGAAGGAACTCGCGCTCGCGCCGAGAACGAGCGCCTGAACCGCGAGATCGACCGCCTCAAGGCCGATCTGAGCCGCGTGCAGGCCGAACTCGCCGCCTCGAAGGGCAACGAGCAGGCTTGCTCCGCGAAGCTGGCCAAGATCAACCAGACGCTCGACCAGATCGAGCAGCGCATGGCCGAGGTCGGCACCGCGCTGCTGCGGGTCAACTTCGGCTACAGCAGCGCGAAGTTCGACCCGACGCCCGAGATCGGTGAAGCGATGGTGTCTGCCGGGATGAAGGCCAAGCGCATCAACATCCGGGGCCACTCCGACAACACCGGATCGGTGGAAGCGAACCGCGTGCTGGCGATGACCCGTGCCATCTCGGCCAAGAAGTACCTGACCGAGCGCGGCGTCGCGAAGGGCAAGGTCTACGTGTTCTCTCGCGGTTCCAGCGAGCCTGTGGGTGACAACAGCACCGAGGAAGGCCGTGCGCAGAATCGTCGCGTCGATGTCGAGTTCATCCGCTGAGACACGCTCGACCGACGCACTGACGCGCTTCGCTTGTCGCCTCCCCGTTTCCGTTGCCCGGCAAGCCGGACAGCGGAAGCCGGGGAAGATCGGAAGAGCGTCGTGTAGGGCAAGAGTGTAGATCTCGGTGGTCGCCGT